>CAZEBY010000204.1:0-1521 GCA_964510565.1 uncultured Lachnospiraceae bacterium | reverse complement strand
GGGTGCTCTGATTTTTTTTCCAGCGAAGCCGTGAGTTGTAATAACTGATCCGAATCGATTTCGGAATCATAAAGAATGATATCGGTAACGGATGGCGAGCCGATGGTCAGGGTACCGGTTTTATCAAAGACGATGGTGTTGGATTTTCCGAGAATTTCCAGGGCTGGTCCATTCTTGAACAAGATGCCTTTTTCAGCACCTTTTCCGGTGCCGACCATAATTGCGGTGGGGGTAGCGAGTCCCAACGCACAGGGGCAGGAAATGACTAAAACCGATATCGCTGCCGATAAAGCAAAGGACAACCCATAGCCGAGGATCATCCAGAGCACAAAGGTCAGTAGCGAAATGCTCATCACTGCCGGAACAAAGTAGCGGCTGATTTCATCGGCAATTCTGGCAATCGGGGCCTTTGATGATTGGGCTTCCTCGACCAGTTGAATAATCTTGCTGAGTGTCGTATCCTGGCCGATTTTAGTCGCCCTAAATTCAAAGGAGCCGGTTTTATTGATGCTGCCGGAGATGACAAAGTCGCCCACGGATTTTTCGACCGGCAAGCTTTCACCGGTGAGCAGTGACTCATCGACGCTGGAATGTCCGGTCAGGATTTCGCCGTCAACCGGAATCCTCTCGCCGGGGCGAATGATCACAAGATCATCAATTTGGACGGCCTCAATGCTAATTTCAACTTCCACATCATTTTTTAAAACCCGGGCAGTGTCGGGCACCAGCGCAATCAGTTTTTCGATGGCCTGAGAAGTTTTTCCCTTGGCTTTTGTTTCAAGAAATTTTCCCAGGGTAATTAATACCAGGATAACCGTCGTGGATTCAAAATAGAGTTCATGTGAATAATGGTGGATCAACGCCATGTTATCGTAGGAAAACCCATAGGCCAGGATGAAAAGCACCACCACGCCATAAATAAAGGAGGCGCTGGTGCCGACGGCCACCAGTGAATCCATATTGGGAATCCGTTTGGCCAGTGCTTTAAAGCCATTGATGTAAAAATGGCGACACAGAAAAATAACCGGTAGGGTCAAAAACATCTGGGTTAAGGCATTAAGCAGCAAATTCTGCTCACCGGCCAGAAAAGCGGGGATCGGTAAGCTAAGCATCGGACCCATGGCCAGATAAACCAGGGGCAGCGTAAACACCAGCGCGGTGATTAAGCGAAATTTGACCTCGTCGATCTGGCTTTGATAACCGGGTTTGCCGGTTTCTTTGTTAGTAATACGGGCAGCTTTGTCCGGGTCAGCCAACACGGCGCCGTAACCCAGCGCTTCGATGGTACGGATAATCAGTGACACCGGGGCAAGATCCGGGTCGTGTTCGACAATTAGTTTTTCATTTGAGAAATTAATGACCGCCGATGCGACGCCGCTTATTTGACCGACCTTTCGTTCAATCGCACTGGCGCAGGCTGTGCAGGTCATGCCGCTGATATGGAATTGGTTTTTATTCATGGCGACCTCCTTAATGATCCACCCCATATGGGGAGGGGTTATTATAAATACATCATACACC
>CAZEBY010000203.1:0-1546 GCA_964510565.1 uncultured Lachnospiraceae bacterium | reverse complement strand
GACAAACCTTGGAGGGAAAAAGATGTTAAAGAATTACATGGAGGATGCGGTTGATGCATTTTTACCACATATGCTTGAGCAGTATCCGGAACTGTGCACCTGTGCGCTCTGTCTTGAAGATATCAAAGCAATTGCCCTGAACAAACTGAAACCGGCTTATTTTGTGACCCACGAAGGACTGTTGTTTTCAAAAGTCGAAGAAATGACCAATCAACATCGGGCGGATCTAACCAGTGAACTGACCCGGGCTATTGATATCGTTGCCAAATATCCCCGTCATCCCAAACAAGCGTAAGCGCTGACTGTAAAATTAAAAAACCAGCATCTCAGACCTGATCGTCTGAAATGCTGGTTTATTTTTGTTGGTGATCACTATATTCTATAAATCGAAGGCTTCGGCGGTGGCGGTGACGGCTTTATCCTTATCTTTGGCGGGAATAATACAGCTGATTCGGATTTCCGAGGTGGTAATCATCAGCATCTGGATGTTGTTATCCGCCAGCAGCGCAAAAAACTTGGCGGCCACGCCGGACTGGCTGCGCATGCCGATGCCGACGACTGACAGCTTGGAAACCTGCTCGTTGATAATTACGCCAATACCGGGGTGTTTTTCCTGAAAAGCAGCGAGTAGTTTTTTGGCATCCTCCAGATCCGAGGCCGGGGCGGTAAATGAAATATTAATCAGATCATCGATTGGGGCGCTCTGGCTGATCATATCGATGTTAATGCTTTTGGTGGCAAATTGACTGAAGAACTGGGAGGTGATGTTCCGGTCAAAGGGAACGTCACGGATGGTGATCATAATTTCGTCATTGTCAATGGCCACGCCGGTGATGGATTGTCCTTCCATGTTGTTTTCTCCTTTTGTTATGATGGTGCCGGGAATTTCGAATTCGCTGGAGGCGACCCAGATCGGGGTGTCGTATTTGCTGCCCAGCTCGATCGCCCGGGGATGCATGACCCCGGCGCCGAGACTGGCCATTTCCAGCATTTCTTCGTACGAAACGGTGTCAAGCTTCTTGGCTTTGGGATAAAGCCGCGGGTCAACCCCGTAGATCCCTTCGACATCGGTGTAGATTTCACAGGGAGCCTCCAGTACACAGGCCAGCGCGACAGCGCTGGTGTCGGAGCCGCCGCGGCCGAGGGTAGTGACATCGTCATTTTCATTAACCCCCTGAAAGCCGGCAATGATGACGATTTTATCGTTATTTAACGATTCTAAAATCTTGGTGGTATCAATCCCTTCAATCCGGGATTTGGTATGGCGGCCGCTGGTGCGGATGCCGACCTGGGGGCCGGTAAAAGAAATGGCATCGTGACCCATCGCCTGCAGCGCCATCGACAGCAGTGAAATGGAAATCTGCTCGCCGGTGGACAAAAGCCGGTCCATTTCCCGCTTGGGTGGGGAAGGATTGATGTCATAGGCCAGCTTGACCAGATCATCGGTGGTTTTGCCCATGGCCGAAACCACGACGACAACCTGATGACCATTTTGTTTCTTGGCAATGATGCGTTTGGCAACATTTTGAATCCGTTCGGTGGAACC
>CAZEBY010000202.1:0-1565 GCA_964510565.1 uncultured Lachnospiraceae bacterium | reverse complement strand
GACCGGACAATAATCCTTTCAAGTTTGAGTATTTGAGATTTGAAGAGGGTACCCCGCTTCATCCGGATGTGGTCAATTTTACCCATATTGCCTATAAGGTACCTAACATCGATACCTTTATCACGGATCACCAGGCCATTGTTTTAAACGAACGGATGACGGTTGATGAACATCTGGATATTGCTTTTGTCAAAGTTAACGGTACCGTTCTTGAACTGATGGAAATGAAATAACCATTCTCACTCATCAAATTTTAATAAATAAGGGGAAAAACCATGACGATGAAAAAATTTATTAACAATCCAGATAATATTACGGCAGAATTATTAGAGGGCCTGGCCCTGGCAAACCCCAGCATTCTTGAAGTTACTGACCACAATCTGATCATCAACAAGGGGCTGGCCACTGCCGACCGGGTTACCATTGTCACCATCGGCGGCGCCGGTCATGAACCAGCGCTGGAAGGCTTTGTCGGTGAAGGGATGATCGATATCTCGGTCGTTGGCGATATTTTTGCGGCCCCCGGTTATAAAGCCGTGGTGGAAGCATTAAAATTGGCTGACAAGGGCAAAGGCGTGCTGTTGGTGGTCTTAAACCATGCCGGTGATATGCTAGCCGGTGACCGGACCATGAAAGAGGTCGAAAAACTGGGACTAAATGTTATTAAAGTGGTCACCCAGGAAGATATTGCCAATGCCCCCCGCTCTGACGCCGCCAACCGTCGTGGCCTGGTCGGCTGTGTACCGCTTTATAAGATCTGTGGCGCTGCTGCCGCTCAGGGCAAATCGCTGGCCGAAGTGGCGGCCCTGGCCCAGGATTTTGCCGACAATATGGCGACCATTGCAGTGGCCTGCAAAACCGCTACCCACCCCCAGAATGGCGCATCCTTTGCCGATCTCGGTGAAAATGAAATGGAAGTTGGCATGGGTCAACATGGCGAGGGTGGCGGCGGTCGCCAGAAAATGGCCAGCGCGGATGAAACCGCGGTGATCATGGCCGATGCCCTCCTTAAAGATCTCGATCTGAAGGCCGGTGAAGAGGTGATGGTGATCGTTAACGGCACCGGTGCCACCACGATCATGGAAATGCTGTTGATCTTCCGTCGGGTTCACAAATACCTCAGCGAAAAAGGCATCAGGATTGTGACCAGCTGGGTTGAAGAAGTTTTGACGGTTCAGGAACAGGCCGGCTTCCAACTTTTCTTTGCCCGGATGGATCCGGAAAAACTGGCTTATTGGGAAGCTCCGGCTAAAACGCCATATTTGTGTCGATAATTATGGCCGATCAGGATTCAATCAAAAAAGCCAAAGACTTTGGTTTTGACCGCCCCATGGAAAAACGAAATTTTCACGTCAAAGGGATGGACGATGTGGACTGGGGCATGAAAACCCGGCTGTCAAAAATTTTTGATCCCGGCAGCGGTCACACAGTCATGCTGGCCTTTGATCATGGCTATATCATGGGCCCCACCCAGGGCTTGGAACGAATCGATCTGGCCATTCCGCCGCTACAGGACTATGCTGATGTGCTGATGGCCACCCGGGGAGCCCTGCGCACCTGTATCC
>CAZEBY010000201.1:0-1606 GCA_964510565.1 uncultured Lachnospiraceae bacterium | reverse complement strand
GTAAGATCAGTGATTTGTCTGATCCGATTGGTCGCAGTAAGAAATATGTGGTCAAAGATCTGCGCAAAATGATCAGCCTGGGAATGTTTCCCCAGGGACGCTTTGATGATGATGAGGAGTATTTACTGATCAGTGATGAAGCCTATCAGAACCATTTAAAACTTAAAGAAGGAAAAAAACTGGTAGAAGAAAAAGCGCGCATGGAACAGGCGGAACTGGATCAAAAAAGGAAGCTTGAAGCCGAAAATCCGGAAATGAAGGCGGTGCATGAGGTCATTGCTGAAGGTCAGGATACCATCCGGCAGATCAATGAGGCGAATGTTGCCATAGAAGGCGAAGTGATTTCCCAAAAACTGGAACGACTGGAAAAAGTGATCACCAAGATTTTCGAATTTATTGAAGAAAACCCCGGTGGTTTGCCGGAAATCCGCAAATTTATGGGCTATTATCTACCCACCACCCTAAAGTTGGTTTCGGTCTATCGGGATCTGGATGCCGAACCGATTCAAGGGACCAATATCATGGCCACCAAAAAAGAAATCGAGGAGACCTTAGACACCATCAGCCATGCCTTTGAAAACCTGCTTGACAGTTTTTATGAGGATACCGCCATGGATGTCTCCACCGACATTTCGGTGCTCAACACCATGCTGGCTCAGGAAGGCCTGACCAAAAGAGATTTCAAAAAATAATTGCGCGATTTCAAAGTAAACTAATAACAGTTTTGTATGCCAGTCTAAAATAATAATCTAGGAGAATTGCAATGGAAGATAATATGAATGATTATTCCCAGGTAACCCCGACCCTGACCTTTGACCCATTTGAGGAAGAAAAAGCCGTAACTGCCAATGCCCATCAGGAGCTTCGGGGGGAACGGGAAGTATTTGATGAAAGCCGGCTGACTCCGGAAGAACGTCGGATGGTCGACGATTTTGCCAGCAAAATTGACCTGACCAATTCCAGTCTGGTGATGCAGTTTGGGGTTGGAGCCCAGAAAAAAATTGCCGATTTTTCCGAAACAGCCCTGAACAATGTCCGTACCAAAGACATGGGTGAAGTCGGGAAAATGCTCGGGGACATGGTGATGGAGCTGCGAAATTTTGATATCGAGGAAGAAGACAAGGGCTTTTTAGGGTTTTTCAAAAAAAGCAGCAATAAGCTCAGCTCGATGCAGACCCGGTATGCCTCAGCTGAAAGTAATGTTAATCGGATCTGTGAAGCCCTGGAAAAACATCAGGTGCAACTGTTAAAAGATGTGGCGATGCTGGATAAGCTTTATGATGTTAATAAAACCTATTTCAAAGAATTATCAATGTATATATTGGCCGGAAAAAAGAAACTTCAGGAAGTTGAAACTAAAGAATTGCCGGAATTGATTAAACGGTCGCAGATCAGTGGACTACCGGAAGATGCCCAGGCGGTTAACGATTTGTCAGCAATGTGCAATCGCTTTGAGAAAAAAATTCATGATCTGGAGCTGACCCGGATGATTTCCATCCAGATGGCACCGCAGATCCGACTGGTACAGCATAACGATACCCTGATGGCCGAAAAAATTCAGTCTTCTATTGTGAACACCATTCCGCTATGGAAAAGCCAGATGGTG
>CAZEBY010000200.1:0-1662 GCA_964510565.1 uncultured Lachnospiraceae bacterium | reverse complement strand
CATATTGCAAAAAACGAATTAAGTCAGCTAATATAATAGCTAATTATTGACAAAAACACTCGTATCAGCTAATATATTAACTATGAATATAGAATTTTTAAATCAAAAAACACCCCTCGAAATCGGTATATTAATTGCCCGGCGGATTCGCAGCATCCGTAAACGGCAGAAGCTGTCACAGGAAAGACTGAGTGAAAAATCAGGGGTCAGCCTGGGTTCGCTGAAACGGTTTGAACGCAGTGGGGAAATCTCATTATTATCCCTGACAAAAATCGCTATTGCCTTAAACTGTGAAGATGAACTGATTAACTTATTTGTGGAGCAACCTTTTTTATCCATCCAGGAGGTAATCGATGAACAGGATTAAAAAACTGACGGTTCGGTATCATGATCGGCCTGTGGGGGTCATGGCACTTTACCAGAATCGGCAGGTAGCTTTCGAATATACCAAAGAATGGTTGTCTGATGGCTTTTCGATCAGCCCATTTTCACTGCCACTGGTGCAGCGTGTCTTTATTCCCAAGGTTGATCCCTTTGAAGGCTTATTTGGAGTGTTTGCGGATAGTCTTCCGGATGGCTGGGGGCGGTTGCTGGTTGATCGGTTGTTATTAAAAAATCATATCAATCCCTTTGAAATCAGTAGTCTGGATCGTTTGGCCATCGTTGGTTCATCGGGGATGGGCGCATTGACCTATGAACCGGTTCATCACTTTGATTTATCGAATCCGGCCGTTGATCTTGATGAAATTGCAGCTGAGTGTGCAAAGATGCTCATAACGGACGATTCGGATAATCTGGATGATCTCTTCAGTCTTGGCGGTTCTTCCGGCGGGGCCAGACCGAAGATCTTAACAAAGATCAATGATATCGATTGGATCATCAAATTTCCTTCATCAGAAGATATAAAAAGCATTGGGGTCCAGGAATATCGATATTCTTTGTGTGCCAGAGAATGCGGTATTGAGATGGAAGAAACAAAGCTCTTTACCTCAAATACTGGTCCGGGATATTTTGGCACCCGGAGATTTGATCGAAAACGAGATGAACAGGGCGGCGAAAAACGGATTCATATGCTTTCAGTAAGTGGGATGCTGGAGACTTCTCATCGGATCCCCAATTTGGATTACAACATACTGATGAAGCTGACCCTGGAATTGACTAAGGATTATGCTGAGGTTGAAAAGATGTATCGGCTGATGTGCTTCAATGTTTTTGCCCATAATCGCGATGACCATTCGAAGAACTTCACGTTTCTTTATGATGAAAAAAAACAGGGCTGGATTCTTTCACCCGCTTATGATTTAACGGATAGTGTTTCGATTGGCGGCGAACATGCCACCTGCGTTAATGGCAACGGTAAAAATCCAGGGTTTAGCGATATTTTGGAAGTCGCCAGGAAAATTGGGATCAAGGATCAAAAAGCAAAAGATATTGCCACAGCCATAAAAGATATCGTTGCCGCTTACCACTTGTGTGACAAAAACAGATGAGTCAGTGATGCTCCGGCAACGGTCAGCATTGATCCCGAACAGATTTACCAGCGATTTGAAAAAATCCTGGGCTTTTGAAGGCTGACGGTGCCTGCCATCAATTTATACATGATTCCGGCCACGATGACCCATGAACTGGCACATCAGTGTGGTTTTATGTATGAAGATGAGG
>CAZEBY010000199.1:0-1684 GCA_964510565.1 uncultured Lachnospiraceae bacterium | reverse complement strand
TTATTCTGATGATCGCCATCAGTATCCTCGGATTAATATCGATTATTTTTATTGGCATTTACGGTACCAAACAAACCCTGAAGCCGCTGATTGAAATATCCGAAACCGCTAAAAATATCACCGAAAACAATTTAAATGTGCGGATCGAAGAAACTGGCAACAAGGATGAGCTGGATCAGCTGATCATGTCTTTAAACCAGATGATAAAAAAACTCGAGTCCGCTTTTAATAACCAGAAGCGCTTTGTTTCTGATGCCTCCCATGAACTGCGTATTCCCCTGACGGTGATTCAGGGCTATATTGATATTTTATCCGATTGGGGCAAAAACGATCCGCAGCTTCGGGACGAATCGATTGAAGCGATTCGGGATGAAATTCAGGGGATGAATAAGATGGTCGAAGATTTATTGTTGATTACGCGAATTGAAAACAATTATTTCGATGAAGATTTTGTGATCTTGGATGTATCGGCGCTACTCGAGAAGATTTTTTACCAGTGTCAGATGATTGATCCGGATCATCACTATCTCATGGAATCCTGTGACCACGCCTTTGTCCGGGGTAATGAAGGCCTGCTGATCCAGGCGATTCGCGGACTGCTGGACAATAGCCGCAAATACACTCCGGCTGGTGGAACCATCACCCTGAGCTGTCGCGTCCATAATAAAACCACAAATGAAATCATTGTCAGCGATACGGGTTGTGGGATCCCCGCCTCTGAGCTTGAAAAAATCAAGGAACGTTTTTACCGCATCAGCAGCGACCGTTCCCGGGCCACTGGCGGTTCGGGCCTGGGATTATCAATTATTGATAGCATCATCAGCATTCATCGGGGCAAGCTGATGATCACCAGTGAAATCAATCAGGGCACCAAAGCTACTATCTTGCTAAAAAAACATTAAAAAAACGGGGCGGATCGCCCCGTTTGAGTTTGTCGATAAGCTACCGTACCGACCAATTGTTAATCTGTTGTTCGCTGCGGAATCGGACAGGCCTCGCCGTATCCGCTCCGATGCGTACAACAGGATATAACAATTGTCGGTACTGGGTTAGCTTTTTTGACAGTCTGAAACGGGGTGGATCGCCCCGTTTTATTTCTATAGACATTCAGCAAAAATCTGAACAGCCTGATCAATTTCTTCTTTGGTAACCACCAGTGGTGGGACAAAGCGAATGGCATTGCTGCCGGCAGTAATCAAAAGCAAGCCTTTTTCCATCGCCTTGGCAACAATGGCCGGCAGGTCAGCATCAATCTGAATCCCCACAATCAGGCCCATGCCACGCACCTCTTTAATGGCCGGATGGTCTTTTTTCAAGGCTTCCAGTTTGGCTTTTAGATAATCCCCTTTTTCCGTCACCGCTTCAAAAAATCCCGGTGCAGTCAGGGTTTCAATGACATATTTAGCGGCAGCTGTGACAAATGGATTGCCCCCAAAAGTGGATGCATGGGTTCCCGGGGTAAAAACTTCGGCTACATGATCTTTGGCAATAATACCACCGATGGGTACCCCGCCACCTAAGCCTTTGGCCATGGTCACCACATCCGGTACAACGCCATATTGTTGGTAAGCAAAGAGTTTCCCTGAACGGCCAATCCCCGTTTGGACCTCGTCAAAAATCAACACGATGTTTTGTTCATCACAGATTTTTCGAACCGCTTTTAAATATTCCGGATCGGCAGGAT
>CAZEBY010000198.1:0-1689 GCA_964510565.1 uncultured Lachnospiraceae bacterium | reverse complement strand
ATCTTTAACAAATATCCGGTTAAAGCTATTTTTGGCTATCATCTCTTTCCCTTTATTGAAGAAGGCAAGCTGGGAACAAAGGCCGGGCCGATGATGGGTCAAAACAGCGAGTTTTTTATCACCGTGCATGGCATCAGTGGTCATGCCGCTGAACCGCAACGGTCAATGGATGCGATTGTCGCCAGCGCTTCATTAATCACCTGCTTTCAGAGCATTGTCAGTCGCAATACCAATCCGATGGAGAGTGTGGTGATCTCAATTGGTTTACTCAACGGGGGAACCCGGGTTAATGTCGTGGCCGATGAAGTGAAGCTGGGCGGGACGATCCGTTCGTTTAGTGAAAAAAGTCATCAGAAACTGCATCGCCGGATCGCGGAAGTTGTTAAAGGGGTCGAACTGACTCACGGCTGCAAGATTGAGCTGGAATTTGTCGAAATGTACCCGCCGGTTGTTAATCATGACAGGCTTTATGAAATTTTTAAGGCGCTGATTCCCCCGGAAAACCGGGTTCGATTTCGCAAAGTCATGTTATCGGAGGATTTTTCTTTTTTTCAGAAAGAAGTGCCGGGCTTATACATCGGCTTAGGTACCGGTAATGCAGCAAAAGGGTTTGATAAGAATCTGCATACGGCAGATTTTAATTTTGATGAGCGCGTCCTGTTAAAAGGTCTGGAAGCGTCGCTAAAACTGATCAGCTACTCAAAAAAATACGAATTAGGAGAATAACGATGTACGAAGAATTTGCACAGGTTTATGATGAACTGATGAAAGAAATTGATTATACGAAATGGTCGGATTATCTTCAACGGTTATTTTTAAACAGCAGGCGTGAAATAAAAAATGTAATGGAATTTGGCTGTGGTACAGGAAACATCACCTGTAATCTGGCCCAGACAGGGATCAACATGACAGCGGTGGACTTATCCGAAGCAATGCTGACCGTAGCCGACGAAAAAGCAGATCGGATGGGGCTTAAAAATATTCAGTTCTATTTAGGTGATATGAGCAATTTTCAGATCAACCAAACCTTTGATGCAGTTATTTCCTGTTGTGACAGTGTTAATTATTTACCGGATCTGGCAGCCTTGCAGAGCTTTTTTCTCAGCAGTTTTGAATGTCTGGAAAGTGAAGGGATTTTACTTTTTGATGTCAATACCGTCACGAAATATAAAAAAACCATTATCGATAATACCTATGTTTATGATTTGGACGATATTTTCTGCGTTTGGGAAAACGAGCCGCATTTTGACGAAAATGCGATGTATTTTAATCTGACTTTCTTTGAGAAAAACAAGAATGGTACCTATAATCGCCATGAAGAGACACAGGTTCAGTATTTCTATACCATTGAGGATATCCATCGGTGTTTGGTCAATATTGGCTTTAAGAACATGAAGTATTATGACTTTGGTACCTTTATGCAGGGGAGTAATGAAGGGGAGCGCATTCAGGTGATTGCCGAGAAAAAATAAAAATGAAAAAAATATCTAAAAATGGTTGACAATTAGTTTTTACTGCCGTATAATAACGCTTGTATCTCAACTGATGGTCGCATAGCTCAGCTGGGAGAGCACCTGCCTTACAAGCAGGGGGTCACAGGTTCGAGCCCTGTTGCGACCACCATTTTTATACAAGCGGCCTGGTAGTTCAGTTGGTTAGAATGCCAGCCTGTCACGCTGGAGGTCGAGA
>CAZEBY010000197.1:0-1721 GCA_964510565.1 uncultured Lachnospiraceae bacterium | reverse complement strand
GCGGCCCGGTTGCCACCTCCAAAGCGTGACACTGGCGGCATGATCTTATCGATGTCGGTGCCGCTGGTTTTCAGCGCCCCATCTCGGAAGGCGTTACCTAAAAATTTTCTGGTTTCAACCGGTTTGAGTTTTTCGGTACTGATCAGTGCGGTCAGGTCGCTCTCTTTCTGCTCATCGACAAAGCGGCGCCACGCCTCGTCCACCTTGGTTGACGCATTGACGGTCTCAATAAAGTGTTCAATCAGGACCTTCTTGCTGCGCAGCTCAATACTGGCGCCGATGGCCTTATCAATCGCCACCAGAATACTCTTGTCTTCACAGTTGGAGGCATGGTATTGGGCCACCAGCATCAGGATATAATCGATGTTGATTTCGACCTGGCGGATCAGTTCAATTTCAAAGACAATATCGTCGTTGATCCGTTCCTTGTCAGCCTTGTGATCATCAACAAAGTCGTGATAGAGATCCAGATAAAGACTCTGGTAGTCCTGAAAATCCCGGTTGGTCAGAATTTCCCGGCCGAAAAAGTTGTCAAAGGCCGTCAGGATATTCTTAAGCCGCAGGATTTCCCCGAACAGCCGGATAAAATCCTTCTGGTTCTGTTCCCCGCTGATCGCCACACCCAGCGGGAATTTTTGACCCAGCTCGGCGATCAGCTCGGTGTAGCCGGGGTGATGCTGACCCGCTTCGTCAAAGCCATAATAATAGCTGTCAAAGTTTTTCAGCAACACGATGCTGCCGGCATCCTTATCGCCAAAGAGGGCGATGGCGGCGTCGGTTTGCTCCTGCAAATCCCGGAAACAGACAATGTTACCATAAGTTTTAACCGCATTAAGAATCCGGTTGGTCCGCGAGAAGGCCTGAATCAGGCCGTGCTGCTTGAGGTTTTTATCGACCCACAAGGTGTTGAGGGTGGTGGCATCAAAGCCGGTTAAAAACATATTCACGACAATCAACAGATCGACCTCCCGGTTTTTCATCCGCAGCGACAGGTCTTTATAGTAGTTTTGAAACTTGTCGGCCGAAGTATCATAGTTGGTATTAAAATCGGCGTTATAATCAGCGATGGCCGCTTCCAGAAAATCCCGGGAGGATTGATCAAGGCTTTCGGTATCAAAATCTTCGTCCGGGAAGACATCCTCGGGATCGGCTTCGTTGGCGGAAAAGCTGAAAATGGTGGCGACATTAAGCGCCCGGCCCTGATCGGCCAGCTGTTTTTTCAGCTCATGATAATACTTTTTCGCCACCGGGATCGAACTGACCGCCAAAATCGAGTTAAAGCCGGCGACCCGCTGACCCTTAAGCGAATAGAAATGGTTGCGCTTGGTCTTCTGGTCAAAATGCTCCAGCAGATAAGTGACAACCGCCCGGATCCGGGCCGGGTCGGCCAGCGCTGCTTCGGTATCGATGGCGGCCACCACTTTATCTGCCAGCCCCTCTTTCATCTTGACGGTGTTGATATAGTCAATCCGAAAGGGTAGCACGTTGCCGTCATTGATGGCATTGACAATGGTATAGGTATGCAGCTTGTCGCCAAAGGCCTGGGGGGTGGTGCGCATGGCCGGGTTGCCGCCACTGCCGGCATTGGTGGCAAAAATCGGCGTCCCGGTAAAACCAAAAATGTGATAGTGTTTGAAGGCGGTGACGATTTTTTTATGCATATCACCAAACTGCGACCGGTGGCATTCATCAAAGATGATCACAACATGTTTTTTAAAGGC
>CAZEBY010000196.1:0-1725 GCA_964510565.1 uncultured Lachnospiraceae bacterium | reverse complement strand
TGGATCTGAACCGCTTTGGCACAGATTTCATTGCAGACTTCCGAAGCGTAGAACTTCGCCATGGAAGCCGCCGTCGTCGCATTCTGATTGGTGTCTTTCTTATAGGCCGCATCGTAAACCAGATGTTTGGCCGCCTGCAGCTTGGTGGCCATTTCGGCAATCATGAAGCTGATACCCTGGAAGTCGGCAATCCGTCGGCCAAACTGTTTTCTGTCCTTGGCGTATTGAATGGCTTCATCCAGAGCTGCCTGAGCCACCCCGATGGATTGGGCCGCAACGCCGATTCGACCGACGTCCAGAGTTTTCATGGCATTGGTAAAGCCCTGATTGAGTTCACCGAGCATATCCTCTTTCGGCACCCGGACATTTTCCAGAATGATATCGCTGGTGGCACAGCCAATCAGACCCATCTTATGTTCGGGTTTCCCGCAGGAAACGCCTTCCGCTTTCATATCAACGATGAAGGCGGTAATCCCTTTTGCGCCTCGGCTCATATCGGTTTTGGCATAGATCACCGCATAATCGGAAAATGGTGCCATGGTGATAAATGTTTTTCGTCCATTTAAGATATAACTGTCGCCATCTTCCACCGCCGTTGTTGTCATCCCGCTGGCATCAGACCCGGCACCGGGCTCGGTCAATCCAAAGGCCAGGATTTTTTCACCGGTAACAACTGGTTTTAGGTACTTTTCCAGTTGTTTCTCGGTACCTGATAACAATAGCGGGCCACCACTCAGTGAATTTGGTGAAGACACATACAGACTGGCAACCGCACTGGCTCTGGCGATTTCTTCCATCACCACAACATAGCCCCGGTGATCCGATCCGGCGCCGCCCAGTTCCTTGGGAATTTTAATTCCAAAGAATCCGGCTTTACCCATTTTATTCAAAATTTCTTCGGGAAAAACATCGGTCTCTTCTATTTTATCCAACACTTCCGATGTCAGTTCTTTTTTGGCAAAATCGCTTGCCAACTTACGAATTAATTCGTGTTGTTCATTAAAAATCATTCTATAAATTCTCCTCTTGTATTTCTAATTGAATTTCTTCCTTCATCTTTTTAACGTCAATCTTGCAACTGTCATTCAGGGGAAATTTTTCGTATAATTTAATAACTTTCGGCATTTTATAAGGTGCCAGATGATCAGCAATCAAGGCTCTGATTGCAGCGACCGTGACACCCCCGTCCGGAGCTTCGACACAGGCAACTATTTCTTCCTGGACCACCGACATCGGAATCCCAAAAACCTTGGCCTGAACCACGCCCTCATGCTTAATGATCACTGCCTCGATTTCTTTTGGCGAAATATTTTCACCGGAACGGATGATCATTTCCTTGATTCGGCCGGCAATATATAAATTGCCGTCCTGATCGAGATAACCAAGATCTCCAGTGATCAACCAACCGTCATCAGTAAACACTTTGGCTGTTTCATCCTCATCTTTGTAATAACCTTCCATGACATTGTAGCCACTGACTTCAATGCGCCCGGGCTGATCCACTGCTAATGGCATCCCGGTCTCCATACTGATAATCCGTATCTGAACATTGCTGATGACTTTCCCCACTGTTTTTGAGCAGCGCTCCAGGGAATCATCGTAACTTGAAAAAGTGATACTTGGCGATGCTTCCGTCTGCCCATAGGACTGTTTGAGATGATACATGCCCAGGTCCTCAGCAATTTTCAGGTAATCGTTTGGAAAGACCGACGAACCGGCAATGAT
>CAZEBY010000195.1:0-1768 GCA_964510565.1 uncultured Lachnospiraceae bacterium | reverse complement strand
GAATAATTTGATTAAATCAGGACTGTTTTGACACTTATAATTTGACAATTAACAACTGCAACAACACGGATTACTAAATATGATACCCTTCTCGATACCTACACGATAGTGGCCTATTTGCCAGCAGCATACACCAACTGTCGAGCCGCCGCTGTTGGTACAGATATTTATATTTATTGGGATAAAAGCATTTTTAAGCTGGATACCCTCACGAATACCCTTTCAACGGTTTCAAGCGGACTGGCTTGGGATTTTAATGGCGGCACCATTATTTCTTATGGCACCGACATTTTTTATTTCTGCGGCAGTGGTGCTGCCAACCGGGTGATAAAAACCACTGCTGATGTCACTTTGGAATCAAACCATCTGCTGATTTCCAGTCTCACATCCGGTCATCGGATTGCGCTCTTTAATCAGAATGGCATTGACATAAAGCTGCCTGTTTCAGGGGTGTTTAAGGGCGATGGCAATAACAAAGCTCAACGCGTCAATGCCTACTATTATCAGAATGCTCAGTGGAATCTGATCTAAAACAATTGTGAAGCCTTCGGGCTCTTTTTTAATAGAGAAAAATAAGTTTGAAGGAGAACAATAAAAATGGAATATCTTGATAAGATTAAATTAGTCCTCGTTGTGGCCTTCACAGCCCTTTCCGGTTGGTTGGGGATGCTGGCCGTGCCAGTCATTTTGCTTTTTATTCTGGCCACCTTTGATTACATTACAGGTCTGGCAGCAGCCAAGTACCGGGGTAATAAGATCTCGAGCTATAAAGGCTTTCAGGGCATCATGAAAAAGGTTTGTTTGTTTTATCTGATCGCCGTGGGTGCGATTCTTGATTACACCTTACTTTATGCCAGTCAGTATATTGGAGTGGATGCCCGAGTCAATTTTGTCATCGCATCCTTTGTGGCGGTGTGGCTGATCTGTAATGAGATCATCAGCATTTTAGAAAACATGAAAGATATGAATGTCAACTTCCCGCCGTTTCTAGAAAAGCTGACTCAAAATATCCGCACCCAGATGGAAAATGAAACGGATATCTCCCCTACCAACCAATCCGATAAAAAAAATGATATCGAAAAAAGATAAAAGATACCGTCGAGTGATTGATTTCACTTGGCGGTTATTTTTTTGCTTTCGGTACTCAATCCCCCACCTTCTGTCCTTTGGATAGTAAGAGGGTTGTTCGCCCTCGGATAGGAGGCGCTGACTTATGAATAACATGACACATATAACCCCTGATTCTGTTCCTGTAAAGAAAGCAGCCACGCCGGAACAGTTGCAAAATGAGTTTGATTACTTTCAAGCTCAGAATTTTTTAGAATCTTTATTAAGAAAAGGTATGCTTTCTGTTGATGAATTCATGCAGATAACATCTCTTAATCGTGAAGTTTTCTCCCCAGCTTTAGCTGAAATCATGCCGAAAACAGTTGATGTTTACCAGATTCAGAGGTAACATGTCACACTGACAAGGAGGTTAGATTTTGAAAACAGTGACAAAAATTAATCCAATCACATCTGATTTTAATGAAAAGCCTAAATTGCGGGTCGCAGCCTACTGTCGTGTTTCGACAGATAGTGATGATCAACTTGCTAGCCTTGAAGCTCAGGTAAGCCATTACAAAGCCACCATCAAATCAAATCCGGCTTGGGAATTTGCTGGAATATACTGTGATGAGGGCATCTCGGGCACGAAAAAGGAAAAACGTCCTCAATTGCTACGGATGGTAGCCGACTGTGAGGATCGAAAAATTGACTTCATCCTCAT
>CAZEBY010000194.1:0-1825 GCA_964510565.1 uncultured Lachnospiraceae bacterium | reverse complement strand
TTTATGATTGCGGATGGGGTCATGCCAGGTAATGAAGGCCGGGGTTATGTACTGCGACGGCTGCTGCGTCGGGCTGTGCGTCACGGAAAATTATTGGGCATTAAGGATCTTTTCCTGTATGATGTGGCCAAAGAAGCGATTCGGGTTTCGGAAGGTGCTTATCCGGAACTGAAAGAAAAACAGGATTTTATCCAAAAACTGATCCGGATTGAAGAAGAACGATTTAAAGAAACCATCGATCAGGGTTTAGCACTGCTCAATAAAGAACTTGATAAAATTATTGAGATGGAAGAAACGGTATTCCCCGGCGGTGGTGCCTTTAAACTCTACGATACCTATGGTTTTCCCTATGATCTGACCAAGGAAATTGTTGAAGAGCGGGGATTGACCATTATTGCCGAAGAATTTGAAAAAGAAATGCAGGCTCAGCGAGAACGGGCGCGCCAAGATCGCCTCAACAGTGATTTAGCTGTATGGGCAGATGATCCCTTTAATCCTCTGGGTCCGGATGCGGTCAACACCTTTGTCGGATACGATAATCTGGAAGCGGAAGGAACCATTTTAGGTCTCTACGTTAATGAAAACCTGGTGGATGAAGCCAAGGCCGGAGACGAGGTATTGGTGCTGTTGGATCAGACTTCGTTTTACGCTGAAAGCGGTGGGCAAACCGGGGATCGTGGGGTTATCCAAAAAGGCGACGGCCTGATTGAGATTCGTGATTGTAAAAAAGGTAGCCTGAGCCGCCATATTCACTCCGGTATCGTTGTGTCAGGAACTTTTAAGGTCGGTGAAAGCGTGATTACCGAGGTCAATAAAGAGTTAAGAGAAGCAGTGCAGCGCAACCATACCTCCACCCATTTATTGCATAAAGCCTTAAAACAGGTTTTAGGAGATCATGTCGAACAGGCTGGATCATTTGTTTCGCCAGATCGTTTGCGTTTTGATTTCAACCATTTCCAGGCGATGACCCGCGATGAAAAACGCCAGGTAGAAGATATTGTTAACACCGCTATTTTAGCAGCCTACGATGTCTCGATTTTTGAAACCAATATTGACAAGGCCAAAGAACTCGGGGCAACGGCACTATTTGGTGAAAAATATGGCGAAATTGTCCGGGTTGTCAAGGTTGGTGATTTCAGCACTGAGCTTTGCGGCGGCTGTCATATCAATAATTCTGCCAAGGTGGGGATGTTTAAAATCATCAGTGAAGGTGGTGTTGCGGCCGGTGTCCGTCGAATTGAAGCAGCAACCGGTTTTAATGCTTGGCACCTGGTCGAAAAAATGGACGACACCCTGGTCGAGGTATCGAACCTGATGAAAACCAATCCTGATCAATTGCTGGAAAAAGTAAGCGAATTGGCAGAAATTAACAAACAGAAGGAACGCACCATTGCCGAACTGAAACAGAAATTTGCCGGCAATGCGATTATGGATATCCACCAGAAAATGGTGATGATCAGCGGAATTCAGGTAACCATTGCCGAAGTGGAAAAAATGCCCATGGAAGAGTTGCGAACCATTGGCGATTTACTGAAAGATCGGATGGGATCCGGGGTTGTACTGCTGGGAAGTGCCCTGGATGGTAAGGTTAATTTTATTGCAACTGCAACTCCTGATATTGTCAAACGTGGCTTCCATGCCGGCAAAGTTATCAAAGAAGTGGCGACCGTTGCCGGTGGCGGTGGTGGTGGACGCCCGGATATGGCACAAGCTGGGGGGAAACTTCCTGAAAAACTGGCAGAATCCCTGTCAAAGGGTGAGGCCTGTATCCGGGAGCAGTTGAATTAATTTATTAAGAAAAAGAAAAATTACGTCATATGACTTG
>CAZEBY010000193.1:0-1861 GCA_964510565.1 uncultured Lachnospiraceae bacterium | reverse complement strand
TGATCATTCCTTCAAAATTCAGAGAATCTCTGGGCGGAGAATTTGTCTTAACAAAAGGACTGGATTGCTGCCTGTTTGTTTTTTCCATGGAAGAGTGGGGGAATTTTGAAAGTAAATTAAAAGCACTCCCGGTATCTGATAAGGATGCCCGTGCGTTTACCCGATTTTTCTTTGCCGGTGCCGCTGATTGTGAATTGGACCGTCAAGGTCGGGCCAGCATTCCACTTTCTCTCCGCAAATATGCCAAGATAACAAAAGAGGTAACCATTATCGGCGTTTCGAATCGTCTGGAGATTTGGGACAGCCAACTTTGGGCAGACTATAATGATAACGAAGACCTAAACTATGAGGACATTGCCAATAATATGGCAATGCTGGGAATATAAATGAAACCACAAACATTTTCACACACCACTGTCTTGTTGCGGGAATCCATTGAAGGCCTGGCGATCAAGCCAAAAGGCATCTACGTGGATTGTACCCTGGGCGGGGGTGGCCATTCCCAATGGATTTGCGAAGCATTGGATGAAAGCGGCATCTTGGTCGGCATCGATCAGGATGATTATGCTCTGGATTATGCAAAAAAACGATTGGCCGCTTTTGGCTGTCAGCGTCATTTTGTAAAAAGTAATTTTGCCAGTTTAGCCAAGGTTCTAAAGGGCCTCCATCTCTTTGGGATCGACGGTATTCTATATGACCTCGGGGTTTCGTCATTTCAACTGGATGACGATACCCGAGGCTTTTCTTATCATAACGATGGTCCGCTGGATATGCGAATGAATCAGTCCGCGGAGTTAACTGCCGAAATGGTCGTGAATGACTATGACCCAGGGGAAATAAAAAAAATATTATTTCTTTACGGCGAAGAAAAATTTGCCAGTCAAATTGTCAAAGCCATCGTCAAAGCCAGAACTCATAAACGCATTACCACCACTTTGGAGTTAAGTGAAATTGTCAAAAATGCGTATCCGCCCAAGGAACGCTTTAAAGAAAAACATCCCTCACGAAAAACATTCCAGGCGATTCGACTGGAGGTCAATGGGGAATTAAAAATATTGGAAGATGCTTTGACCCAGGGTCTTGAAGCGCTTAAACCGGGTGGCAGAATGTGTGTGATCACCTTTCATTCGCTGGAGGACCGGGTGGTCAAGCATCTCTTTAAAGAAAAGGCCAATCCCTGTACCTGTCCGCCGGATTTCCCCCAATGTGTGTGCGGAAAAGTACCGGAAGTGAAGCTTATTTCAAGAAAACCGATTATTCCGGGGGATGATGAGCTGGAAGAAAATCGACGTGCGCGCAGTGCGAAGCTGCGGATTGTCGAAAAGCTGGGAACAGAAAGTTAAATAAAGGAGTGTTCCATGGCGGTTGCACAAAAAAGAGTCAAAATACCCAAACAAAACAAGAAGCGGATGACAACAAGTTCGTACGTGATGCTCATTGGTCTATTAGCCTTTGCGGCGATGATCGGCATCTTATTTCAACATGCTGTGATTACTGAAAAAAATACTGAAATCCGTGAGCTCCAGAAAACCCTGGAGGATGCTATACAGGTTAATGACAGTAAAGAAGGCCAGCTGGTCACAAACATGAATCTTCAAGCCATTGAGGCTCAAGCCAGAGGTTATGGTATGGCCGAGCCGGTTCAGGAACAATATCGACGGGAACTGGTGGCTACAAAAGAAGAAGAGTCACTGATGACGGATTCACAAATTGTCAAGAGCTGGTTTGAAAATTTATTTTAGTTAGGGTTTATTTAAGGTGGATCAGGTAAGCTTAACGGAATAAAAATTTGGAGAAAAAATGTGAATATAAAAAAGAAGGCACAACGAGAGATTGGACCGGTCGGCAAGCAGAATCGCAT
>CAZEBY010000192.1:0-1893 GCA_964510565.1 uncultured Lachnospiraceae bacterium | reverse complement strand
CATCATCCTGATTGTGTTTAATCGTCTCCGGATAAGACATCACAATCGGACAATTGTACCAGTTGTCAACGTCGTCAAATTCTTGCTCCTCATAGGGAATACAGGGATAAAAAATTAGCCGGATGTCCTGATCCAGTAGCGCCTGAATATGACCATGAGCCAGTTTAGCCGGATAACAGACTGACTCCGAGGGGATGCTCTCCATCCCTTTTTCATAAATCTTACGATTGGATTCCGGCGATAACACCACCCGATAGCCCAGTTTAGTAAAAAAGGTATGCCAGAAGGGATAATTTTCATAGAGATTTAGAACCCGGGGGATCCCGATACTGCCTCTTGGTGCTTCGGCTTCTGCCAGCGATGGATAATCAAAGATCCGCTGATACTTGTATTGATAGAGGTTGGGCAACGCGGTATTTTTTTTGACATTGCCTTCGCCAATCTCACAACGGTTTCCGGTAATGTGGCGGCTGCCGTCGTTAAAACGGTTAATCGTCAGCAGACAATTGTTACTACAGCCACCGCAGCGTTTGTGACCGACTTCTACAGCAAAATCGTCCAGCGCTTCTAAATCTAAAAGATTACTACGTTCCCCCGGAACATAATTTTCCCGGGCAATCAAGGCCGCCCCAAAGGCGCCCATCAGGCCGGCGATATCCGGGCGGATGACGTCTTTTTCAGTGATTTTTTCAAAGGTTCGCAGTACTGCCTGATTGTTAAAGGTGCCTCCCTGCACGATAATGTGTTCACCCAGTTCCTTGGGATTGTGAATTTTAATTACTTTCTGCAGCGCGTTCTTGATGACTGAATAGGACAGACCGGCCGAGATGTCCCCCACTTCAGCCCCTTCTTTCTGAGACTGCTTGACCTTGGAATTCATAAAAACAGTGCAGCGAGTCCCCAGATCGACCGGGTTTTCGGCCATCAAAGCCGCTTCCACAAAGGCCTGCATATCAAGATCCAGCGATTTGGCAAAGGTCTCCAAAAACGAACCGCAGCCGGAGGAACAGGCTTCATTGAGAATGATGCTGTCGATGGTGCCGTTTTTAATCTTCATGCATTTCATATCCTGGCCGCCGATATCGAGGATAAAATCAACTTCCGGACAAAAATATTTGGCGCCCTTGTAGTGGGCAATCGTTTCGATTTCGCCAATATCTATTTTTAAGGCTTTTTTAATCAGACTCTCACCATAACCGGTCACCGTCGACTTACCGATATAGACATCCGCCGGCAGTGAGCCGTAGATTTGTTTGATAATTTTGATCGACTGAGCCAGCGGACTGCCCTCGTTGCCACCGTAGTAACTGTACAGCAAAGCGCCGTCGTGATCAATGACAACCGCCTTGGTCGTGGTGGAACCGACATCGATTCCTAAAAAACAGCAGCCACTGTGGTTTTGTAATTCTTTTTTGGCCACCCGATTCTGATCATGTCGTTCCCGAAACTGCCGCAATGCTTCCCGTGACCGAAACAAAGGCTCCAGCCGCCCAACTTCATTTTCCGACACCGCATCGAGATTTTCCACTGCTTTAACCAGATCATAAAAATTCATCGGCGCTTCTTTTTCAGCCGAATAGGCCGCTCCCATGGCGACAAAGAGATTTGATTTTTCCGGAAAAATAATCTGCTCCTCGGTCAGTTTCAGGGTTTTTATAAACCGCTGTCGCAGTTCCGACAGAAAATAGAGCGGTCCCCCTAAAAAAGCCACATTGCCGCGGATCGGATGACCACAGGCCAGACCGCTGATGGTCTGATTGACCACCGCCTGAAAAATAGAGGCGGCGATATCGGCTTTTTCAGCCCCTTCGTTGATTAATGGCTGGATATCGGTTTTGGAAAAAACCCCACAACGGGAGGCAATCGGATAAATCATCGTGTGGGTTTTGGATA
>CAZEBY010000191.1:0-1957 GCA_964510565.1 uncultured Lachnospiraceae bacterium | reverse complement strand
CATCCTGATTCAAATTGAGATTCGCCACCCCAAACGCCAGCTCATCAGTAACCCGTCGATTGACCATCTGGTTTTGCGGCTCCTGCATCATATATCCCAGATAATCAGCCATTTGGCAAAGCGGTAGCTTTGACACATCCTGATCCGCTACCGTCACCGTCCCGTTAATTGCACAGGGATAAAACTTCGGCGCCGCCGAGGTAATAGCGTGAAGCAATAACGATTTCCCCGATGCCGCACCACCGGTAATGGCAATGAATTCGCCCGCATTGATATTCAGTTTGATGTTCTTAAGCGCCGGTTCCGGTTCGTCGGGAAAGGTCAGCGCTTTAATATCCAGTTGGATGATCGGTTTCATGGGGTGGCCTCGTGATTGAATTTTTTGTATTGGTTCTTTAGGTATAAAGCCGTGCACGAAGGTCTCCGCTACGCTACGACCTTCGTCGCGGGCTATGCCCTATGAACAATTGAAAGAACTAAATATTTTATAAGCGAGCTCAACAATATTTAATTCTTTCAATTCTTCGCACGGCTTTATGCTTTCGCGCAAAATAAAAAGTTCCGACTATCCCAAAGTAATCCTAAGGATAGCCGAAACTTTACCGTCGTTTCATACTATTTACAATTCATGGCAGGTCTCCTGACTCTGGTTTATCTGTTTTTGCGCCTTCCCGTTTCCAGTGGCATCTGCAAAAACAAAACCATTACAGTGATGGGTTCGTTCAGGATTCTCACCTGATTCCCTATTCTCCTTTGTAAGGCACCATAAATTTTAGTTTTATTAAGTTGAGTCAATCATAGCGAATTTATTGACAATTGTCAACCGATTAACAAAATTTTTCTTTCCAAAAAAAGTTTACCGCTCTATAATGAGGTATCGATTCAACCTTAACGCAACCCAAATCGAGGATAGGAAGACAACCAAATGACAAAACAAAACACCACTCCCTTTTTAACGGCCTACGATCCCCATACCCATGGCGGTCAGTATCTGGAAAACCTGTCGACGGCCAATTGGGCTTCTGAAGCCTTGTTTACCGCTCTGGAACTTAATCTTTTTGAAAATATTGATTCCTTCGGGGACAGCGGTGCCGATATCCAGACCCTTTCTAGTCGATTGGGTGCCGATGTCACTGCATTATCATCCTTTCTGCCGCTGCTGGAAAGTCTGGGACTGCTTTTTGAATATCAGGGCTGTTACAGCAATGCCACCATGACCCGGCGTTATCTGTCGTCATCCAGTCCGGATTATCTGGGGGATGCCATCAAGCTGCGCCAATTGCAATCTAAAAAATGGCAAGATCTGAAGGTTTCGCTGCTGCAAAATAAAAACGATGCCGCTTCAGAAAAACCGACTTCACAGATTCCAGATCAAATCGAGCATCTCAAAACAAAGGCAATCCACGCATTAACCCGAATGAAAGCCCTTGAATGCGTCAAATTTTTTCCGGCGCTGTCCGGAAAAATTCTGCTTGGCGGGCCGGGTGCTCAAACAATGGCCGACTGTTTTCTGGCTGCCTTTCCTGCACTGGAAATCACCCTCCTGGCGGATGACCGTCCCTTCCCGACAGCAACTGTCGCGTATCTGGATGGCTATTCACTGATCTTATTCACTGGCCTGTTTATCAATCACGATGATCAGCGCATTATAAATCAATTGTCGGCCTTGCTGCCACAACTGAAGCCAGATGGACTGCTGATGCTTCACGATGCCTTTGACGAACATGCCACCCTGATGGCCAGGCTATCCGGTGTCAATCGGATGCTCCATTTTGGCGGTCAAGTCTGTTCCGGCCAGACCATCATTGCCGGCCTGCAACAAACCGGCCTCCATGTTTCACCTTTAATCCCGCTCGAAACCGATACTGCCGTCATCTTTGCCGGCCAATCGCCTGACTTTATCGATGCGCTGTCACTGTCGCCCCTGCAGCGCTTAAAGCATCCGCTCCTGGCCATC
>CAZEBY010000190.1:0-1995 GCA_964510565.1 uncultured Lachnospiraceae bacterium | reverse complement strand
GCTCAAAATACTGCAGGTTGTATAGCAACCGGGGTTTGAAATGAGCTGGGCTTTTTTGATCTCATCCCGATGCAATTCACATAATCCGTAAACCGCCGTGTTAAGTAATGAATGGTTAAAATGCTCGGTTTCGTACCAGTCTTCATAGATCTCGATATCTTTAAGCCGGAAATCAGCCCCCAGATCAATGACCTTAGTTTTTTTGAGTACATCCGCTGTAACGGTTTTGGATGCAATACCGTGCGGCAAGGCCAGAAAGACCACATCCGATTTTTCTGCCAGTGCTGTGATATCGGTTGCTTCACACACCAAATCGGTAATGCTTTCAAAATTTCCATAAACATCACTGAATTTTTGTCCGGAAAAGCTTCTGGTTCCGATTGTCACGACCTCTACTTCCGGATGCCGCATTAAAATCCGGATCAGTTCCTGGCCGGCATAACCAGTTCCTCCGATAACCGATGCTTTAATCATTTTATTCTACTTCCTTTCTTACATGTTCTCGTTTAAGAATAGTAAGAGTTTAGGCAAACCGGATGATACAATCACAACAAATAAAATCGCTGCGTGGTTTATCTACAATCTTAATATTCTATTTTTATACTCATCTGAACAATTCTTTAAAAATTCATTTTACCAAAATAATTGAAATCTGTCTGTCAGTTTCTTAAATATATAATCTGTTATTTCATTATTATACTCGCATTTTTATGCATAATCAAGCGTTTTTGTGTATATTTATAAATTTATTGCATATTTTTTGTTTTTATCCTTGCTTTTTACATAAAATAATTGTATAATCATTCATGTAATTAAATTTATTATACAAACGAGATAATTATCAGGAGGATATAAAATTGAAGAAAAAAGTAATTCTTGCCTATTCTGGGGGATTGGATACCACAACCATTATCCCATGGCTTAAAAATACCTATGACTATGAAGTTATTGCTGTATGCGTAGATGTCGGACAAGGTACTGAACTCGATGGTCTCGAGGAACGGGCTCTGGCTTCCGGTGCCAGTAAATTATATATTGAAGATGTTACCGACGAGTTTGTTGAAGATTTTGTCTGGCCAGCTCTTCAAGCTGATGCGATTTATGAAAAAAAATATTTGTTGGGCACCTCACTGGCTCGTCCCTTGATTGCCAAGGTACTGGTAAAATATGCAGAACTGGAAGGGGCTGAGGCCATCTGTCACGGCGCTACCGGTAAAGGAAATGATCAGGTTCGTTTTGAACTGACGATCGGTGCTTTGGCACCACAGTTAAAAATTATCGCTCCCTGGCGAATTTGGGATATCAAGTCCCGGGAAGATGCCATGGACTATTGCGTTATGCATGATATCAAGGTGCCGATGTCAATCAGTAACAGCTACAGCCGCGATAAAAATATCCTGCATATGAGCCACGAAGGTCTGGAATTGGAAGATCCCTCTTTAGAACCGCAATATAAAAAGCTATTGCAAATGACAACCCCATTGGAAGAAGCCCCGGACGAAGCTGAAATTGTCAGTCTTGACTTTGAAGAAGGTATTCCGGTTCGGTTAAACGGCATTGAACTGACTGGCCGCGAACTGCTTGAACAACTCAATATCATTGGCGGACGTCACAGCATTGGTGTCGTGGATCTTATTGAAAACCGAGTAGTTGGAATGAAATCCCGTGGGATATATGAAACTCCCGGTGGTTCAATCCTTTATAAAGCCCATGAAGAATTGGAACACATGTGTCTGGATCGTCAAACCTTTGGCTTTAAACAACAGGCTGCTGTCAAGTTTGCTGAATTGGCTTATAATGGCGAATGGTATACTCCCCTTCGTGAAGCCTTAACCGCTTTTGTCGATGAAACTCAAAAGACCGTCACTGGGAATGTACGTTTGAAATTATATAAGGGTAATGTTATCCTCATTGGTGTGACCTCACCTTACTCACTCTACAATGCTGAAATTGCCAGCTTTACCACCGGTGATCTTTATGACCACAAAGACGCTG
>CAZEBY010000189.1:0-2003 GCA_964510565.1 uncultured Lachnospiraceae bacterium | reverse complement strand
CCGGCCTCAATATGGTTGGCAATCTTAACAATTCGAACCAGCTGATCGTGGACAGCATTAATCCCATTTCCAATCTCACCATAAATCCCCAGATATTGATTCTCAATTTTTTGACTGAGGTCATTCTGGCTCATTAATCCAAGGATCCGGTTCCCCTCCTGAAGTGCCCCGAGTCCCTCAATGCAGGCGTTGATACTTTGTTTCAGCTTATCAAAATCGCCTTGGTAAGATTTATTGATTTTTTCCGGAATTTCCCCCTGGCCGATTCGATTGACATATTCAGCGGCAATGTTTAGCGGACCAACCACCGCATCCAGCGTGGCATTCACTCCTTTGACAATATCCCGAAAGCCTCCGGCAAAGGCTTCGGCATTGCCTCTGGTTTCCAGTTTTCCGGCCACCGCCGCCTGAGACAACCGGGTCGCCTCACCGATCAGCTCCCGAATTGTTTTAATGGTCTGTTTCAGGGCCGGGGTGATTTCGTCCAGATCGTCTTTTTCTTCCAGATCAGCCGAGACATCGCCCGCCGAGATTTGGTTCATGGTGCCAATCACCACATTCTGAAGATCATCAGCAAACTCATCCATGGCCATTGCCATTTCGCCTATTTCATCCTCAGATTCCAGATTCAGACGAATTCCCAGATGCCCTTTACCCATTTCTTTGATCATATGGTTGACACTGGCGATCGGTTTAGTAATGGAAGTCGAAAGTTTATAAAGAATGGATCCCAGCACCAGAAAGACAAGTAATCCTGCCAGCGCAATCAGCAGAATATTTTTTGTGATTGCCGCCTGAACACTACTCATCGAATAACCAATATTCAAGGCTCCCTGAAGTTCTCCATTGATGACAACCGGATAGATCACATTATACACGTTGGCATTTGCCACTTCATCAAACAATTCTTTGGCAATCATTTCACCATCAATTGCCACACTTTTAATGATTTCATCATCCTGATAGCTTTTGCCGATATTGTCTTTGTTGCTGTCAGCCACTCCGACCAGATCTTTATCAATAAAGCTGGCTGAAACAATGTTCTCCTCAGATACCAATTCATCAATTAAAGCCTGGTAGCCGAATTTTTCCGTCAGTTCCAGAACCCGATCCGCTGATACACCGGCCTGAACAAATTCGCCGGTGTTGCTCCTCACATAACCATATTTAAACAGATTTCCCGTTTCACTATCGGCCCGGATTTCTTCCATCAGTTCCGGAGCGCCGCTGACCATAAAATCATGGATCGGATGATCTGCCGGTACGGTCCACCCCAGATATTCACCGTAAGCGGCGTTGGTAATGGTACCAGCCGGATTATAGAGGTAAATTGGATTTATCCCGGTTTGTTGCGATAACTGCGTTAAATACTCATCATTGACCCGATCCCGATTACCAAAAATAATATTTCCGACACTGCGAAGCTGCGTTTCCAGCATTTCATTCATGGTTTTAACAGCTTCGGTATTATCTTCGATCCGATTGACAAAGCGCTGGGACGACGAAAAACCATTTTCCCGCATCTCGGCCAGCAAGCTGTCCCGTGTCAGATACGATGAAATTGCCCCAATCATCAGAACTCCTACCAGCACGCAGATGAGTGGTACAAACAACAGTTTTACCTTAATCGACTTTCTTTTCTGGTTACTTCTTTTTTCCATTTCGAATTACCTTCTTCCCCTTTTATTTGATTATCTCATCCGATCGTGTGATCGTTATTTGGGACAAAATTTAATTGCTTTTTTCGCTGGCAAATGCCTTATAGATTGCCACACACATCATAATAATGATCAGTAAAAAGGGCAGGGCCATAATGATTGAGGTGTTCCGCATCGCAACCAGGCCGCCACTAAAGAGTAGGACAATGGCCATCAAAGAGAGCAGCGTCCCCCAGATAATTTTAATGCGGGTATCCGGATTTAAATCACCATTCCGGGAAAACATCCCGATAACAAAGGTAGCCGAATCGGCCGAGGTTACAAAAAAGGTGATAATCAGAATCG
>CAZEBY010000188.1:0-2034 GCA_964510565.1 uncultured Lachnospiraceae bacterium | reverse complement strand
GTCTCACCTTTGTCCCCTCCTCGGGTATACACATTTGGCATTACTCCACCTCACTAAACAATCTGAATTTCATCAACAATACCAACAATGGTCATATCAAGCGGAGCCATTTTATCCCCGTAAACATAACGGGCATTACTCCCTGATGTTACAATCACCGTTTCGCCGATACCGGCACCGACTGAATCGACAGCAATTGCCGTTGATGAGCTCGAATATTTTTCAAATTCGCCGTATTCATCAATTTTTTTTATGATCAGCAGCTTACATCCCACAAGATTTGGATCTTTTTGGGTTGATACGACGTTTCCGACTACTTTTGCTAACTGCATATCTTCACCCCCTTACGAAATTCTGATAATCTGGAGCCCAAATTCTTTTGCAGCATCCGCAGCATATCCGGTCAAAATTGATCCTGATGGTATCTTAATCACGTTTGATCCTCGGGCTTTTAAAATATCAACCCGTGAGATCACATTTTTATCGATTAGACACTCACCGCTGTTTACTGCCAGGCTTTGAACCACCGGCTCCTTTTCAACAGATATCACTTTTTTTTCAAGGATTAATTCATTGGCTTTTGTGGGGGTTTCACCAACACAAGCAGCATATAAATCTTTGCCACTTACCAATTTCATTCCAAAATCGCGCAGCGTCTTAATGTTGTTATTCAACATTTCCCGATACTTTGGCGACGATTTTCCCATACCCAGCGCTGCTCTCTGGGGATCATCGGGATCACATCCATTTTTTACCGCAACCACCGATGTTCCAGCCATAAAGCCATGATTAACGAGCGATAACAAGACGGTATCGGTGATCCCATTCGCCAGCTTGGCTGCCGTATTTACACTCAAGGTCGCAATCACAAAAATATCTGCTGATCCATAGAGCTCTTTTTGACTTTTAATGTTACCACTGTGATAAATCACATCAAGATTCAATTCTTTTTGAATAGCTGCGGGATCTAGCACCTTCATGCCATCATCAGAAAGAACAACTTTTAATTGCCAACCATCTTTTTGTAATTTCAACAGTGAATCCATCGACTCTTTAAAACCAATCGAAGCTCCCGTAAAGAAAACAACTGCCTTTTTAGGTTGATTTTTTATTCGCCTGACAACCTCGTCAACGATTTTTTGAATAAGCACATCCAATAATCCGTTTTCGAGCATTTTCTCCATGTCCAAATTCTATCACCACATTTCTTACCTTTGACAATTAAAGGCTATCCCTAAGGGTGTTACCAATAATGGTTCTACCGGTTTAATGGTTTTGATTCCAGTTTCATCTTCAAATATTCTTTCAAAGTCATCAAAGACACACGCCCCGCCAACCACATAAATAACATCAACATCGTACCCGATCACAAAGCGATTAACGATCGACGCCATCTTCTGCACCACGGGCTTTATAATCGGAAATATTTTTTTCTGAGCTTCGTTTTTTTTGAGTTCCTCGGCTTCTTCAAAGCTGATATGATGAAAACCTGCCAGAACCAGACTCATATGTGTTCCGCCGGTCGCCTCATCGGCTGTGAAAATCACTTCACCATCTTTGAGAATACTGATGCCAGTGGTTCCTCCACCCACATCGACGACGGCTCCATTTTGAATTCCGAGAACGGTTGCGGCGGCAGTTGGTTCATCAACGACATTTGTCACCACAAAGTCGGCCGAATCAACTACGTTAGAGATAATCTTGGTATTCCCGGCCAGAATTCCCGGCGGAATGGCTGTAGCCGCTTTGGCATAAGTTAAATCAATGCCCAGGATCGTCTCAACCTCACCTTTAAGCTTTCGTACGATTTGACTGGCACCGAGGTAGTCAACGACTATGCCATCGCGCACCACTGACGCACCTTGAGTCGCTCCAGCAATGGGATGATTGTTCTCATCAACCACTGCGATGACAATATTTGCAGTACCAAGATCGACACCAACTTTCAACTCACCAGTGTAAGCATTGGCTTTTTTCTCTCGAATGAGTTCTGCAAATTCCAATATCGCGTCATTACCAGATTTCCAATCCATT
>CAZEBY010000187.1:0-2052 GCA_964510565.1 uncultured Lachnospiraceae bacterium | reverse complement strand
TTGAAAGATATGATAGAATATGTATCGTGGCTCAGACCACCATCATCGAATCCAGATTCAATGAAATTTGTGATGCGATCCGGTCAAGAGTCAATGAAGTCGTTATATTTAATACTATTTGCAGTGCGACCGCTGAACGACAAGCAGCGGCAGCGAAAACTGCAAAAGAAGTAGAATATATGATCGTAATTGGTGGATACCACAGTTCGAACACACAAAAACTGGCGGATATTTGTAAATCCCATTGCGCAAAAACTTGTCACATAGAAACCATCCGGGACTTAGATCTCGCTGAAGTAATGAAATTTCAAAAAATTGGTATTACCGCAGGGGCATCAACACCGGATTGGATCGTTAAGGAGGTATTGGAAGGTATGGAAGAGCAAAACAAAATTGCTGAGGAAAGCGTGGTCGTAGAAGTGGCGACTGAAGAACAGCCACCTGTTGTAGTTGAGGAAGTGGTGGAAACCATTGAAAAAGACGAGTATGATGATGCAAATTTCGATTTCGCTGCAGAAATTGAAGAATCATTAAAAACAATTCGTCGGGGTGCTGAAATTGAAGGCGAAGTCATTCACATTGCCGAAGATGAAGTGATCTTAAACATTGGCTATAAAGCAGATGGTATTATCAAAAAGAATGATTTTACATGGAGAAGCGACGAGGTATTATCTGAACTTGTACAATTAGGAGACAAGGTTTGGTGTATCGTAACGGATTTAAATGAAGGTTCAGGAAATGTAAAACTTTCAAAAATCAAATATGATAACCGTCTCGTACAGAAACAGTTAAGTGACGCCTTTGATAATAAAACGATCTTAGAAGGAACAATCAAAGATATTTCTGGAAATGGTTTAATTGTCGATATCGGATTTACTGATATTTATATGCCAGCATCACAATATCATGTTCGTTACGTAAAAGACTTGAACACCCTGATCGGCGAAAAAGTTAAGGGGATCATCATTGATTACAACCCAAAACGACGTCGTGCGATTCTTTCTCAGAAAATTATTCTTGAAAAAGATATGAAAGAGCGTCGGGAACAAGTCAAAGAAATGAAAGACAAGCGTTTTGATGAATTAAACGTTGATGATGTTGTCAAAGGTGTGGTTAAAACCATTACGAACTTCGGAATCTTTGTCGATCTTGACGGTATTGATGGTTTTGTTCATCGTTCTGACCTGACCTGGGAAAAAATTAATGAGCCTAAAGATATCGTTGAAAAAGGCCAGGAAATTGAAGCCAAGGTTATCGCTAAAAATGATGAAGACAAAAAAATCAAATTAAGCGTCAAAGCATTAATGGATCGTCCTTGGGATGATTTCATTGCTAAATATAATGTTGATGATGAAGTAGAAGTTACCATCACGAACATTTTAGATTTTGGTGCCTTTGCTGAAGTGATTCCAGGCGTTGAAGGTTTAATTCACGTATCTGAAATCAGCTATAACCGTGTCGAGTCGGTTGCATCAGTATTAAAAGTCGGTGATGTGTTAAAAGTAAAAATAATCGGAATTAACCCGGAAAAAGAAAAAATCAGCTTAAGTAAGAAAGCGACTGAAGAAGCGCCTGCTCGTCCTGCTCCAGCACCAAGAAGCAGCAGCAGCAGCAACGCCGGCTCTGGTGATCGTGAAAGATCCAGCAATTATGGTGGCGGCGACAGAAATCGCAGACCGCAGCAAAGCCAGAACAACAACAATCGTAATAAAACAGTTTACGAAGAAACCGCCAATGTAACCCTAGGGGATTCATTTGGTGATATGTTCAGCAGTCTTTTTGGAGACAGCGAAGACGATAAATAAGTAGTGTTTTTAAAAACCCGATCTCAGGAATTTATCCGGAGATCGGGTTTTATTTATTTTAGATAAATTTTTCGTTTGCCTCTTGAAAAATAATAATTTCGTGCTATAATGACAATAAAACCAAGTGGAATACTCGGAAATAATCCAGGGAGGTCAAGTGTTTGAGACTTTCAACAAAAGGCAGGTATGGTGTCCTTGCTATGGTAGAGCTTGCCATACAGTACGGTCAAGGACCGGTTTCAATTAA
>CAZEBY010000186.1:0-2081 GCA_964510565.1 uncultured Lachnospiraceae bacterium | reverse complement strand
GGATGACCTTCCAAAAGTAGATTGACCTCATAAAACCAGTGAATAAAAAACTCCAGCATCTCCTGGCTGGTGGCCTTATCCTTAGATAAAGCTTCGGCCAGGGTAAAAATCTTTATCTCATCGCCTTTTAACAGGCTGTAAAGCTCCCGCAGATAGTGGGTTCTTTCTTTTTGAATCTCACCGTTATTGAGCAGGTATAAGGCCATCCCCGGAGATCCCCCCGCGGCCCGGACGGCTTCGGTCACTGCCTGTTTTTCAAATTCACCCTGCTCACAAACGACAGCCTCCATTTCAACCATATTCAGCGGCTGAAAATGATAGCCTTGACAGCGGGATCTAATCGTCGGTAAAATCGCTTCAATATAGCTGGTTATCAGGATAAAAATATTATAGCTGTGCGGCTCTTCCAATGACTTTAACAGACTGTTCTGAGCCTCTGGAGTCATGCGATCCGCGCCATCAATAATATTAATCCGCCAGTTTCCAGAATAGGGTTTAATCGCCAGCTCACTGATCATTTCCCGCACCTGACTGATCTTAATGCTGGCTTCTCCTGCTTTAGGGCCAATCATTCGGACATCGGGATAGTTTTCATGTTCGATCTGGGTGCAGATCGGACAATGACCGCAACCCGGATCGATCTGATCCTGGCATAAAAGTGCCTTAGCAAACTCTCGGGCGGTTTTCTTTTTTCCGATCCCATCGATTCCTGAAAAAAGGTAAGCATGGCTTACCTCCTGGGAACGTATCGCTTTGACAAGATGATTGATAATGGTATGGTGTCCCTGTATCGTTTCAAACATTGTTTTCCTCTCAAAGACGGCTCTTAATGGGGCTTTTTCTTTTTCTCATTACCGTTATCCCAATCATCACGATCCAGTCCCAATTCCTCATCCAGTTCGGCACTGAATTCCTCATAATCCAGGAGGGCTGCAGCCGCTTCGTAATCACTGTCTTTGACAAAGACCTCAATATGGGCTGGCGTAAAATTTCCCATGAAAATGCTGCGAATCGGTCCGCCAAAACCTTTTTCCCTGGTGATAACCTGAATCCCATTGGCACTTAAATAATTTTTAAGTAGAATAAAATCCATGTCGGAGTCGGCCATGGTTAAATAGGTGTACTGATCTTCAATCATTTGATTTATGCTCCTTTATGCATTCCCAGATTTCCTGATGGATACTTTCGATACTGCGCAATTGGTTATCCGTAACACAATTGACTTCCGTCCAGCCGTATTCCGCCACCAGCGCCAAGGCACTGCGGTAGGAATCCCTAAGATGTTCGGGACTGCTTTCGTGAATGTCTTTTTGTTGTTTGCCGGTTATTTTATTGTTGCGGTTTTTGATCAGCCGCTCATTAATTTCCGGGGGAATGTTTAAAAAAAACACCTGATCCGGAACCGGCAGACCATAGAGATTGAATTCAAAATCCCAGAGCCAATCCAGGAAACGTTTCCGTTCCTCCGGATCCTTTATTTTTCCAGCCTGATGGACCATATTCGAGGTGGTATAGCGATCGACCAGCACCAATCCCCCCTGCCTAAGAAAGTCCTCGTAATCTTCCTTGTAGGAGGCATAACGGTCGGCGGCGTAAAAGGTTGAAGCGATATAGGGGCTGATGCTCCCGGGATCTTTCCCGAAGGCCCCTTCCAAATATAATTTTACCATCGCTGAAGATTTTTTGTCATAGCGGGGGTAAGCGATTTTCATGACTTTTTCGCCCGCTTTTACCAGCCGGTCATAAAGCAGTTGGGTTTGGGTCTGTTTCCCGCTGCCATCCACTCCTTCAATGACGATCAATTGTCCCTGATGATTCTTTTCCATGATTACCGGCTCCTTTTTTATAATTGTAACTGCTCTGTACGCATCAATCCCTACTACCGCCACCTGGTGATCGAGCAGCGCGTTTAAGTATACCACCATTTCGGCGGTGATCCGGCTGCCCGGCAGCAAAACCGGGATCCCCGGCGGATAGGGAATAATAAAATCCCCAACCAGCTGCCCAATAGCCTGCTCCAGCGGTATTTGACAGCGTTCTTCCCAGGCAAGGGCTTCCCACAGCGGCATCTCGGTTTGGAC
>CAZEBY010000185.1:0-2126 GCA_964510565.1 uncultured Lachnospiraceae bacterium | reverse complement strand
CTTCCTGAGGTGCCGCAGCAACGCCTTCTTCAAAGACACCATGATCAGCAGCAAACACCAGCATCGCTTTTTTGCTGACATCCGGATACATTTCCCCGGTGATGCCGGCTAACTGGACGGCGATCTCTTCCAGGGTTCCCAGACTACCCACTGGTTTAAGCAGAAAATCGACTCGATCCTTGGCGGTTTTCATCATTTCTTCATTGAGTGGTTGGATTTTTTCTAATGTTTCATTTAACAAACTCATTCTTATCTCCTGTCAATTTGACTGTTTTTTCTCATTATATCATATCTCCAGCTTTTGAAAATTCTATTTTTGAAGTTTTTACAGTGGCAGCCGCACTTCAAACCACACCCCATTATCCCGGTTATCCACAGCCACCTTGCCGCCATGGCAGACAATGATGCCTTTGACGATTGCCAGACCCAAACCAGTGCCTTTTTTATCCGACTGCGCCTTGTAAAAGTACTCCCAGATCTGATTGATCTCATTTTGTGGAATCGACTTACCCACATTATAAACAGAAACAATCCACTCATTTCCCTGGGTTTCGCAACTTACTTGAATCAACCCATCGGCCGGATTAACATGTTTAATGGCATTGTTCAAAAGATTGTAAAAAACCTGCTCCATCCGTTTACGATCGATGCTAAGTTTTTGTTGGGGTTCGCAGCGATTATTAAAGCGGATATTTTTTTCCGGATAGGTATTTACAAATCGCTGAACGACTGAAGTGATGACCTCACCGCCAAACACCTCTTCCTTCTTGAGCTGATAGGCACCGGACTCAATTTGGGCCAGATCCAGCAGATCGCTGGCAATACCACTGATTTTATCGGCTTCCTTCTGAATCGTCACAAAATATTCCTGTTCTTCCTCGCGTTTCTCAAGAATCCCGTCTTCCAGGGCTTCGGCGTAGCTTTTGATCACCGCTAGGGGGGTTTGGATCTCATGGGACACCTGGGCGGTAAAACGCTGCCGCATTTTTTCAAAGTTCCGTTCCTTATCCAATTCCTGTTGCAGTTTTAGAATCGCCCCTTCCAGTTCATCCGAAATATGATTCAGGGTTTCCCCCAGCTGGCCGATCTCATCCTTCCTGGTACCCTGATATTTCTTTGTAAAATTAAGATTGCCCATTTCCCGGGAAAGCTGATTTAACGAAATAATCGGTCGGGAAATACCCCGAGAAAAAAAATAGGCGAAGAGCAACGAGCAGCCGAAAACAATCATTAAAAATACCAGCAGAAAATTTTCTACAATCTCGATGACCTCATGAACCGAATAAAGGGGAATTCGGCCAATGATCTGGGCACCGTCATTGGCGACAATCTTATGGGTTAGCCACTCCACCTGATGCGCATCACTTCCCAACACGATTACAAAACTTTCCTCATGCTGATGTGCCTTGACCTGATTTTCAATACTGTTCTGTTGCCCAGCTCCATGTTCCGCTCCGCTACCAGCACCACTCCCGGATCCCGAGCCATTCCCGGATCCGCCACCAGCACCCGCGCCTGCTTCATTGCCCTCGCCCTTGTGTTCGCCACCAGCGGCCAGACGTTTCTTTTCAACAACAGTCGGCCCCGAGCCGTCGCTTTGATTCACACCATCCAAGGCTTGACGCATCGCCACTGTTTCGGTGTTCCCATTTTCCGGTAAAACACTTTCCAAAGACGTTTCTTCTGTCACGGTTTGTTGTTTTATAATCTGAATGACAATTCCCTCTTCTTTAGCGACATCAATATACGCCTGCAGTTCCGGGGTTACCCCCCCTTGATTGTACATTGCCGCGGCCTGACTCGTTTTGTCAATCAAAACCGCCGTTCTCTTCTGGGTATAATAGATTTCAAAATAGGAACCAAGCACATAGTAGGTCAGTAAACACAGCACCAGGAAAAATGCCCCCAGATAAAGCATTAATCGCGAAAATATCGAAAATTTCATTCCCTGAACTTGTATCCCAACCCTCTGACGGTTTGGATACATTCTCCTTTTTCGCTCATTTTTTTACGCAGCCGCTTAATGGTGGTATCAACCACCCGGATATCACCTTCGTAATCATAGCCCCAGACCCGATCCAGAATCTGTTCCCGGGATAAGACCAGCTGATGATGATTGATAAAAA
>CAZEBY010000184.1:0-2146 GCA_964510565.1 uncultured Lachnospiraceae bacterium | reverse complement strand
GTATGAAAAGGAGCGTTTATTTTGCAGGCAATTAAACGTAAGAAACAAAAAGAGAGAATCATCGAAGGCTTTTTTTTAATCTGTGCTTTCGTAGCGGTAGTCAGTGTTTTGGCAATCACAGCTTTCGTTTTTTACAATGGATTAAAACCCTTTATTTCCAATAGTTATCCCTTATGGGATTTTTTAACCGGTGTTGAATGGCGACCGGGTTCAAACTTGTACGGAATTTTTTACATGATTGTGGGATCCGTTTATGCAACCTTTGGGGCAATTCTGATTGGGGTACCAGTAGCGATTCTTACCGCCGTTTATATTTCAGAAATGGCCAGTTCCCGGATTGGCAAGAAGATCCGTTTTGCGGTAGAACTGCTGGCAGGGATCCCATCGGTTTTATACGGGGTTTTTGGCTTGGGTATTATTGTTCCCTATGTGCTCAAAATTTCCCCCATGGCTCAGGGTGAATCCCTGCTGGCGACGATCCTGGTGCTGGCAATTATGATTTTACCGACGGTAGTCAGCATCTCGGAAACTTCCATCAGCGCCGTTCCGAAAGAATATCGGGAGGGTTCCTATGCTCTGGGGGCATCTAAAATTCAGACCATTTTCAAGGTCGTGCTGCCAGCGGCCCGATCGGGAATTATGACTGGGGTGATTCTGGGGATTGGCCGGGCCATCGGTGAAACCATGGCAGTAATGCTGGTTTGCGGAAATCCCATTGCCGGGATTCCCACCAGTCTGTTTGATCAGATCCGGCCACTGACGACCAATATTGCCCTGGAAATGGGCTATGCTTCGGGGGTTCACCAGGAGCTACTGTATTCAACCGGGGTGGTTTTATTTATTTTTATAATGATCATTAATCTGGCTGTCAATAAACTGGTTAAGGCAAAGGTGGGTAGTTAAATGGGTAGAACAGCAAAAGATTTTTTAATTAAAGGTATTATTTATCTGGCTACTGGCATCACCTTAAGTGTCTTGCTCTTTATTGTCGGGTTCATTTTTTTTAAGGGGATCGGTCTGGTAAACTGGGATTTCTTGACCCGGGATTTTAATGAAAAGGTGGTTTACGCCTTTGTGGAGTCTGGTGAAGTGCCACTAAGCATTGATGAAGAAAACCTGAACAACAAGCAGCCTTACGATCAACGCTATGAAACACTGCAAGAAGGCCCCATCTATATGGAGAACATCGGGGCTGCCATTGCCAAGGTTTCTTATAAAAATCACAGTACCGAACGGGAACAGTTTGTTATTACCTATCTCGAAAAAGACTCGCCGCTAAACGGGGCCATTGATTCAACCGGAAAGGCAATCACGATTGGCACCGATTATATTCTCCAGAGCATTAACGGCACTGATTTTGGCGACATGACGCTGGAAGAAGTGGCAGAAACGATCACTGCAGAATCGGGCGAATTGAAAATAAAAGTTGTTCAACCGGGTGGCGGCATTAAATCGAATATCATCACCACCCTGTATATGGTTTTATTGTCGCTGATCGTGGCATTACCACTGGGTATTTTTGGAGCAATTTACCTGACTGAATACGCCAAGCCCGGACGACTGGTGAATGCGATTCGTTTCGCCGCTGAATGTCTGGCGGGGATTCCCTCGATTATTTTTGGTCTGTTCGGGATGGCCTTCTTTGTAGTCGCACTGAAATTCCAGATCTCTCTGATTTCGGGTAGTCTGACCGTGGCCATCATTCTGTTGCCGGTGATTATCCGGAGTACTGAAGAAGCCCTGAAAACCGTGCCAATGTCATTTCGGGAAGGCTCACTGGCCCTTGGGGCCACCAAGCTGCAAACCATCTTCAAGGTGGTACTGCCCTGTGCGGTACCCGGAATTGCCACCGCGGTGCTGTTGAGTATCGGTCGGGTGGTTGGGGAATCGGCGGCTTTGTTACTCACGGCCGGAACGGTCGCACAAATTCCTGGTACGCTCTTTTCGCCGGGCAGTACCCTGACGGTACAGGCCTATTATGTGGCCAAGGAAGAGGGCAACATCGAACTGGCCTGTGCGATAGGGATTGTCATAATTGTAATTGTTATTGTACTGAACATCTTGTCCCGGATTACTTCCGACAAGTTGGACGTCTTTAATAAAAAATGAGGAGTAATATGGACACAAATATAAAGTTTAATACCAA
>CAZEBY010000183.1:0-2226 GCA_964510565.1 uncultured Lachnospiraceae bacterium | reverse complement strand
TCCCCTTTTTCATTTAGAAAAACGAGCTGTTTCTTCTGAAGCGGTTCTTTTTTTTGCATAAAATTAAGACTGGCTGTCAAGCCAGTCTGAGGTTGTCGATAAACTCCCGTACCGACCAATTGTTAATCTGTTGTTCGCTGCGGAATCGGACAGGCTCTGCCGTGTCCGCTCCGATGCGTAGGGTCTGACCCCTAGGTCACAACATGATGTAACAATTGTCGGTACTACATTAGTTCCATTTCCACAATTTCTGTCAAACCAAACTCGTCGGTTTTGCTAATTCTTCCGTTCCAGATTCCGTTTAGCGGTTTCCATCATCAGTTTGATGCGGTTGAGCTGATTAACTTCGCTGGCGCCGGGATCGTAGTCGATCGGGGCAATGTTGGCCAGGGGGTATTTTTGACGGATCGGTTTGATCATCCCCTTTCCCATGACGTGGTTTGGTAGACAGGCAAAAGGCTGGACGCAGACAATATTCTCCACCCCCTCATCGATTAATTCCATCATCTCCGCGGTCAGAAACCAGCCTTCGCCACCCTGATTCCCCAACGAAATCAGTTCCTGGGCTTTTTGGGCTTTTTTCTCAATGGTCGATGGCGCATGAAAATGCGTGCTTGATTCCAGGGCACTTTTCATATTTTTACGCGATAACTCCAGCAGTTTAATAAGCAGCTTCGCATTTTTCATCGATTTCCGTTTACCGGAAAGTTCTTCATACTTAAAGACCTGATTGTAACAACAGTACAGGAAGAAATCCATCAAGTCCGGCATGACGACCTCGGCCCCCTCGGCTTCCAATACGGCCTGAAGGTTATTGTTGGCGGTGGGGTGGTATTTCACCAGAATTTCACCGACAATGGCCACCTTGGGCAGTTTTTTATCACTTCGAGGCAGAGCATCAAATTCATTGACAATCGCCCGGACATTTTCTTTGAAATTCCGAAGATTACCGTTTTTTATCCCGGCTTTTATTTTTTTGCGCCAGTATTGGTACAATTCTTCAGTGGAACCGGGATGAAGCTCGTAGGGGCGGGTGCTACTAACGACCCGTTGCAGCAAATCGCCATAGACAATCCCTGCCAGCAGCCGGGTTAACAGCGGCAGATTAAGTTTAAATCCCGGATTTTTTTCCAAACCGATGGCACTGAGGGAAATAACCGGAATTTGCGACATCCCGGCAGATTCCAGCGCTTTTCTGATAAACGCCACATAATTGGAGGCGCGACAGGGTCCCCCGGTCTGCGTCATTAATACCGACACATTATCAAGATCGTATTTTCCGGATTTCAGCGCCGCCATAATCTGGCCGGTGGTGATGATCGTCGGATAACAGGCATCGTTATTGACATAGGTCAAGCCTTCATCAATGGCGGCATTATCGACGCTGGGCATCACGACCACGTTATAACCCTGGCTCGACATCGCCTCTTCAATAAAATCAAAATGGATCGGTGACATCTGAGGAGCCAGCAGGGTATGTTTCTTTTTCATCGCTTTGGTAAAGACCACCCGTTGTTTCATCGGGGTTGGTACGACCACGAGATTGTTTTTCGCCCGTTCAATCATCGCCGCTTTGAGCGATCGCATCCGAATCCGGATGGCACCCAGATTATTGACCTCGTCAATTTTAATCAGGGTATAGATATTGCCGTGACTTTCCAGGATTTCCTGGGTTTGCTCCGAGGTTACTGCATCCAACCCGCAGCCAAAGGAGGTCAGCTGTACCAGTTCCAGAAAATCATGCTGGTTGACGACCTCGGCCGCCTTATACAAACGGCTGTGATATTTCCACTGATCGAGCACCCGGAAACGCTCATCCGCTTTGGGCTGATAGAGGTGGGCAATGGCGTCTTCGGTGAGCACCGCCATGTCCAAGCCGGTGATGATATGATCCAGACCATGGTTGACCTCGGGATCAATATGATAAGGCCGACCGGCCAGAACAATGCCCTTTTGGCCGGTTTCTTTTAAATAGGCAATCGCTTCTTCGCCTTTTTTCTCGATGTCCCGGCGGAAGGCTTCTTTTTCAGCAATGGCCGCTTTCATGGCCGCCGTAATCTCCAGGCGATTGACGCCATAGATGCCAAAAACCTCAGCCAGCCGTTCTTCCAGACGGATATCATTGTCGAAAGGCAGGAATGGGTTTAAAAAGGTAATGTCGGATTTTCGGGCATCATCCTGATTGTGTTTAATCGTCTCCGGATAAGACATCACAATCGGACAATT
>CAZEBY010000182.1:0-2242 GCA_964510565.1 uncultured Lachnospiraceae bacterium | reverse complement strand
AATGTTACCCAGGCGGTTAACGGACTGGTAGGACTGGGTTATAGTATCGCTGAAGCTTCCGAAATGGTCGCCCGGGCGTTTACCCCTGAGAGCAGCATTGAAGCACTGATCACCGGGGCGCTTCGCTCGGCTAATCCATTGAAGGGACGGTAGTCATGAAAGAACGAATCATCACCTCCGATTTTACGGAATTGGATGTTGAAATAGAAAAAAATTTAAGACCTCAGGGTCTGGACGAGTATATTGGTCAGGAAAAAGTAAAAAAGCAGATGGGTATCTTTATTAAAGCTGCCCAAAAGCGCAAAGAAAGCCTTGACCATGTGCTCTTATACGGTCCGCCGGGGTTGGGCAAAACCACGCTGGCCAATATCATTGCTCGAGAAATGGGGGTTGGGATTAAGACGACTTCCGGGCCGGCCATTGAAAAGGCCGGTGATCTGGCGGCTATTCTGACCAGTCTAAAAGAAGGTGATATCCTCTTTATTGATGAGATCCATCGGCTCCAACGCTCGGTTGAAGAGGTGCTCTATCCGGCAATGGAAGACTATGCGCTGGATATTATCATCGGCAAAGGCCCAGGTGCCCGCTCGATCCGGTTGGAGCTACCACCCTTTACCCTGATTGGCGCGACCACTCGCGTAGGCCTGCTGACTTCGCCACTGCGGGATCGCTTTGGAGTGATCCAGCGGCTGGAACTGTATAATCCGGAGGAACTGGCTACCATTATCCGCCGTTCCTCGGGCATCATCGGGATTAAAATGGATGACGAAGGAGCGATGGAGCTGGCCATTCGTTCCCGGGGCACACCGCGAATTGCCAACCGACTGTTAAAACGGGTTCGGGACTATTGTGAAATCGAAGGTCGGGGCATCATCGACCTGAAGACTACCCGGGAAGCGCTCGATCTTTTTGAAGTCGATGCCGTCGGACTCGATGAGATTGACCGGATCATGTTAAAAACCATCGTCGAAAAATTTGACGGTGGACCGGTGGGAATTGACACCCTGGCCGCTGCCATCGGTGAAGAAAAAAACACCATTGAAGAGGTTTATGAACCTTATCTGATTCAACTGGGTTTTATTTCCAAAACGCCCAGGGGGCGGATAATTACCAGCCGTGGTTATGCCCATCTGGGACTGGAGGTATACATAAATGAGGCACGTAATCCTCAGCAGCTAAAAATAAATTTCTATGACAATGAGGAAGGTATTGATGAATAAAACTGACTTTTATTATGAACTCCCAGACGAACTGATTGCCCAATGTCCGCTTGAAAAAAGAGACAACTCCCGGCTGATGGTGATTAACCGGCAGAAAAACACCATTGAAGACCATAATTTTTATGAGATCACGAATTATTTACGGCCCGGAGATTTATTGGTGATGAACAACACCAAGGTATTACCGGGACGTTTATTTGGCACCCGCGAGGATACCGGGGGTAAGGTAGAAATCCTGCTGCTGCGGCATCTGTCGCAAAAAGACTGGGAAATCATGGTTAAGCCGGGAAAACGGGCCCGAGTTGGTGCCCGGATCGTTTTTGGCCCGGCGCTTAAGGGCGAAATTACCGGGACCACCCAGGGCGGGCTGCGGATTATCAGCTTTGAGTATTCTGGCGTTTTCGAAGAAATCATTGACGAAATTGGTCTGATGCCAGTGCCACCCTATATTCACGAAACACTGACAGATAATAACCGCTATCAGACCGTTTATGCCAAACGGGAAGGTTCATCAGCAGCGCCTACCGCCGGCCTTCATTTCACCCCGGATCTGCTTTCGAAAATCGAAGCGATGGGGGTGGAAATTGCCGAAGTGACCCTCCATGTGGGGATCGGTACCTTTCGTCCGGTTAAATGCGATGTGATCGAAGAGCATCATATGCATGAGGAGTATTATGAGGTCCCGGAAGAAACGGCCAAAGCCATTAAACGCACCAAGCAAAGAGGCGGTCGGGTCATTGCTGTGGGTACCACCTCAGTGCGAACCCTGGAGAGCAATGCCAAGCTGCATGACGGGGTCGTAACCCCTTACACCGGTGTCACCGATATTTTTATTTACCCGGGTTATCAATGGGAGGTGGTCGATGCTTTGATCACCAATTTTCATCTGCCGGAATCGACCTTGCTGATGCTGGTCTCGGCTTTTTATAACCGGGAAGCGATTATGAAAGCCTACCAGACCGCTATCGACTGGAAATATCGTTTTTTCAGCTTTGGGGACGCCTTGTTTATTGAGTAAAAAA
>CAZEBY010000181.1:0-2262 GCA_964510565.1 uncultured Lachnospiraceae bacterium | reverse complement strand
AATACTTCTTCGTTATCTTCCTGGTTGCCAACATGAAAGACAATCGAGGTCACACTGTTGTAGATGCTTTTTAAGCGCATGGCATTGTCTTTGGTCACCGAACCCAGGCTGTATGAAAAATTTTCCAGACTGTCCAGTTCACTCATCTTTGCATCTAACTCATCCAGATAGGAATAGGCAATTTTACTTTTTCCCAGCGCTTCAATCTGGTCATTGACCGCTTTTAATTCGCTATATTCGACCACCAGATTGCCGTCAAATTCCCGGGCTTTGCCAAGCGCTTTGCCCAGATCATTCTCGCTTCTGGCAAGCGACACCATGTCTAAATTAAGCGAACCCTTGTAGAGTTCATTTAACTTATTGACTGTTTTAACAAAATTCTTCTCATCCATCATCGTCTCGCCGGATACAAGCTGTGCAAATCCCAGCAGTTCACCCATATTTTCTTCACGTATCGGAAGAATGAACCGCCCGGAATCAATTTCCTGCATAGCATCGACGATTTGAATATCATTGAAAAGAAAAATGTCTTTGGCGAATTTATCAACATACTTGATTTTTCCGACCACATCCATCATAATCACATTTTCAATTGCCATAGAATACTTCCTTTCACACCCTAATCAATGGGTCGGATTAAATATTTTTTTGTTTCATCTGCTCCCATTTGATAGCGCTTACTTTCGATGATCGAAGTAATATCTTCAATCTCAAAGTCCAACAACCGAACATAGGCAACCACCCGCCCCAGCGTACCATTTCCCTCACTGAAAAGCTTAAGATACATAAAATAAAGATACCGTTCCTGCCGCCGTTCCATATACAGATCAATGGTCTTTGTATGATTCAATAAAAAGGCATAATCGGTATCAGCAATTTGTTCTTTCATCTCAATAAAATTCTTTGCTTCAACCAATGCCACCAATCGTCTCTCATTTAATACCAGTCCACCTCGCAGGGAGTACGCGATCAACTCTTCCCGGGATAGTTTGTAAAACTTTTTGCCCCGATAAATCCAGATCAAATTGAGCAAATCAAAATTGCGACGCTGAGCATTAATCAGATCCCGATTGGCTTTCTTATCCAATTTGAGCAAGCGGTTTTTAACCAGATCGTAATAATACCGATCGAGATTCTTTTCAACCATCACCAAATCCTGGTCGATCCGGATGTCTTTATAGATTTCCAGAATTCGATAGTAATCGGTATTGATCAGCAGTTTTTTAAATTCGTCCCAATCCCGGGCCCGGAATAACTGCTCAAAAGGGACCGTCGTATAATGGTGCGAATAAACAATCAACTCGCGAAGCGACTCCAGATCGTCATCTCGGGCAATGCCCCGGATTAAAATTCGCAATGCCTCAACTTCCAGTCGTACCAGAAACACCTTAAAATAGGTCTTATCCTCGCCTGATAAATAATGCATCAGCTTTTCGGTTTCCAGAACCTTAAGATCATTCAAATGCGCTTCAAACTCGGTTCGATGCAGATCGTCAATATTCATGTGTTTCAGAAACTCGCCATAATGGGTGTTATCCCGCAAATACAGAAATACTTCTTTCAAATCCTTTGCTTTGATGAGTTCACGAAAATCATCGTCATCAATTTTTCGCGCTCTCATGGCCAGTGCTTTCGCACTTATACAAGCATATTTACTCTTAGACATACGATTCTCACACTTTTCTTTAAATCAAGAAAGAAAATCAGAAAAAATTTGCCTGCCACTGATCTTTTTTCTTTTAAACATCACTAACTTTTTTCTTGAAGAGTATTTCCAGAACTTCACTGACCTTGTCTTCCTTCTTTTCATCATACCGGCAACGCATTTTTGTGAGTTCCTGCTCCATCTCATCAATAATTTTCTGGCGTTCTTCCCTGGCTTTGTCAATCTCCTGCTGGTAGTTCTGTTTGGCTAAGGCCTGGGCTCCTTCTAACTCCGTTTTTTCTTTTTCTTTTATATCATTTTTGGTGCGATCGAGAATTCGCTCAGCGCGTTGAACAACATTTTTTTTAATCCGCACTGCCTTCGAATCGAGATTGATAACTTGTCTGATGACCACATTAATATCCGCATCTTCGCTGTGTAGCATGTTCAGTCTCCTTTCAGCCTATTTGTCCCAATTACTTCTTATTAATATACCCATTAATTATGATTTTCATTATAGCACTTTAAGAAATACTATCAACCTCTATTTTTTTCTGGCAAGCGATTACAAATTTCCTGAAATTGCTTTTTTACTTAATCCCGTTGACATTGAGATG
>CAZEBY010000180.1:0-2279 GCA_964510565.1 uncultured Lachnospiraceae bacterium | reverse complement strand
CGGAAAGCTGCGCCCTGGATGCGATTGGAGCGGAACTGGTTCGCGATGTTGAGCCCGGAGAAATCGTCGTCATCGACGAAAATGGTTTAAATAGTTATGGCCAGAACAACTGGGTTAAAAAGAAAGCCTGTATTTTTGAACTGATCTATTTTGCCCGTCCGGATTCAGTGATGGACGAAACCTCGGTTTATGCGGCCCGTCATAAAGCTGGCGAAATTCTTGCCAAAGAATCACCGGTTGAAGCGGATGTCGTCATCGGGGTCCCGGACTCGGGAATTGGTGCTGCCATTGGTTATGCCGAAGCTTCAGGGATTCCCTATGGGGTTGGTTTAATTAAAAACAAATACATTGGTCGAACCTTTATTCAACCCAATCAGAAACTGCGGGAAGAAGGGGTACGGATAAAACTCAATCCATTAAAGGAGACCATTCAGGGCAAACGGGTCATTATTATTGATGATTCCATTGTGCGGGGAACCACTTCTAAACGACTGGTAGAAATTTTAAGACAGGCTGGCGCAACTGAAGTTCATTTCCGGGTCACCAGTCCACCGGTAGCCCATACCTGCCATTTCGGGATTGATACCCCCCGGCGAAAATACCTGATCGGTTCCAAGAAAACGGTTGAAGAAATCAGAGATATTTTAGGTGCCGATTCGCTGGCTTATATTTCATTAGAAGGATTAAACGAGTCAGTGGGCGGAAAAACAACCTTCTGCCGGGCCTGTTTTGACGGTGAATACCCGATGGAAGTGCCAATTCTCAATGCCAACGACTAAATCGCGAGTAGAATTTAATTAACTGGAACTAAAAAATAGATGGAGGAAACATGTCAGAAAATCAGATAAAAACAGATGCCTATCGACAAGCCGGAGTGGACGTGGAAGCGGGTTACGAATCGGTTAAACTAATGAAGGCTGATGTCCAACGGACCTTTAACGATCGGGTTCTTTCACACCTGGGCGGATTCGGCGGGTTGTTCGAACTACCGGAAGGTTATCAAAAACCCGTCCTGGTTTCCGGAACCGATGGCGTGGGTACCAAACTACGGTTGGCTTTTATGATGGATCGTCATGATACCATCGGTGTCGATTGTGTCGCGATGTGTGTTAACGACATTTTGTGTCAGGGTGCCCAACCAATGTTTTTTTTGGATTACATTGCCTGTGGCAAAAACTATCCGGAAAAAATCGCTACCATCGTCAAAGGGATAGCCGAAGGCTGTATCCAGGGAAATATGGCGTTAATTGGTGGGGAAACGGCGGAAATGCCTGACATGTACGGCCTGGATGAGTATGATCTGGCTGGTTTTGCGGTGGGTATCGTCGAAAAAGATGATATTGTCACTGGTGCGAATATTGCTGAAGGGGATGTGCTGGTGGGGCTGCCGTCCTCCGGGGTTCACAGTAATGGTTTTTCGCTGGTACGAAAGGTTTTATTCAAAGATCTGTCGCTGGATGTTAATACCTATGTGGACGATCTGGGCATGACGCTGGGTGAAGCCTTGCTGACACCGACCCGAATTTATGTGAAAGCCTTGGCCGATCTGATCAAACCCTGCAAAATCAAGGGCATGAGCCATATCACCGGCGGCGGTTTCTATGAAAATATTCCCCGGATGATTCCCGATGGACTTTGCGCCAAGGTCGATGCCAGTGTGATCGAAACTCTGCCGATTTTTAAATTTATCCAGGAAGCCGGAAAAATTGCCGCTGAAAGCATGTATGCCACCTTTAATATGGGGATTGGACTGGTGGCCGTTCTGCCGGCTGACCAGGTTGAAGCCTTTTTGTCCGGTTTAACCGCCAAGGGTGAAAAGCCGGTAATTCTTGGTTCCATTGTTAAAGGAGAGGAAAAAATCGAGCTATGTCTGTAAAAGCTCTAAAAAAAATCGGTGTGCTGGTTTCCGGCGGCGGGACAAATTTTCAGTCCCTGATTGACACTATTCATCAGAAATATGGTGAAATTGTGGTCGTTATTTCCAACAACCGCCATGCCTTTGGTCTGGAACGGGGAGAAGCAGCTGGGATTCCTGCAGTGGTCGTCAATCCCAAGGGTTATCCCAGTAATGAAGCTTTTGATCAGAAAATTGTTGAGATTCTCAGAGGCTATGATGTCGATCTGGTGGTGTTGGCCGGCTATATGAAAATTATTACCCCGGCCTTTGTGGAAGCTTACCCGAATGCCATTATTAACATTCATCCGGCCCTGATTCCATCTTTTTGCGGAGCCGGGTTTTATGGGATGCGTGTTCATCAAGCCGTCATCGATTATGGCGT
>CAZEBY010000179.1:0-2312 GCA_964510565.1 uncultured Lachnospiraceae bacterium | reverse complement strand
GTGTGACCTCGATTGTCTTTCATGTTGGCAACCAGGAAGATAACGAAGAAGTATTCATGATTGTATCTCCCAAGGATCTGGAGATTGAATCGCAACGGATTTTAAAGGCCCTTAATTTTAAACCGATTGAAGGGTTTAATGAAAGATATACCGAGTCGCCCAAACAGATTCTGGAAGCAATCGAAGCAGAAATCAAAGAACTGCAAGCCAGGAATGCCGATTTAGTCGGAAAACTGAACCTGCATCTGGAAGAAAACCGGGCCGATGCCACCGATAGTTTCAATACCCTGAGTCTCTATGCCAATCTCAGTATTATTAAAAAGTATATGGCTTTCAGTGATGAAAACTTTTATTTTTCGGGCTGGATTTCCAAACGCGATAAAGGGCGGATGGAAGCCATTGCTGCCAAATATCCGGAGATGATCATGATGTTTTCGGACAGCAATAAGGGCAGCGGCAAACCGCCGACGAAAATGAAAAACAACTGGCTTTTTAAGCCCTTTGAAAATCTGGTCAAGCTTTATGGAGTACCCTCGTTTAATGAGCTGGACCCAACCCCTTTTTTAAGTATAACCTATATGTTCTGCTTTGGATTTATGTTTGGTGATGTTGGACAAGGCCTGATCTTGGCTGTCGCCGGATTTATTCTGGGAAAAAGGGGCGTAGAGCTTGGGAAGGTTTTGTTTCGCCTGGGAATTTGCTCCACATTCTTTGGATTTATGTATGGCAGTGTTTTTGGTTTTGAAGAAGTGATTCATGCCGTGTGGCTGAGACCATTCGAGGAGATCAATTCGATCTTGTTTGTTGCAATTGGAATTGGCATCGGGATGCTTTTTGTGGCCTATGTCTACAGCATTATTAATAAGCTCAGGCAAAAAGAAATCAAAGAAGGGGTTTTTGGTAAAAATGGCATCTGTGGCTTTGTCCTTTATGCCAGTTTGCTGGCGATTGTCGGGATAAATGTCGCTGGATTTGCAGTGGCAGCGGTGCTGACCCCGATCTTGGCTGTTTTGGCAGTGCTGCTGGTATTTATCGTGTTAATCCGCGAGCCGCTGGCAAATTATTTGCAGAAAAATAAGCATCTCTACGAAGAAGAACCCTCAGCTTATTATATTGAAAGTGGCTTTGAACTGTTTGAAATGCTCTTGGGGATGTTTAGTAATACCGTCTCGTTTATTCGAATCGGGGCCTTTGCGCTGGTTCATGTGGGGCTTTTTGTCGCCTTTCAGACCCTGGCTGAGATGGCCCATAATGGGGTCATCAGTGTCGGCGTTCTGATTTTTGCCAATATTTTTGTAATTGTTCTGGAAACATTGATCGTTTCGATTCAGGCATTGAGACTACAGTTTTATGAATTATTCAGTAAATACTATACCGGTGATGGGGTTGAATTTCGACCCGTTGACTTGCAAATTAATTTATTTTAAGGAGAACAGCAAATGAATGTATTATCGTTTATAACCATTGGCACCGCATTACTTGTTTTGGGAACTATTTCTCTGGGTGTTTATTTTAACTATCGTGGATGTGATGCCAAACAGGTAAAACTGAAAAAATTTCTCAAATTAAACCTGTCAACCTTTATTCCGATGCTGGCGGCAGCACTGATTGTGATGGCCCCAGGGGTTGTTGCCGCTGCGACCGGCGGGGAACCCGGCGGAATGACGGATGCCGGACTCGGTTATATCGCAGCCGCGCTTTCCACCGGGCTTGCCTGCGTTGGGGCCGGTTATGCGGTTGGCGTGGTTGGCTCGGCGGCTTTGGGGGCGGTTTCTGAAGATCCCAAGATTCTTGGTAAGACGCTGATTTTTGTTGGGCTGGCTGAAGGGGTCGCCATTTACGGTCTGGTTATTTCAATTATGATTATTGGAAGTCTGTAAGCATGAAATCGTATGTGATCAGTGAGAATCGTGATTCCTATTTGGGAATGCAACTGGCTGGCATTGAAGGATCTTATGTAAAAACACAAGCCGAGATTGAAGCCGCGTTTAAGGAAGCCCTGAAAGACAAAGACATTGGGATAATCTTTCTGACCGAAAAAGCGTCGTTAATGATTACCGATTTGGTATTGGAAGCAAAAAAGAAATACTTTTCACCTTTAATTACGGTCATTCCCGATCGCCATGGTTATTCGCGCAGTGAGGGGATGATCATGAAGTATATTAAAGAATCTGTGGGATTGTAAGGATGTGATAAAATGATTTCAGTAGAAGAAAAACTCCGGGTATTTACCCAATATCTCTTAAGTAAGGAACGTAAATGGGGCAAAGATATCATCTACGATGCCAAGGATAAAAAGAAGGCGCTGCTGG
>CAZEBY010000178.1:0-2349 GCA_964510565.1 uncultured Lachnospiraceae bacterium | reverse complement strand
TGGCGGCGGTAATATGGTCATAGCCCGGAGCGACATCGGTGACCAGCGGACCGAGAACATAGAAAGGTGCGTTGTGACACAGCTTTTTCTGAAGCACCATATTGGCGGCAATCTCGTTGATGCCCATATGGCCGGGGCCTTCAACCATTACCTGAACATCCTTGGCCCAGGCCCGTTTGGTCAGATGCCCCAGTTCAATCAGTTCGCTAAGCTGCGAAGCGTCAGAGCTGTCGTCGATGCAACCGGGGCGCAGGGCATCCCCCAGACTGATGGTGACATCAAACTCGCGGAGAATTTCCAGAAATTCGTCGTAATATTCATAAAAGGGATTCTCGTTGCCGGTCATTTCCATCCAGGCAAAGATCAGCGAGCCACCCCGGGAGACAATATTGGTGCGTCGGCCGGCCCGTTTAAAGGCTTCCACGGCCCGTTTATTGATCCCAGCGTGGATGGTCATAAAATCGACCCCTTCTTCGGCATGGGCCCGAACCACCCGCATAAAATCCTGGGGTGTGATTTCCCGCAGATCTTTTTCCAGATAGCCGATGGCATCATACATCGGAACCGTACCGATCATTGCCGGCGACAGTTCGAGCAGCTGTTTTCTGAAGGTGTTGGTTTTCCCGTAGTTGCTTAAATCCATAATCGCTTCGGCGCCAAACTTCAGCGACAGTTTGACTTTTTCGAGCTCCAGGCTGTAGTCCTTGCAATCCCCGGAGACGCCCAGATTGACATTAATTTTGGTTTTTAGACCAGTGCCGATGCCTTCAGCAGAAAGGGCGTGATGGCGGACATTGGCCGGGATGGCAACCTGACCGCAGGCGACCAGCTCCATCAGTTTACTAACATCGAGGCCCTCTTTTTGGGCCACGGTTGTCATTTCCGGGGTGATAATCCCCTTTTTTGCCGCTTCCATTTGGGTTTGGTAATTTTTCACAATCGTTTCCTTTCAGATTTTGAATTTTTAGGTAATTGCTAAATGAAAAAACATCGAACAACAGTTGCTTTGGGTACAGTTTCCACAAACAATTTTGTAACGTGTAGGCGAACAGTTCAGAGAACTGTCCGCCGTACAGTGTAAAAATTGTTTCGTACGAAACTGGGCGCAAAGCTCACAGGAGTTTCGCAATTACCAGTTTGAATTTTGCGTATAAAAAAAGTGCTTTCCACTATAGGAAAGCACCAAAAGCACGTATTAGAAATTGAAGCCAAAACGCCTTGCCTCCCTACGTTAGTATTAACTAACAGGTTCAAAGGGTCAGGTTTTAACCTTCTCAACAATAAGTCCCCCCGCAAAAAATATTTAATTGTCAGCATTATATCATGGAAAATGAAAATGTCAAGATGAAAGCGGCGATCAGGTTGTTTGTGAAACACATGAAAAACCCGGGGACTATACCGGCAGCGTTTCCAATAACTGCGAAAAGCCAGGATCATCCAGGGGGGCGCTCCACCAAGGCCCCTGAAGATAATCGCATTGGCATTGCTGCAAATAGTCGACTTGGGTATGGGTTTGCACACCTTTAGCAAAAACTGCTAGATTCAATTGGTGTCCCAATAGAACCATAGCAGAAAGGGGATGGTCAGTGCCGTTACCACCATCAATCGCATCAACATAGCTTTGGGCAAGTTTAATCGTATCAATGGAAAGTATCTGAAGTTCATTGACATAGGCCATGGTTTTGCCAAAATCATCCAGTGCAATAAGAATACCAGCTGAACGGAGTTCCTTGATCACCTCGGCCAGTTGCGGCGAGGCAGCCAGAAACATCGATTCATGGATTTCAAATTCCAGATTGCTGCCGACCATACCAGTTTTGGCCAGGGTCGTTTTTACCATCGGAACAAAGCCCGGATCCAGAATTTCAACAGCAGAAATATTAATTGACATAATCAGCGGCGCAGAGTAAATATTCTTGAATTTTTGGTATTTTTCGCAGGCTTCATCAAGAATCCACTGTCCCAACAATGGCATCAGACCGTTTTTTTCGGCAATTGGCAAAAATATCTCAGGACTGACGTTACCGAGGACAACGGAGTTCCAGTGCGCCAAAACTTCAAAGCCCCGCAATTGTCTGGAGTCAGAAGTGAATTGAGGTTGAAAGACCAGATAAAATTCATTGTTTTCCAGAGCCAGATTGAAGTAATGGTTGTAATCCAGTTTCGCAGATGGCGCAGCGCTTTTTTGCTGATTAAAAAATTCGATGCCGGCGGTCTTGTGGATTTTAGCCCGGTACATAGCGTGATCGGCGGATTTTAAAAGTTCAGCAGAGGTACTGCCATCTTCGGGATAGTGTAAATTTTCACATTATTTCGGACTGGTTTAATCACAATAAAACGGATGGAAAA
>CAZEBY010000177.1:0-2386 GCA_964510565.1 uncultured Lachnospiraceae bacterium | reverse complement strand
TGCCAGCAAGACCGAACCTGGCCATTTTGTTTTGCTCATTGGGTTTTTCTCCTTTATCAGCGATTGAATTATTATATCAGTTATGGAAAGAATTTTGAAGAAAATCATCCGCAACTGGATAACAGATTGTTAAGTATCTTCAATTCAACCATATAAACACAATTTTTCTTGCAATTTTAGGGATAAGTCGATAGTATTATAATTAGAACACAGCAGTGGACAGGAGAATTATGAAAACAGAATTATTATTTCTAATTAAACGCCTATGTGATCTTGAAGAAGAATTCATAGAGCTGACTGAAGAAGAAAAAGAAATTGTGGTTACCACCGCAGAAAGCATGACCGGAAGTCTGGTCTTTTTATTGGAAGCCCTGGAAGATTACTCCATGAGTGGTTTTTATGACGAGGATTGAAACAAACGAAATAAGGAGGTAGTTCGATGAAAGTAGCCGCTTTTGTATCCAGCATGGTTGCCCTGGTATTGGGCGCTGCAGCCCTGACTTTAAGCATTATTGCCGTTTCAAAAACTGCCCGTTAGCGGCAAAAGAGCAACGCTTTAACAGGGTTGCTCTTTTTTTTGTTGGTGATAAACTGCTGTACTGTCGTACCGACCAATTGTTAATCTGTTGAATGCGCACAATTCGTACAGTCGCTAATTAACGAAGTCAAAATATCAAATTCATTTTTGCAACTGTTCGCCTTGAGGCACAGGGTCTGCCCCCATGGGTACAACATGATGTAACAATTGTCGGTACTGGATAAGCTTTTAATTCTGCTATATCAAGTTATTCTATCAGTCAGTAAACTCGACGATGACGCGATCGATATCCCAGAGGGATTCGATTTTTTCTATTGCGTCTTCTTTGATGGCGTTGGCAAACTGATGAGTTTCGGGGAGATCCAGGCTGATCCGGACGACCCCATCGTTGATATCAATTTCCTTGACCAGATGGGTTGCCACCATATCCAGACCTTTGATCGGATTCATGACCTTCTTTAAGCGTTTTCTGACAATCTCTTCAGTGGTGGCGACCTTTTCGGTTATCAGGCCATGCTTTTCTTCATAATTCTGAATTGCCGAGCGCAGTACCTCCACTGCCAACACCGAGCAATGGGCCTTGATTTTGGGCAGCCCGCCCAGGGCTTCCGAGGCTTCCTGCCAGGTAATATTTTTGGCTTCATCGATGGTTTTTCCTTTGGCCAGTTCGGTAATAATCGAACCGGTGGCAATGTTTGAGGCACAACCGTAGGATTCAAATTTGATATCATCGATCACCTTGGTCTCGGGATCAACCTTTAAATAGAGAGACACCATATCGCCGCAGGCCGGACTGCCTTCGGTTGCTTTTCCATCGGGATCCTCAATCCGCCCGGTATTGCGGGGATTCTTAAAATGTTCCAAAACCAGATCATTGTAAGGACTTGCCATAATTATTTCCTCCTATTCCTTTCCCAAGGGGCTGATTTTTCGCAGGTTCTCAACCACCTTTTTCAGTGTTTCCACCACAAAAACCACCTCTTCCATGGTATTGAAACGTCCCACCGTCATCCGGATCGAGCCGTGGGCCCGTTCATGATCACCGCCGATGGCGGCAATTACATGGCTGGCTTCCAGGGAGCGGCTGAAACAGGCCGAGCCGGTGCTGACAGCAATGCCATACATGTCCAGATGCAGGGTAATCGATTCCCCTTCCACATAATGGAAGGTGATATTGGCATTCTGGGGCGTTCGCTGCCGGGGGTGACCGTTTAAAATGATATCGGGGATCTGATCGCTCACCATGGTGATAATTTTATCCCGCATTGCCGCCAGCCGGATGTTTTCCTCCGCCGTCACCAGTTCCGCCGCTTTGGCGAATCCGACTGCCCCGGGAATGTTATCCATCCCGCCGCGGAGGTCAAACTCCTGAAAGCCGCCATCCATTATTTTAGCCAGGGCAGTGCCTTTGCGTACATAGAGTCCGCCGATTCCCTTAGGGCCATGCAGGGTATGAGCCGATACGGTAATCAGATTAACGGCGACGGTAGTGACATCCAGGGGCACCCGCATAAAGGTGTGGGTGGCGTCGGTGTGAAAGAGCACCCCCTGATCATGGCAAATTTTGCCGATGGCACCGATATCCTGGAGGGTACCGATTTCCTGATTACCATGCTGAATCGAGACCAGAATGGTTTCCGGCCGGATCAGCGCCTGCAGTTTTTTAAGATCCACCAGACCATCGCCATCGACGTTCAGATAATCGACGATGAAGCCTTCTTTTTCCAGGGTTCTGGCGCTGTACAGCACCGGAAAATCTTCAATTTTGGAGACAATCAGGTGTTTGCCCTTTTTCGTCCCCAAGGCCTTGGCCACTCCTTTTAAGGCCAAATTGCTGGACTCGGCACT
>CAZEBY010000176.1:0-2440 GCA_964510565.1 uncultured Lachnospiraceae bacterium | reverse complement strand
AATTAGAGATGGCGAAACAACTCGAACGTCTGAGAATTGACGTCATTGAAGCCGGATTTGCCATTGCATCTCCTGGTGATTTTGAATCGGTTCAACTGGTTGCCAACGAGATCAAAAATGCCACCGTTGCCAGTCTGGCCCGCAGTACCGAAAAAGATATTACGACGGCCTATGAAGCTTTAAAAGGTGCAGTCAACCCCCGGATTCACTTCTTTCTGGCAACCTCGGACATTCACATGGAGTACAAACTGCGGATGTCCCCGGAAGCGGTGCTCGAAAAAGCGATTGCGATGGCCAAGTTTGCCCGAAACCTGTGCGGTGAGGTGGAATTCTCCGCCGAAGATGCCTCCCGGACCCGGCCGGAATTTCTTTATCAGGTGCTGGAAGGGGTTATCAATCAGGGGGTTACCATTGTCAATGTCCCGGATACCGTGGGTTATACCACTCCCGGTGAATATTTTAAATTTATTGAAGGCATCCGCAATAATGTCCCCAATATTGACAAGGCCACCATTTCGGTTCATGTGCATAACGATCTGGGATTGGGGGTAGCCAATTCTCTGGCGGCCATTCAAGCCGGCGCCGGTCAGGTGGAATGTACCGTCAATGGCATCGGCGAACGGGCCGGAAATGCCGCCCTGGAAGAAATTGTCATGGCGCTTAAAACCCGCTACGATATTTACCAGGTGGACACCAACATCGATACCACTCAGATTTATCGTTCCAGCCGTTTGTTATCCAAGTTAACTGGGGTTCGGGTTCAGCCCAATAAAGCCATTGTTGGTGAAAATGCCTTTGCTCATGAATCAGGGATTCATCAGCATGGGATGATGGCGAATAAAGAAACCTATGAAATCATGACGCCGGAATCGATTGGTTTAAAAGAAAACAAGATGGTGCTGGGCAAACACTCCGGCAAGCATGCCTTTGTCGATAAACTGACCTCGCTGGGGTATACGTTAAGCGAAGAGGAAATACTCGATTTATTCAATCAGTTCAAGGTTCTGGCCGACAAGAAAAAAGTCATCACCGACAAAGATATTCTGGCACTGGTCGAGCAAAAACAATTGGCGATTCCCGAAGTATACTCACTTGATCGCTTTGTCATCAGTACCGGAAACACTATTTCCACGGCGGCCACTATTCGCTTACGGAAAAACGGTGATCTGATCGAAGGGGTCTCGCTGGCTGACGGCCCGATCAGTGCCGGGTTTAAAGCCATCAGCGAACTGGTTGACTGTGAACTGACGCTGATAGACTATGGAGTGACCGCGGTTACGGATGGAACCGATGCCCAGGGCGAAGCCCAGGTCAAGATATCCGACGGCACGCATGTCTACCATGGCCGGGGACTGAGCACTGACATTATCGATGCTAGCCTGAAAGCCTATGTTGACGCCGTCAACCAGATGCTTTACATAAAAGATAGTCAAAGTAATGAAACCCGGGAACAACTCGATTTAAAATTGTAATAAGGGGGAATGGAAATGTCAGAAAAAATACTAGTTTTTGATTCAACCCTACGAGACGGGGCCCAGGCCGAAGGGATTTCCTTTTCGGTGGAAGACAAAATCCGGGTGGTTGAAACCCTGGATAAAATGGGCATTGATTATATTGAAGCCGGCAACCCCGGCTCCAACCCCAAGGATATTGAGTTTTTTAATCGCATCAAGGGTATTCAGCTCAATCATGCCAAGCTGGTGGCTTTTGGCAGCACCCGCCGGGGCGGCATTGCCGTTGAGGACGATGCCAACCTAAAAGCCATTCTGGAAACCGAAACCCCGGGGGTGGCGATTTTTGGAAAAAGTTGGACCTTCCATATTACCGATATCATCAAAACGACCCTGGCCGAAAATCTCAAAATGATCGAAGAAACGATGGCCTATTTAAAAGCTCAGGGAAAAGATGTCACCTTTGATGCCGAGCATTTCTTTGACGGTTATAAAAACGATCCAGCCTACGCCATCGAAGCGCTGCTGGCGGCCCAGGAAGGGGGCGCTGATTGTCTGGCCCTCTGTGACACCAATGGCGGCACCCTGCCTTATGAAATTCAGACGATTGTCGCGGATGTCCGGAAAAAGTTACGGATTCCCCTGGGAATCCATTGCCATAACGACAGTGGGCTGGCCGTGGCCAATTCACTGATGGCGGTTCATGCCGGCGCCCGACAGGTTCAGGGAACCTTCCTCGGCTATGGCGAACGCTGTGGCAATGCCAACCTGGCCACCATTATTCCCAATCTGCAGTTAAAAATGGGTTTTCGCTGTCTGGCGGATACGGAGCTTCAAAAACTGACCTCGTCGGCGATTCGGATTGCTGAGATTTCAAATTATGCCCTCACCGGGCGGGAGCCCTTTGTTGGAAAATCAGCCTTTGCCCACAAGGGCGGCATGCATATCGATGCGGTGATGAAAAATCCCGCCTCCTTTGAGCATGTCTC
>CAZEBY010000175.1:0-2452 GCA_964510565.1 uncultured Lachnospiraceae bacterium | reverse complement strand
ATATTATTCTGTGCTTATTCTATATTTAAAACAATTATAACTAACATATGCTAAATTAATTTGACTTACTTATTAACACTTGTTATACTGATTACGATGATGTAAACGATTATGGAGGTGAAACACAATCGATGGAATCAGTAAAAATAAGAAATCTGCTCCTCGCTGCCGCCCAGGAAGTTGCCAATCACGTCGACATTTTAACCGAGCTTGATTGTGCATTAGGCGATGGCGATCATGGCACGACCATGAAAAAACTGACAAATGTTATGGTTGGTCAAATCCAACCCTGGAATGAAACTACTAATCTGAAAGACGGTCTGGAAGCCCTTAATGATGCCCTGGAAAATGTCAGTGGCGGTTCGGCCGGACCATTGTTTGCTGCTTTTGTCCATGGTATGGCAGAAGCTGCTGATCCCGATGCGCCAAATAATGATAATTTTATCAAAGATATCCTACTCGGTGCCTACGACGAGTTCTTCGCAACTTCGAAAGCAGTCGTCGGGGATAAAACGATGATGGATGCCATCTATCCGGCTACTGAAGTAATCCGCAATTCTACCGCTGATATGAAAACCACATTGGAAAATGCAGCCACTGCCGCCCGAAGCGGTTCTGATAATACCGCCGGAATGCTGGCCAAATATGGACGCGCCCGCTATATCGGCGACCGCTGTTTAGGTCATAAAGATCCTGGTTCGGTAACCTTCGCCTATTTCTATGAGGGACTTGCCAAAGGATATTCAGCATAAATTCTAAACAAACCCATTAAATCTGAAAGGAGAAAGAAATGTACGAAATCATGCACATTGGGGTTCCCGTTAAGGAACCGGTTTTGGAGGAGTTTTACGCCGAAGGATTAAAGGTCCATATCTCCGGACCGGACAATAATCCTCTCAAGTTTGAGTATTTGAGATTTGAAGAGGGTACTCCGTTTCATCCAGATGTGGTCAATTTTACCCACATCGCCTATAAGGTGCCCAACATCGATGCCTTTATCAAGGATCACCAGGCCATTATTCTAAACGAACGGATGACGGTTGATGACCATCTCGATATTGCTTTTGTCAAAGTTAACGGTACTGTTCTTGAACTGATGGAAATGAAATAACCATTCTCACCCATTAAATTTTAATAAATAAGGGGAAAATCATGACGATGAAAAAATTTATTAACAATCCGGATGATATTACGGCAGAATTATTAGAGGGTCTGGCCCTGGCAAACCCCAGCATCCTTGAAGTAACTGACCACAATCTGATCATCAACAAAGGGTTGGCCAATGCCGACCGGGTTACCATTGTCACCATCGGTGGCGCCGGTCATGAACCAGCACTGGAAGGCTTTGTCGGTGAAGGGATGATCGATATCTCAGTCGTTGGCGATATTTTTGCTGCCCCCGGTTACAAAGCCGTGGTGGAAGCATTGAAACTGGCTGACAAGGGCAAAGGCGTGCTGTTGGTGGTCTTAAACCATGCCGGTGATATGCTAGCCGGTGACCGGACCATGAAAGAGGTCGAAAAACTGGGACTAAATGTTATTAAAGTGGTCACCCAGGAAGATATTGCCAATGCCCCCCGCTCTGACGCCGCCAACCGTCGTGGCCTGGTCGGCTGTGTACCGCTTTATAAGATCTGTGGCGCTGCTGCCGCTCAGGGCAAATCGCTGACCGAAGTGGCGGCCCTGGCCCAGGATTTTGCCGACAATATGGCAACGATTGCAGTGGCCTGCAAAACGGCTACCCATCCTCAAAATGGCGCATCCTTTGCCGATCTCGGTGAGGATGAGATGGAAGTCGGCATGGGTCAGCATGGCGAGGGCGGCGGCGGGCGCCAGAAAATGGCCAGCGCGGATGAAACCGCGGTGATCATGGCCGATGCCCTCTTTAACGATCTCGATCTGAAGGCCGGTGAAGAGGTGATGGTGATCGTTAACGGTACCGGCGCCACCACCATCATGGAAATGCTTTTGGTCTTCCGACGGGTTCACAAATACCTCAGCGAAAAAGGTATTAAGATTGTGGCCAGCTGGGTTGAAGAGGTTTTAACGGTTCAGGAACAGGCCGGTTTCCAGCTTTTCTTTGCCCGGATGGATCCGCAAAAACTTGCCTTTTGGGAAGCTCCGGCTAAAACGCCATATTTGTGTCGATAATTATGGCAGATCAGGATTCAATCAAAAAGGCCAAAGATTTTGGTTTTGACCGCCCCATGGAAAAACGGAGTTTCCACGTTAAAGGGATGGACGATGTCGACTGGGGGATGAAAACCCGGCTGTCAAAAATTTTTGATCCCGTCAGCGGTCACACCGTCATGCTGGCCTTCGATCATGGCTATATCATGGGCCCCACCCAGGGATTGGAGCGAATGGATCTGGCCATCCCCCCTCTCCAGGACTATGCGGATGTGCTGATGGCCACCCGGGGAGCCCTGCGCACCTGTATCCGACCGGATCA
>CAZEBY010000174.1:0-2479 GCA_964510565.1 uncultured Lachnospiraceae bacterium | reverse complement strand
TCATGGAGGTCGCTGTTTTCCCGGGTACCGCAGGCATCGTGAATGCTTAAGGTCTGGGGGATTTTAATGTGATCTTTATTGGGCAGACCCTTTTCGATATAAATATCCCAGAGTGACGCAACGGCAATCTCCGGCAGGTATTTCTCAAAAATCCGGATGCAACTGGAACAGGCCAGTACAAAGGTGGGGCGTTCCATTTCTTCCCATACTTTTTTAATCGCTTTCACATTCTCGTTCATTAGAGCCTGTTGCCCGGCCCAATCAGCCGGCGCACCGCAACAGCCCAGATAAATGCCGACATCACCACTTAAATGACCAACCAGGTATTCGTAGATGCTTTTGATATCGTCGGGATAGGAGGCCGGTAACTGACAGCCGGGATAGAACAGGTATTTAGTTTGTCCCGTGCCCTTATATAAGCCCTTAACATAATCCGAAAAAGAAATCAGCGGATAATAAAACAGATCTTTGGATTCCTCCTTACTGGGTTGTTTGCGCACCAGCGAAAACCGGGAGCTGTTGGAAAAAGCCATATCTTTCAAGGCAAAGTCGTGGGCTGAGGCCGGCATCTTACCCCGTGCTACCATGCTTTCCCGGGTTTCATGGATGACATCACTCATGCTGATATCCAGAAAACATTCTTCCTTGCAGAGACCACATTCGGCACAGGAGTTAATCATCTTATTGGCATAATGGGTGCCGAGAATAATCCGTTCATTGTGGTTGATCTGGCGAATATAAGCGTCCGGAGACATTTCGAAATTTCGTAGATGGACACAGCCTTCAATACATTTGCGGCACTGGCACTTGACGCAGCGGGCCGCCTCGGCGATTGCTTCTTCCGGATTATAAATCGCCCCGGATTTCTCAATTTGGGGCAATGCTTCATGCTTGCTGATCTCAAAGTGGAGCGGCGTATCAAATACCCCTTCCCGTTCCCGGGAATCAGTCAGTGAGACCTTTGACAGAAAGCGTTCGATCGAAATCGCAGCCCGTCGTCCCGAGCTGGCCGAAGCGATCACGGAATCTGTTTCGGTGACCAGCTGGCCGCCAACAAACAAGGTCGATGCTTCCACCTGAAAAGTGGCCGGATTCCATTTGAGCGGCGTTTCCCAAGTCGCCGTGCCCAGATAGACGGCATCATATTCAGTCAATAGCGCTCCCAAACGGACCTCATCCACCGGTTCTTCCAGTTGAATGGCCATTTTTTTATCTTTAACGGTTTTGATTTCTTCCAGCAGCAACGCTTCTGTCAGTCCTTTGCCTACAAAATCCCACAGTCGCCCCCCTAAGCGCTGGCTTTTTTCATAGATCGTAACGACATAACCCTTTTTATCAAGATCAACCGCCGCCGTCAGGCCACTTAAGCCGCCACCGATAATGGCAACCTTACCTTTATTTTTGGGTAACGGCCAAACTTTCTTCGGTTTGTAAGCACCATATTCCAGCACCGCTTTCTCCAGTTCCGAAATCCGGATCGAGCCGCCGGCCTTACTCCGTTCACAGGGTGCTTCACAGGGATGATCACAGATCCGCCCGATGATTTTGTGAAACGGCATCTTCTTTTCCATCAGCTTATAGGCATTCTGAAAATTCCCTTTTTCTATTTCTGTTAAAAAATCGATAATTTCCAGATGTATCGGACAATTTGCCACACACGTTGGGGGCTCCTTATGAATACACCGATCCCCGGTTTCCAATAATTTATCTAAATTCATAGTTGGTCTCCTAACTCTTTATTATTCAGGTCATTGCGGCAACTAAACACCATCATCGGTGCTGATGTCTGTTTCTATAAAAAATTCTATCCCTGATCGTTCAAATGATTTCGCAGGACACGAAATTTTTATTTATCCCAAGCCAGTAATCTCATCCAAATTGTATCATAGAAACATACACCAAAGTTCTTTCCCCTCATACGCTTGCGTTAAATGTAAAATAGGAATTGAAAGCTTAGAAGCTTTCAATTCCTTGGTAATCAGACTTGATTTGCTTATTTTAAGGCTTCTAAACCTTCAAGAACTTTTTCTGGATAAGCTGGTAGATGTTTGATTCTTACGCCACAGGCATTGAAGATCGCATTTGCAATTGAAGCATGTGGTGCCGATAATGGCATTTCACCCGATCCGGCTGCGCCGTATGGTCCTAATGGACGTGGTGTTTCCTGATGAATCAGGACGATTTCATCGGGAACATCCTTCACTTGTGGAATACCACAGCCGGTCAAGCTGGTGTGTTTTTTCAGATCTTCGAAATCTTCGCTTAAAGCTAAACCAATCCCTTGGGTTAAACCACCCCATAACTGACCTTCAAGAACGGTTTTATTGGTAATGGTTCCACAGTCAGATACCAGCGTCATTTTGTCCACATGAGTTTTTCCGGTGGTGGTATCAACCGATACTTCTGATAAGAGAACACCATACATGTAAACGGGGAATGGATTTCCCTGGCTGGTTTCCACTGATGGAGCGGTACAAGG
>CAZEBY010000173.1:0-2565 GCA_964510565.1 uncultured Lachnospiraceae bacterium | reverse complement strand
ATGACGACATTGAACTGGAAACGATGAAATGGCTGATCGACATTGTTCAGGATGCTGTGGATACACCGATTGCGGTCGATAGCCCCAATGTTTATACCTGTATCGAGTCGATGAAATACTGCAACAAACCGGGACTGTTTAACTCGGTCTCACTGGAAGGTGATAAGGTCGATGTGGCCTTCAAAGTGCTGGCTGACACCAAATGGGAATGCGTCGCTTTGCTAAATAGTGACAAAGGCATCCCGAAAACCGCCAAAGACCGTCTGGATGTCTTTGCTGATCTGATGGCAAAATGTAAAGAATACAACATCGACCCCTCCCGGATGCATATTGATCCCTTGATTGAAATGCTGTGTACCTCCGAAGACGGCATCACCATGGTCACCGAAGTGATCCGGGAAATCAAAAAACAATATCCAACCATTCATGTCACCGGCGCCGTCAGCAACATTTCCTTCAACCTGCCCGCCCGCCGGATTGCCAATCAGGCCTTTGCCGTTCTGGCCATGAGCGCCGGGATGGACAGTTTTATCCTCGATCCGCTGAACAAGGATATGATGGGAATGCTCTTTGCCACCGAAGCGATGATGGGCGAAGATGAATACTGTATGGAATATATCAGCGCCTTTAGAGAAGGTATTTTTGTTAAATAGTTAAATCCTCCGATGCACACAGATTGGGGAAAATAAATAAAATTCAAGGAGAAAAAAATGTCAAAAATTGAAGAAGTAAAAGGACTCGTCGAAACCGGGAAATCAAAAAGAGTCGCCGCAGCGGTTCAGGAAGCTCTGGATGCCGGGGATAAAGCCCAGGATATACTCGATGCAATGATCGCATCCATGGGTGTGGTCGGGGATAAATTCTCATCCGGTGAAATTTTTGTACCGGAAATGTTAATCGCTGCCAAAGCGATGGCTAAAGGAGTGGAAGTATTAAAACCAATTATGGCTGGTGATGTGTCAAATTCATTGGGCACCTGTATTATGGGAACCGTCGCTGGGGACCTTCACGATATCGGTAAAAACCTGGTTATCATGATGCTTGAGAGTTCAGGTTTTGATATGGTTGACCTGGGGGTTGACGTCCCAGCTGACAAATTTGTGGAAGCCATTAAAGATAACACCAATGTTGTTCTGGTTGCCTGCTCCGGTCTGTTGACCACTACCATGCCAGCCTTAAAAGAAGCCGTTCAAACCATTAAAGCGGCTTATCCAGATATGAAAGTGATTGTTGGTGGCGCTCCGGTTACCCAGGAATATGCTGATGAAATTGGCGCCGATGGCTATGCACCAGATGCCGGCAGCTCGGCGGCTAAAGCCAAGGAACTGATCGGGGCCTAAGAGGACACAGAGGGCAGTCTTGCAGGCAAATGAATAAAGGCAGAAAATAGTTAGTCTTCACTTGCAGCTCAGGTTGACTATTTAAGAGATGACGGTTTGAAAAAACTGCCATCTCTTGCAAGTGACAACGTTTGCAAAAAAAACGATCGCCTTCAATTCAGATGGAATGTCATAACTTCCTTAGTATTCGACGTTGGTGAGGAGAAAATCATGCACAACGAAAAAAGAAAATGGTTACTTCAATTTGTTTTTCAGACTTTTTTGATCAATGTTTTGGTCCTGTGCTTAACCTTAATCATTTTATTTCAATATGATTTTACTGAAATTTTTAAAGATAACCGGCCAATTCCCATCCTGATGGTGCTCGGATTAGGGCTTTGTTTGAATTTGGGCTCGAGTATGATGCTGAAAGCAAAAATAAAAAAGCGATCATCTGTCCTGGTCGACATACTTAAACGACTTTCAGAAGGTGATACCAACATCGAAGTTGATGGCTTTGATCACCATCGTGATGAATTATGGCAGGCTGTTTTAACACTGACAAATAGTCTGAAAGAATACGCAAATGCTGGGAAGCAATTAGCTGAAGGTCAACTTTCCAAAGAAATACGGCCATTGTCAAACAATGATGTTTTAGGAAAGAGTCTCCGATCAATTGCACGATCACTGTCAATTCTGGAAGAAGAGACAGAATTATTAACTAAAAAAAACTCGGCCGGTTTCGAAGCAATTTCTTCTGAACTGCCAGGATTTTATTCGACAATACTTGCCTCTATTAATAAAACAATCAATTTTCAGGTTGAGAAAAGTATGTTGTATGAGCAAGCTATGGATGCAATTCCTTATCCGCTACACATTCTTAATTTAAATGGGCAATGGTTATTTTTCAATAAAGTCCTGGAAGAGTTGCTGCAGAAAGCAGGATTAATTGAGAATCGGGAGACCGCATATTATCAGAAATGCTGTGAATTTGGAATAGCGGATTGCAACTCAAAAGAGTGTCCCGAAAGATGCAGTATTTTCCAACTGATTACGAAAGGCCTGACAACCTTCGATTTTGAGTTTATGGGATGTTACAATCAAAAAAATTCCCGCTTTATAAAAAATAGCCAGAATGAGAACATTGGCATTATTGAGATAACGATGGATTTAACACCAAGTGTGAGTGTAAATAACTCAACTTTCCCAGCACTAAAATTCAGCTGAGACTTTATAACAACACACT
>CAZEBY010000172.1:0-2570 GCA_964510565.1 uncultured Lachnospiraceae bacterium | reverse complement strand
GGTTATGAAACCGATCATCCCTATCAGGTGATGGTCGCTGCCGCCCCGGAATGCCCGGATCGACTGCTCGATCAGCTGCGTCAGCTGGCCCCCCGCTGTTATCACTTTCGGCTCCGGGAGATCGTTGTCTTTATTTTTTCAAACCCCGACAGCGCTGCCCTCGAGGCCGCCACAAGCGACGGTTTGGCCCCCTCCATCGACCCGCCCGCCGACCCGGTTTATCTGGGCCTCGGAGCGCCAACCGCCACCCTGTCCAACCTCCACATCAGCTACCAGCAGGGGCTTTTTGCCCTGAAAATCGCCCGGCAGCAAGGGCTGCAGCTCTGTCGTTTTGATGATCTGGGGCTTTACAAGCTCTTTTTTTCCGTGCCCGACCCGGCCATCCTGGCGGCGCTGGCTGATGACAGTCTGATCCGGCTGGAAGCACAGGATCCCCAGTCCCACCTGTCAAAAACCCTGCGGCTTTACCTCGAGCACGACGGCAGCATCCAGGCAGTGGCCGATGCCAGCTTCACCCACCGCAACACGATTAATTACCGGATGAAAAAAATCCGCCAGATCCTGCAGCTGGATCTGGCGACGATGGAAGAAAAATTCAATCTGCGGTTAGCCTTTATGATTCGAGACTATCTGGCGCTGTAACCGGCAATCCGGCGTTGGTCATTCAATATAATCATCGGTTTCAATAGAAGTGGTAAACGGCACCCCGTTGACTGCTGCGATTTGAGAAGCCACCGCATCGCCTTCGGTCTCCTTGCCGTGGGGTACCGGAATGCGACAGACATGATACTGCGGGCCGGTCCGCTGATAGATTTCAAAATTTACCTCAATGACCACCGATCCGTCGTGATTATGGCGCAGATTCACCCCATCAAGACGGGTCATCGGCGCCGCCCATTGGCTATACTCGCCCATCACCCAGGCACTGTAAGGCCCGACAAAAACCTCCGGGATCGCCGCCTTCATTCGCCGGTAGGAAAGAATCGGAACGGTAAAGGCCACCACAAATAACAGCAACAGAATCGAACCCATCAGGATTGCAAAAAAGAGGGCCTCATCAGCATCGTCAAAAGCAAAGAGCAGAAACGCCCCAACGATCACGACAAAGAAAAAAGTAATAATACCGATCAGCATTTTATTGTAGGCTTTTCGTTCTTTAAATTCGCCTTCCGCTTTTTCCAGCTGTTCCGCCTGACCAAAGGTCCAGTGGGCCAATTGATCGACCTCGTTAAAAAGGTTGTCAAGCAGCCGGGCCTGTTTGTAGAAAACCACGATCATAATCGCAAAGGTGATCCCCAGCAATAGCCCCACCATGATCATCCAGAAAAAATTAAAGTCATTTAACGCAAATCCCATAAAAACCATTAACACACTGATTATCGTAATGATGATCGAAGCGATCATCCATCGTCGGGGATTATTTTTTGGCATCTTTTACCTCCTCGTCTAAATCCGGTTATTCCAGGCGCCCATCCCTTCACGATGCGGTGGGAGCGGTACGTATCAGTCTGTTTTATTTACCCTAAAAAAGTATTCCGAAACAAGGTGTCCGCTATTTGTCTCATCACGGTGACAATGATCAATCAATCAGATCATTCTGAAATCGCGACAGATGTTCGTAGGGCAGAATCAGCCGCCCCCGAAAGAGACCACAACCATCGTTGATCAGAGAATTATCCATCGCTGAAAACATATTGACATCCAATTGTGATAGTTTTGACAATGATTTATCTCACTTTTTCTCACTTGCCCTGTTAACCTGCGACGATACCGCTTTTGATTCCTAATTCCCATACCCGTGCCAACCCGTTACTCTGGCAGAGGGCCCGTGTTTAACATCCCTGGCTTAATTTTTGCTATGTACGGCTTCATGGTCTCGCTGAATCGAATCATCTTACTGATCAGAAATTCCTCAATTTTAGGCCAATCATCTTCATTAAAAATATTTACCCCATCTAAAATACAGGTAATTCTTGACATTTTCTTTTCATCCAGTCGTTGCCAGGTTAATGCCTCGCCAAAATTTGTTTCGATAATCTCCTTATCAATTATCAAAGCATCATAAATTGCTTTATTTTCTTCCTGTGATGCTTTATTGATTCCCAGCTCAACTGCAGCATATTTCTTGGTAATCACAAACGCATATGATAAACCACTCATCCCTGCCCCTGTTGACAACCAATGATCATAATGATTGGCTTCCGTATTGATTCCACTATAAAGCGACGATTGTGTATTCATCTGCAGTAGCAGTTCCCGCCAAAAACGATCACGGATTAATTCTCTTTCGGCAATTTCAGCGCCTGTGGCAATTTCGTCATGGGCTTTATCATCCAATGAAATGGTGATGTCGGCAACATCTTTAACCGGAATAATCTGCTCGGTGTCCAGTAGCAAATGGCCTTCAAATATATAGGGGATTACTTTAATACATTGGATCTGAATACGGAATTTTCTGACCCACAAGACAGTAGAGGTCACTTCTTTGCGAAATTCTCGAGCAACAAGGATAATACTGTTAATTGTCAAATTATAAGTGTCAAAACAGTCCTGATTTAATCAAATTATTC
>CAZEBY010000171.1:0-2573 GCA_964510565.1 uncultured Lachnospiraceae bacterium | reverse complement strand
ATCTCTCAGGCAAAAGGACAGAGCAACCCATTGGTGTTGTTCTCCCTCTTCACAATTAAGAGAAGGAGGAACAAAATGTTTCAACAATTGAATGAATTTTTAGTATGGTTTGACGACCTCGTATGGGGTGTGCCATTGATTGTGCTGATTCTGGCGGTAGGGATTTTTCTGACCATCCGCCTGCACGGACTTCAGATCCGCTACCTACCCAAAGCGCTGAAGTATATGGTGAAGAATGAAGACGGAGGCGAAGGCGAGGTAACCAGTTTTGGAGCCCTGTGCACGGCTCTTTCAGCAACCGTAGGAACCGGGAATATTGTAGGTGTTGCCACTGCAATTGTCGCCGGAGGACCGGGAGCATTGTTTTGGATGTGGATTGCCGCCTTATTCGGGATGGCGACCAAATTCGCCGAAGGGGTTCTGGCCATTAAATACCGGGTTATTGAACCGGATGGACATGTCCTGGGCGGACCTTTTTATTATATCGAAAATGGGATGGGCATAAAATGGCGTTGGTTAGCTAAGATGTTTGCTTTTTTTGGAGCAGGCGTTGGTCTATTGGGAATTGGAACCTTTACCCAGGTTAATGGAATTGCCAGTGCCGCCAATAATTTTTTTGATCCCAATAATCAATGGACGATCAATCTTTTGGGAATGGACTATTCCTGGAGCGTGGTGATCACCGGAACCATGGTTACGATTTTTGTGGGGCTGGTGGTAATTGGGGGACTGAAACGGATCGCCAATGTATCCCAGATTATTGTCCCCTTTATGATTATTATTTATGTTCTATGCTGTGCAGTGATATTAGTTACTAACATTGGATTAATTCCAACGGCGATTACTGAAATTGTCGCCAGTGCCTTTGGGTTCCGGGCGGTAGCTGGTGGAGCCCTGGGAGCGGTGCTGGTAGCCATGCAAAAAGGGATTGCCCGGGGAATCTTTTCCAATGAGGCGGGCCTTGGTAGCGCCCCGATTGCTGCTGCTGCGGCCAAAACCAATGAACCGGTGCGTCAGGGGCTGGTCTCGATGACGGGAACCTTTTTAGATACCATTGTGGTCTGTACGATGACGGGGCTGGCCATTGTCTTAACGGGCTCCTGGAATATCGGACTGGAAGGGGTAGCAGTGACCACCAATGCGTTTCAGGCGGGCTTGCCGTTTGCCCCACAAGTCAGCTCTTTTCTGCTGATGACCTGTCTGGTTTTCTTTGCCTTTACCACCATCTTGGGCTGGAATTATTATGGCGAACGTTGTCTGGAATATCTGTCGAACGGGAATATGAAGGCTGTTTTGACCTATCGTTACTTGTATATCCTGGCGGTTTTCATCGGTCCGTTTATGACTGTTTCAGCGGTTTGGACGATTGCCGACATATTTAATGGTTTGATGGCGTTGCCCAACCTGATTGCCTTGATGGCATTAAGTGGGGTGGTCGTTGCTGAAACCCGCACCTATGTAAAAAAACTCAAAAATAAAGAAGTGGAATAAGTTAAAGACCCCAATGAAAGCTTGCTTTCATTGGGGTCTTTTAAGACTGAAGCGAAAATGATTAGCGGGTTCTTCCGCCATGACGCATGCCAGTGCCATCCTGGGGTTGGGTGCCATCACAGGTACCATCGCCATTGCCGTACTGGTGGGCAGTGCCGTCCTGGGTGCAATTTTCATTGTCGCAGATACCGTCGCCATTGGTATCATGGCTAGCTTGACGTTCAATCCGTTGCTGTTCGGTCAAACCATTGCAGGCACCAGTACCAGCGCCGTGGTTTGGAGCTGCCATAGCGCTCCCCGCGGTAGCAAGCATTAAGGCCAGGGATCCGACTAAAATAAGTTTTGTTTTCATTGAAATTCCTCCGTTTTTTAATGTATTCTGTTGTTGTTTGTATTATATGACGGTTATATGTCAATCCTGTGTCAAAAATAAAATTCATGTGATAAAATAAAAATAGTTAAATGGTTCATGCTGACACACGATTGTCATAGTAATCGGATAAACTTTTATAAATAAAGAAGAAAAGGGAGGGCATGTGAATGAAAGGGATTCGCATTCTGGTGGCAGAAGATGAAGATAAGCTGCGAGAAATCGTTTTGAAATATTTAAATAAAGAAGGTTATCAAGGCTTCGGGGCGGCCGATGGCGAAGAAGCTCTGGATTTATGGGCTGAAAAAAAACCGGATTGCATCATTCTGGATGTTACGATGCCGAAGTTTGACGGTTTTGAGGTGCTGGCAGAAATCCGGAAAACCGACAATGTCCCGGTAATCATGCTGACGGCCCGCCGGGAAGAGGATGATAAAATCCAGGGCTTTGAAGTCGGTGCCGATGACTATGTGACGAAACCCTTTAGTCCCCGGGAGTTGATGGTGCGCATCAAAGCCTTATTAAAACGCAGTGGAGTCGTCACTACCGACAACCAGCTCGATGTCTGCGGTGTGCATTTAAATGCAGAAGAACGGCAACTGATCATTGATGATGAAATCATTAACCTGACTCAGAAGGAATTTGAGGTGCTGACCTTTTTTATCAATCATCATCAGCTGGTCTTATCCCGGGAACAGATTCTGGATCGGGT
>CAZEBY010000170.1:0-2584 GCA_964510565.1 uncultured Lachnospiraceae bacterium | reverse complement strand
CTTGATTAAACGATGCGATCATGATTTTTTCATCACCATCATTATTGGTCCACAGGGCCTTTTCCTTGCGACCGGTGTTTCTGGCGATGACACTGTTGGCACAATCCAGGATGGTTTGGGTGGAACGATAATTCTCTTCCAATTTAACTACCCGGGCATTGGCATAGTCTTTTTCAAAGTCGAGAATATTATTGATGTCTGCGCCCCGCCAACCATAAATACTCTGGTCGTCATCGCCGCAAACGCAAATGTTTTTATATTTGGCGGCCAGCAGATTGACCAGCTCATATTGGCTGTGATTGGTATCCTGATATTCATCAACCATAATATATTTAAAGCGATTCTGATATTGTTCCAGAATCTCGGGAAAGCCTTTAAATAATACCAGGGTATTATAGATCAGATCATCAAAGTCCATGGCGTTGTTGGCTTTGAGGCTCTCCTGGTAGCGTTTATAATAAACGGCGACCTTTTCTTTGCGGAAATCACCGGAATTTTCTTTCAGATAGGCGTCAGGACTGACAAAATTATTCTTGGCAGTGGAGATTTCACCACTTAAAAACTGATTGGTAAAATATTTGTCGTTGAGCCCCAGTTCTTTGATCAGACTTTTATACAAACGCTTCTGGTCGTCCATATCGTAAATGACAAAATTGTCGTCATAACCCAGCCATTGGGCATGGCTTCGCATGATCCGGGCACACATGGCATGGAAGGTCGACATCCAGATCCGCTTACTGTCCTCGATATTCATTTTGGCGATCCGTTCCCGCATTTCTCCGGCGGCTTTGTTAGTAAAGGTGATGGCTAGAATCTGCGAAGGCCACGCCTGTCCGGTTTCAATAATATGGGCAATACGATGGATAATGGTGCGTGTTTTTCCCGATCCGGCCCCGGCCAGTATTAATAGCGGCCCATCGATGGTTTCTGCTGCTTCTCGTTGTCGAGCGTTTAACCCGTCTAATAAACTCATGTGTTCTCCTAAATATTTATTTCACCGGTAATTGAAAAATGCCGTCAACTATGTTCGACGCTTGCGCCTTTCCAGTTACCTTGTTTGTTTCTTTATTAAAATTTCTTTTTGCCATAATAAATACTGGTTAAAACCTTATCCATTTCAGCGGCATCCATTTTTACCGGGTTTCGCTGGGTTGAGCCCATCAGTGAATTTCCAAGTAACTCATCGTAGTGAGCCTTAAATTGTTCTTCAGGGATACCGGCAGTCTTAAAAGAAGTCGGAATGCCAAAAGTGTGGTTCAACTCTTTGATTTCGTCAATGATGTTTTTCCCAATTAACCGGGACAGTTGTTCCAGATCCGCGGCCACCTGAGGATCCTGCTGATTATATTCCAGCACATAGGGCAGGGCAATGGCATTAAGAAGCCCGTGGCTGGTGCCAAAGCGTCCGCCAAAGGCATGGGCAATGCCGTGATCCATTCCCAGGCCGGCATTCTGAAACGCAAAACCAGCCAGACAGGAAAAATTATGAACATGCTGACGGCTTTCGATATCCCCGTGTTCAAAGGACGGGCGCAGGTGCTTAAGGAGACCTTCCACCGCTCCCCTGGCCATGGTTTTGGTAAAGTCGTCGGCGTTTTTATTGATCATCGCTTCGAGACCATGGGTCAGGGCATCCATCCCTGATTCGACCATCACACTGGTCGGCATTGACAGCGCCAGCTCCCCATCCAGAATGGCCAGATCAGGAATAAAGGCCTTGGTTTTCAGGCCGATCTTGATATTCTCTGCCGGAAAGGTAATCACCGCTGCCCGAGTCACTTCCGAAGCCGTTCCCGAGGTTGAGGGGATGGCGACTAGTTTAATCCGTTCCCGTGTTTCCGGCGCCTGGCCATTTTTGATCGCCTCAATCGTTAATCCCTGATACTCGCACATCAGCGTCATCACCTTGGCCGCATCAAGCACCGAGCCGCCGCCGATGGCAATGACCACATCCGGATCAAAGTCTTTCATCTTCATCAGACCCTCTTCCACATCGAGTACACTGGGATTCGCCCCGATTCCGCTGAGGATATCGTACTCCTTGTTGCTTTCTTTTAACAGCACTTCTGCCCGTCTGATTGTCCCATTTCTGAATAAGGCCGACTTTCCGGTTACCACAAAGATCCGATGTCCCGCTATCGTTTTAATGGCCTCCAGGGTACCTGGGCCGGTGATAATCTCGTCGCCGCAAAATTTTAAACTGCTCATTTTTTTTCTACCCCTTTGTTAAAATTCAAAGTAATTTTGGTTCCTTTTTTTTCTTCACTTTCGATGATCATACCGGCATGGTGCTCGTCCACAATCCAATTGGCAATCGACAAACCCAGTCCGGTGCCACCCTCGGTTCGGGAACGGGCTTTGTCGACCCGATAAAACCGTTGGGTGACCTTGTTGATCTCTTCTTTGGGAATCCCAATCCCCTGATCGATGACTTCCACCGATACACCCTGAAGAGTCTGTTTTCCGATGATGCGAATAATGATATTTTCACCACTGTATTTGATGGCATTATCCAAAAGAATCACCAATAACTGGGTAATTTGTTTTTCATCACCAGTGATAATCAGATCATCCTCCAGCTTAT
>CAZEBY010000169.1:0-2587 GCA_964510565.1 uncultured Lachnospiraceae bacterium | reverse complement strand
AGACCGGTACCGCCTTTTTCCTTGGAGCGACTCTTGTCGACCCGGTAAAACCGCTCAAAAATCCGATCCACATCCTTTTCCGGTATCCCATAACCATGATCCCGCACCTGTATCACAATCTTTTCTTCTTGTTCAGATAAGATAACCTCGACCCGGTTACCCGGCTCCGAGTATTTGATGGCATTGTCGATAAGATTGATCATCATTTGCCGGAATTCATCCGCCACAAACTCCAGCTCAATTGATTCTTGACAGTTTAATACTAACGTCATGGCTTTTTCTTCAGCACTTAACTTTAAAATATCAAAAATCTGCTTGATTTCCAGATCGATATTCAATAATTCAAACCTTCGTTCAAATCCGCCTTTGTTTTCCAGTTGCGATAAAACCAGAATATCACTGACCAGGCGACTGAGACGATCGCTCTCTTCATAGATAATCGAATAAAAGCGTTCCAGAGTTTTCGGATCGGTGATTTGATTGACCTGAATCGTCTCAATAAAACCTTTGATGGTGGTAATCGGTGTTTTAAGTTCGTGTGATACATTGGCAACAAAGTCCCGACGCATTTTTTCCAGGTTTTTTAACAGGGTGATATCTTCTAAAATGATAATATGACCGTTGATGCTGTTATTTTCTTCGATATGATTGATATAAACCCGCAAGACCTGATTTGAATGAATCCGTGACTCAAAGCTCAACTTTTCGCTGGGATCATTTTCCAGATAATTCATCAGTTCCAGAATAAAGGACTCCCGATAGACCTCCAGAATGTTTTGACCAATCACGGCTTCTTTTCTGGGAATGCGCAATACTTTCCGGGCCGCTTCATTGAGATGGACAATGTGATGCTTTTTATCAATGGCAATCACCCCATGGTTCATATTCGACAAGATCGCGGTAAGCTCAGCATTCTTCTGGTTCATTTCAGTAAAAGAGTTATCGAGCTGGACCGACATCTGGTTGAGGGATTCTACCAGCTCGCCGATCTGATCTTCGCGGATCATGGTCAGTTGCTGTCCATATTTTCCTGAAGCAATTGTTCTGGCAAAAACAGCGGCTTCTTCGAGTGGTTTCATTTCCCGATTGATAAAGTAATGTAAGAGCAGGGTCGTTGCCATGATGGTGGTTAGGATCACAAAAATAATATTATTGATCATCTCAAACATGGCATCGTCCATCGCGTTTACCGGCATGGATATCCGTAGTACCGCCGCTACTTCCTTCGCTTCATTAAAATAAGGCGTCGCGACATAGATCATTTCATCTTTGATGGTATTGGAGAATCGCACCTCGGTCGTTTGTTCACCCGCCATTGCGCCATGAATTTCCGGTCGATTTTTATGGTTTTCCAACGTGCCCAAACCCTGAACGGATTCGTAGATGACATCCCCCTGGGTATTAATGATCGTCATTCGCACATGGGTACTCTGGGCAAAATTATCCAAATTTTCTTTGTTTCCCGTTTCCAGGAAATCCGGCAACAGATAGTTCATAATATAGTTGCTGCTCTTTTTGATGTTATTCTCGGTATCCGCATAATAACTCTGACGATAGCTGAGGGTGGTGAACAAGCCACAGATTGTGATGCTGACAATGATAATGATCGTCAGTGAAATGGACAGACGTTTCTTCATCGGATGCTCCTATTTTTCAATAAAACGATAACCAACTCCCCGAACGGTTTCGATATATTTTTTCCCATCTTCAGATTGTTCCTCGATTTTTTTTCTTAAATAGCGGATATGGACATCCACGGTGCGGGTTTCCCCATAATAGTCAAAGCCCCAGATTTGATCGAGTAGCTGATCACGAGTCAAGACCTGCCCGCGGTGTTTGGCTAAAAACACCAACAGTTCATATTCTTTGAGGGTCAGCGCCAATTTCTCACCATTTTGATAGACTTCAAAAGCCTTGGGATCGATTAGCAGATCACCCACCACAATGGTTTTTTCTTCCTTGGATAAAAGAATCTCTGTCCGCCTTAAAACCGCCTTGACCCGGGCGCAAAGTTCTTTGACACCAAAGGGCTTGGTGATATAGTCGTCGGCGCCGATTTCCAGCCCCAGCACCTTATCAAATTCTTCGCTTTTGGCTGTCAGCATAATGATCGGAATATAGGAAATAATGCTATTGGCCCGAATTTCCCGGCAAATGCTGATGCCGTCTTTCCCCGGCAACATCAGATCCAGAATAATCAGATCCGGCAATACCTCAAGGATTTTTGCGATCGCCAGGGCGCCGTCCTGGACGCCGTGCACCTCAAAGCCATGGGTTTCCAGATTGAATTTGATCAGCTCATATATATTTAGTTCATCTTCGATTATCAGTATTTTTTTCATCGTGACTCCTTCACTTTTTATGTAATCAAATTATAACACATCCGCAAATTCGATTATGTAAATTTTTGATTAAGTTGTAAACTATTACATATTTCTGAAAACGTTATAGAAAAAATAATGATTGAATTCTTGGTTCAATCTCCATATAATGAAATTATCACATATAATCCTTTATCTCTAAATGAATTACTCCCCTTTTTCATTTAGAAAAACGAGCTGTTTCTTCTGAAGCGGTTCTTTTTTTT
>CAZEBY010000168.1:0-2646 GCA_964510565.1 uncultured Lachnospiraceae bacterium | reverse complement strand
GGTGGCTTGCTCATCACTGTCAGTGGAAACCCGGCAATAGGCTGCTACCCGTAACCTCGCATTTTCCTCATCTTCATTTTTGGCTCTGGTTTGCTTTCTAGCTGGAAGTACGGTGACGCTTTTGCTTACATTCATAGCAACTGCAGGGAAGCACCGCAACAAACAGATAGGCTTCGGTGGTATCCCCGGTAAAGGGATCCTGAATCGGAATGGTATTACCCGCCCAGTCAACCTGCATCACATCACCCGGCTTATGCCGGATCCGCATGGTTGCCTTTGTCACTCTGGCCCAATGGCGGTACTTGTCACAGAACTGGGAGTACATATAGGGGGTATCGCCATTGGTGTAACAGGTTTCACAGTATTCGCTCCAGAGCAGAGAAAGATTCACTCCCGGCTTCGCCAGTTCTTTGTGAATAGCGCTGTAATCGGCCTCCTTTCGGGGATTGTTTGCTGTCAGCCGGCCAGGATAGAAGGTGGCCAGCAGAACTTCATTAGTTGCCGCTTCGTCCAGGGGCCATTCAATGCCTGCTTTGGCTGCGGATTCAAGCACTTCCCGGATCGTATTTCGCGAGCTATGCACGCTTGCAGCAATCTGCCGCTGGGTGTAATTGAGACTGTTCAGTCTCAGGATTTCTCGATAATTCACCATGATTATCGACCTCCTGTAATGATAGTCACACATTTGTGTGCCAACTTCATTATAGGATCAATTTATATGAATGGCTCACCTTTCGTTAAGGTGGGTCAGTTCAATCGTGACGCTGGGACGGTTTGACCGTGCAGATGGGATTTCACGGTCGGAATATACAGGCGGCCGTTAAAAACTCCAGGAAGGCTACATCATCAAGCTTATCATTTTGAATCTTGAGTTTTTCTTTGGTGCCGCCCTGGTAGTCGACATTATAAGGGGGGTCCGTTAGAACAAGATCAGCCAGTCGGCCATCCATCAGGGTGTCCATATCTGCTTTGACTGTGGAATCGCCACAGATTAACCGGTGCTTTCCCAATAACCAAACATCACCGGTTTGGGTCATCGGGGTAGTGATCTCATCCAAAGCCTGCTCTGGATCAAAGTCATCCTCTTGGGCATCGGGTTCGCCAAAAAGTTCATTGATTTCAGCCAGATCAAAGCCGCTATCATCAAGATCCTTTAGCAGATCCGTTAACAGCGGCACACCCCAATCTCCGGAGACCTTATTTAGAGCAATATTCAATGTTTCTCTTTTTCTTCATTAATATCCACTATAACGCAATCCACTTCTTTTTCGCTCAGCTGGGTCAGTACCTTAAAGCGCTGATGACCACCGACGACGTTGCCGGTGCGCTGGTTCCAGATAACAGGTTCGACGTAGCCGAATTCCTTAATGGACCGCTTGAGCTTCTCATATTCCGCATCGCCAGGCTTGAGGTTCTTGCATTGTTAATCTAAAGATATTCTGGTATAATATCTTTAGATTAACAAAGGGGGACAATCAAATGCCTAATATTAAATCCAGTACGGATCTAAGAAATAATTACAACGAAATCTCTAAATTCTGCCATGAACACGAAGAACCCATCTTCATCACTAAAAATGGTCAGGGGGACTTGGCTGTCATGAGCATCGAAGCTTACGAAATGTTAAACGGCAAGGTTGAACTTTATCGCGCCCTTGATGAAGGTCGAGCCGCCATTAAAGCGGGGAAAAAACGTCCGCTTACTGATGTCATGAAGGACCTGCGACAAGAGATAACCGATGGCAACGTATAGCATTGAGGTCTCAGAGCCAGCCGAAAATGACCTTCGTGATATGATCCTGTACATATCTTCACAATTGTCATCACCAATGACGGCCATGAATATGATGGATACGATTGAAGAAGCACTGCTTGGTTTAACCGAAATGCCACAGAAATGTCCGGCTGTTCGTGATGACCGGCTGGCTTCAATGGGGTACCGAAAACTTTTGATTAAGAACTATGTCGCTTTCTTTACCATCGATGAACAATCCAAAGTTGTCAACGTTGAGCGAATCCTTTATGCTCGTCGTGATTGGCTTCGTATTTTGTAGTCTTTCATTTCCATCGGCCTCCTTCTTGTGCCGTAATGGTAGAGTGACAGCTGCTGCACAACGCCATCAGGTTTTCTTCATCATGGTTGCCGCCTTTGGATAGGGGAGTGATGTGATGAATTTCCTGGGCTGGGGTCAGCTTGCCATTCTTTTGGCATAACATACAAAGCGGGTGGGCTTTGATGTAACGATCACGGATGCGTTTCCACGCCCAACCATAACGTTTCCGGGTTTCCGGATCGCGTTGATACTTATTGTAGTGTTGCTCCGATAATTTCAGGTGCTTCTCGCAGAACCGGCCATCGGTTAATTCTTTACAACCAGGATAACTACAAGGGCGTTTAGGCTTTTTAGGCATGGTGTTCGCCTCCTTCAGGGCATAAGAAAAGCCACCATTAGATTTCTCCAGTGGTGGCCTGTGCCTATATTTTTCATAATACTATTATACTACATTGAGCAGTAACATCAACTCTCATTTACTCTCCACTTGCTTCAAATGTGATTTTTTAAAGGTCGATGAAAAGCATTGACAACCTCACAAGAAAGCGGTAATATAACGCTAACAAATCCCACGGGCCTCTGTCATTGACACG
>CAZEBY010000167.1:0-2683 GCA_964510565.1 uncultured Lachnospiraceae bacterium | reverse complement strand
ATGGAGGTAAACAAATGAAACAAGGTTACGTAAAACCAATTGGCACCATTCGTGTTCAGGGGGAGGAGATCTTTATTGAACTGGAAGCGGCCTATCGGGAAGGGCTGGAAGGACTGGATGGGTTCTCGCACATCAATGTTTTCTGGTGGTTCAGTGAGTTTGATAATGAAGCGGCCAGGAAGGTTCTTTCCGGGCCCCAGCCCTATAAACAGGCACCGGCGGTGATGGGGGTATTTGCCACCCGCTCACCGATTCGGCCCAACCCGATTGCCTTGACCCCGGTTTCGGTGTTGGAAATCGACGATCAAAAAGGGATTATCAAAATTCCATACATTGATGCCAATGATGGCACCCCGGTGTTGGATATTAAACCTTATACTCCCAGTCTGGATCGGGTTGAAAACCCGCAGGTGCCGAGCTGGTGCGATCATTGGCCAAAAAGTGTGGAAGCATCTGGTGATTTTGATTGGGCGGCGGAGTTTAATTTTTAAGTGCAGAGCTAAGCTAAGCTGGCAATTAAGAATTTTATCTTAATCCCCTGATCACTGAACATTTTTTCATGTTCGGTTTCAATATTGTCGGAATAGTTTGCGGCGTGAAGATCATTAATTAAAGTTGTGATGGTAAAGCCGGCGGATTCAAAATACTTGATGGAATCCCGGAATAAATCATCACTGTCAGTTTTAAAATAAATCTCGCCATTTTCAGATAAGATTTTTTTATACTTTTCCAGTTGTTTAGTGTGCGTCAGCCGCTTTTTATGAAAGCGGCGGCGGGGCCAGGGATTACAGAAATTAATGTAAATCCGCTCGACCCCATCCTCGGGAGCAAGGATCATGTCGATCCGTTCAATGTCCCAGGACATGATCTGGACATTGTCAATGGCCTGGTTCTTGTCAGCGTAGGCTGCCTGGATGTTGCGTTTTGTCAAACCCAGCACCGCATCAATCAGATCAATGGCCAGATAGTTGATTTCTGGATGGCGGCTGGCCAGCGCCGAAATAAAGGTTCCTTTACCGCAGCCTAATTCAATATGAAGGGGCTGCTTCTTTTTAAATAGTAGTTGCCATTGGCCGCGATGAACTGGCGGTGTGGCCTGAAAAAAGCCACAGGCTTCCAGTTCCGGGCGGGCCCAGGGTTTTGGTCGTAGATGCATAGGTTACTCCTTTGGTAAATTGTTTTTATAGTTTTATAATTTTGGTCGCCACATGGTCAATAAAGGATCGGTCATGCTCCACAAAAATCATCGTTGGTGGGGTTTGAAGCAGAAGTTCTTCAATCTGCACCCGGGAGAGGACGTCGATATAATTAAGCGGCTCGTCCCATAAATATAAGTGGGCTGACTGACAAAGGCTGCGGGCTAAATAGACCTTCTTTTTTTGACCTTCACTAAAGGTAGATAGATTTTTCTCAAATTGCTCCCGGTTAAATCCCAGCTTTCGCAAAATGGTTTTAAAGAGACTTTCGTCAATCCCTTGGCAGCGGGAAAAATCACGAAGATCACCGGTTGGTAAGTCGGTGTCTTGCGGAATATGCGATAGCTGCAGCTGACTGCCCAGCTCCAGATTGCCGGAAAAGCTGATTGGCTGGCCCAGTAGCAGTTTAAGCAAACTGGATTTTCCCGAACCATTCGGGCCGACAATAGCAATCCGGTCGCCCTGGTTGATCGTAAAACTTAAATCGTTCAGAATGGGGCGGTCATCATAGTAAAGAGACAGGTGGTTGGCCGAAATCAGCCGGTCTTTTTGGTAAGTTCGGGGCCGGATCTTGAGACTGTCGTTCCAGTCAATATTTTTCATTAACTTTTCTTTTGACTCAATATTTTTTTGCTGACGTTTCTCCAGCGATTTGGATCGTTTCATCATTTTAGCCGACTGATGGCCGATATGGCCGCGATCGGGACGAAGACCGGAAACCCGTTGGCCGTTTTTAGACTTCTCAACGGCATTCGACCAATTTTCGGTGCGTTTGGCAGCGGTTTTTAATTGGACGATTTCCTGTTTAAGTTTTTTATTTTGATTGCATTCAAATTGATCCTGACGCTGTTTATTAAGAAGCCAAGTGGAATAGTTGCCTTTCTGAATCTCAATGTTCATTTTGTTAATCGACAAGACGTGATCAACACAATCATCCAGGAAGGTGCGGTCGTGGGAAACCAGAATAAAACCCGGTTTCTTTTTCAAATACTGACTGACAACACGTCGACCTTCCAGATCGAGATGATTGGTCGGCTCATCAATTAAGAGAAATTGATTTGGTTTTAAAAACAAGGCCGCCAGTAAGACCTTGGTTTGCTCGCCCCGGCTCAGGCTGCTAAATGGCCGCTCCAGTAGCTCTGCATCCAGGTTCAGTAGCGACAATTCCCGCTGCAGTTCCCACAGCGGATAATCAGGATAAGTTTCATCGACAAGGGTGCGAGTCAGTTGGGAAGGGTTCTTGATCGTAAAAGGAAAATACTCAAAATCGACCGCTGCGGCGATCACTCCGCTATAGTCATAAAGACCCATCAGAAGTTTTAAAAAGGTCGTTTTGCCGCGACCATTACGGCCGATAAAACCCAGTTTCCAGTTTGTGTCGATGGTAAAGGAAACATCTTCAAAAATATTTTCGCAACTGCTTTCGTAGTTAAAGCTTAAATGTGATATGGAAATTTGTGACATCATTGTACCTCTCTTGCCAAGCC
>CAZEBY010000166.1:0-2703 GCA_964510565.1 uncultured Lachnospiraceae bacterium | reverse complement strand
ATAGTAAATATCTTTAACCGCACTGGATAATTCCGGATAAGCGCTGGCATTGGCAAATTCAATCGCTTCCGCAATTTCCTTAACGACAGAGTCCTGGAGTGCTTTCAGTTCGGAAGCCGTGACGATTTCACTGTCGATCATGTGTTTTTCAATCCGTGGCAGGGGATCTTTTTTCATCCACATTTCCTGCTCTTCGGTTGGTTTGTATTTACCGGCATCGCCTTCGAAATGGCCGCGGTGGCGGTAGGTTTTGCATTCGATCAGGGTTGGACCCTGGCCGTTACGGGCTCGTTTAACGGCTTCTACCGCAGCTTCGTGAACCGCAATCACGTCATTCCCATCCACCGAGATGCCGGGAATACCATAGGCGCTACCGCGGTCAGCAATATCTTTAATAGCCTGATGACGGGATTGACTCATGGAGATACCATAGCCATTGTTTTCGCAGACAAAAATAACCGGCAGTTTCCAGATGCTGGCCAGATTCATGGATTCGTGGAAGGTTCCCTGATTGGTTGAGGCATCGCCAAAAAAGCAGACACAGACCTGATCGGTACCCCGGTATTGAGCGCTGAACCCGGCCCCAACAGCCAGATTATGGCCGGCGCCGACGATGCCGTTGGCACCCAGAATGCCCTTGGTCGCATCGGCAATGTGCATGGAGCCACCTTTACCTTTACAGTAGCCGGTTTCTTTTCCGTATAGTTCGGCCATCATGTATTTCAGATCGCCGCCTTTGGCAATGATGTGACCATGGCCACGGTGGGTACTGGTGATGTAGTCAGCATCATTAAGGGCCTGACAGACGCCGGTGGCAACGGCTTCTTCACCCAAATAGAGGTGCACAAAACCGGGGATCGCCCCTTCGGCAAAAAGGTTCATGGCCTTTGTTTCAAATTCCCTGATCCGTTTCATGCGGATGTACATGTCTTTGATAATCGCTTTATCAAGTTTCATAAATTCAGTGTTCTCCTTTTTTGTATTATCCAAAGATTTTAGATAACTTTTCTAATAACAAGAACCGTGCCAATTTTTTAAAATTATGAGATTTTTTTTAAAATGGTGTTATATTGGGGATTTTTCGGGGTATGGCGATTTGGGCGTAAAAAAAGATACGCCAAACTATTTTGGCGTATCTCATATTTGCGAATCGTTTGTCGCAAATGTGAGAAAATTCTCATATTTGCGACAGATAACGAAAATCCTTGATATCGATCTTGTATTTTTTAATTTTTCGGTAAAGCGAAGCCCGGCTCAGGCCCATCATTTCTGCGGAGGCCTCCACCGAACCACGGGTTTCTTTGAGGATCTTCTCGAGGTTGGCTTTGACCAGGTCATCCAGGGTCGGACTGTCAGCCATTGGCAGGACACAGGTTTCAGCGGCGTGCCGCGGTGTCGGTGGCGGTGTCGGCAGGTAATCTCTGGAGATAATCGGGTCAGGACAGAGGTAAAAGGTCCGTTCGATGTAATTCTGGAGTTCTCTGACATTGCCTGGCCAGGGATGCAGCTTAAGACCTTCTAGAAATTCTTTGGATAAGCTCTTGTAATGCTCCGGATATTCCCGATTGAGGCGATCGAGGAAGTGGGAAGCGGCCCAGACAATATCATCGCCCCGTACTCGCAGCGGCGGAATGTGCAGATAGATCACATTGAGACGGAAATAGAGGTCTTCCCGGAAGCTCTTGTTTTTAACCTCCTGCTCGAGATTACGGTTAGTGGCGGCGATAATCCGGATATTCAGTTTGCGTTCGGTTTGGCTGCCAATCCGGGAAACGGTACAGGTTTCCACCACCCGCAGCAGCTTGGCCTGAACTTCTAGCGGCATTTCCCCGATTTCATCGAGAAAGATCGTGCCGCCCTCGGCCAGCTCAAATTTTCCCGGCTTGCCTTCGTTAAGCGCCCCGGTAAAGGCGCCCTTGCAATAGCCAAATAGTTCGCTTTCGACCAGATCCCGGGGCAGGCAGGCGCAGTTGACGACAATAAAGGGACCCTGGGAAAAGGTGCTGGCCCGATGAATGGCGTGGGCAAACATTTCCTTACCAGTACCGCTTTCGCCTTCGATCAGGATGCACTTTTTAAAGCGGGCCATTTTTTCAGCCGTTTTGATAATCATCCGCATCTGCGAGTTCTGGGTGATGATGTCGGAAAAGGTATAGATGGCCACGTTGCCGCTGACCCGGTTGACCGCACTGTGAAGATGTTTGATTTCGCGGATGCCGATCGAGTAGCCCTGGATCTTATCATTCTCCAGAATTTTTGAAATATTGGCGCTGCATTGAATTTTGCGATTGCCAATCTGGGCGGTGACATCGGTATAGTAATGGGTGGTTTCATCGTTAGTCCAGATTTCACTCGAAATATCCATTTTTTTAAAAATTTGTTTAAAACCGATATCGTTGAATTCGTCCATATTAATCCGCAGTACCTTCTGGGCGCCGACATTCATCCACTGCAGATTGAGGTTTTCATCGGTGACCAGAATCCCATCTTCGGTGCTGTCAAGCGAAGCGGACATCGAGCGGTAAGTATGGGATAGCGCCAGTTCATTCTCGATGCTGTAGGTCGCCGCCACGACGATTCCCAGGGTATGGGAATGGAGCTTATGGCTTTCCCCGGACATATTAAGAACGCCAATGATCTCGCCCTTAACATTGTGGATGGTGGTGGCGGAACAGGTCCAGGTATGGTGAGAAACACAGTAGT
>CAZEBY010000165.1:0-2732 GCA_964510565.1 uncultured Lachnospiraceae bacterium | reverse complement strand
CCATGGCGGAGGCATTATAATAGGGTGACGAAATTTTCGCAAAAACCGGCTCTTTCGTCACCCAGCCCTGGGCTTCAATAACTGGCAACACACAGCCTTTTTTCTGGTCTTGTTCAAAGGATAATAAAGCCAGATACTTGGCCACTGCGACATCCAGATCCTCATTTTTTAAATATAAATTCCGTTCATCTTTTTTTCCGGTATTTTCAGTATTCATTCTTCCCTCCAGTTCTGATGTAAATAGTAAGTCTGGGCGCTTTCTAAAACAGGGTCACCAAAACCCTATCTCCAGCATTTTTTCCTTCTTCATTTTCGGAAATCTCAATATAACCGTCTGAATAGGATAACAGCGTAATCATTCCGGATTTTCCGTGGGTTGGCCGGACTTCAATACCATTTTCAGTTTTTGTGATGGCCACGGTCTGGAAGGTTCGCCGGCCGGGGGCGGCATGGACATTTTCCATCAGTACCCCCTGAAGAGTTAAATCCGAAAAGGAATCCTGACCATGGTACAGCTTCATAAATTCCTGAAGGATGATCATCAGCACCATGATGGCAGCGGCTGGCTGACCGGGCAGGCCGATCACCGGTTTTTGGGAAACCTTACCCAGGATCGTCGGTTTTCCGGGCTTAACGGCCAAACCATGGAGCAGCACTTCTCCCAGTCCCTCAATGACTTGCACAGTATAATCCTTTTCGCCCATTGAACTGCCACCGGAAAGAATGACGATCTCGCCGTTTTTGATTCCATTTTCCACGGCTGCGCGAATCTCCTCACGGTCATCTCTGGCGTAGGCCGTGGCAATGACTTCGGCGCCGAGTCGCTTGACCACTGCCGCCAGCGCCGGAGTATTGATATCGATCACTTCCCCGGGCATGGGTGTCTCGCCGGGCCGGATAATTTCATCGCCAGTTGAAATAATGCTGACCCGAGGGCGTTTGTACACCTCAATTCTTAAATAGCCCAAAGCCGATAAAACACCGATATCCTGCGGTCTTAAGCGGTGACCTCGGGCAAAAACCAGTTCCCCATTGCGGATATCATCGCCAATGCGCATCATGTTTTCATTAGCGCCGGCATTGGTGTAAACAGCCAAGTCTTTTTCCCCTAGTTTTTCGGTATATTCAATCATAATCATGGCTTCAGTTCCAGCTGGTACCATACCGCCGGTCGGAACATAGAGGGTTTCACCCTGATTTAGGATCGCTGTGGTTTCTTTACCCATCTGAACTTCGCCGGTTATTCTTAAAAAGCCCGGAATAGCACTTCCTGCACCCTGAACGTCGGTTAGTTTCACTGCATACCCATCAACTACTGATCGATCAAAATGGGGAACATCAATGGCTGATACAAGATCTGCTGCCAAGATCCGCCCCAATCCATGACTTAAATCAATGGTTTCATTCTCTAAAGTAATATCTTTAAATGTCTCATTGATGATGTTATTCATTTCATCAATGGTTTTCACCTTCAATAACTCCATTTTTTCTCCTTACCGACCCAATTTTTTCATTTTGTGTCTACTTTCTATTCTAACGATTATTGTCAGAAAAAACAATATCAATTCAAGACTTTAATTTTTCGTTAAAAATTGTTATACTGAGATAAATTGTTAGATTTGGATACTAGGAGGTGGCGCGATGTCACGTTATGAACGTAATTTTCCAGCTTTTTCCGAGGAAGACTTTGAGCGCATCCAGCATGCCACGGTTTGTGTCGTCGGCTGTGGTGGTTTGGGCGGCTACATTATCGAAATGCTGGCCCGAGTTGGGATTGGTTCGCTGATTTTAATTGACGGTGATGTTTTTGAAGATTCCAACCAGAACCGCCAGATTTTCTCCACTGAAAAAAACCTCGGTACCCCCAAGGCCAAGGCTGCAGCGGCCCGGGTCAAGTTGATTAATAAAGAAGTAATAACCACCTATTATCACGATTTTCTCGACGATGATAATGGTTTGGTGATGCTTGGCGATGCCGATCTGGTGGTCGATGCCCTGGATAACGTGCCGGCCCGGCTCACCCTGCAGTCACTGTGCAAAAAAAAGGATATTCCTCTGATCCATGGGGCGATTGGCGGCTGGTTTGCCCAGGTCACCACGGTTTTCCCGGAAGACGATACCCTTTCGCGGCTTTATACCGGCGAAAAAGAATATGACTCCAAGGCCCTGGGGAACCCATCCTTTACTCCGGCTCTGGCGGCATCGCTGCAGGTTTCTGAAGCCTTGAAAGTCTTAACCGGCAAAGACGAAATCTTGCGAAACAAACTATTATATATCGATTTACTGGCCAACGACTTTTTTACATTTAATATTTAGGAGGATCTTATGTATCGAACTGGAATAATGACCTTAAGCGATCTGGGCTCAAAGGGCCAACGGGAAGACAAAAGCGGCCCGATGATTAAGGCGATGCTGGCCGAAACCAAGCTTTATGAGGTCGTCAAGACCATCATTCTGCCGGATGATCTGGAAACCATTAAAGCTGCCCTGATGGCCTGGGCTGATGAAGACCATCTGGATCTGATTCTGACCACTGGCGGCACCGGTTTTTCTGGGCGGGACTGGACCCCGGAAGCGACCATTGCCGTCTGCGACCGGATGACTCCCGGCATCCCCGAAGCGATGCGTTACCACAGCCTGCAAATTACCCCCAAAGCGATGCTCAGCCGCAGTGCCGCCGGCATCCGCAAGCAAACCCTGATCATCAACCTCCCCGGCAGCCCCAAAGCCGT
>CAZEBY010000164.1:0-2787 GCA_964510565.1 uncultured Lachnospiraceae bacterium | reverse complement strand
TAACTGATCACAGACATAGTCTGCAAATTCCTTACTGGTTGCCATTGTGTCCTCCTTAAATAACGATATGAGGTTGTGTTTTAAAAATTCCGCTCCTGTTGTCGGTTGATAATGTGGATCTGCATGCTGGTCATCACGTCCAAAGCCGCCGCATTCAAACGATCGTCATTGCTGGCGACACAACTGGCATCGACAATAATTTGTGCTTCCGGCAGGGCCGCCTTGGCCAACACGGCGTCCGAGATCAGACAAATATTTGACACCACCCCGACCAGCTCGACCTGGTCATACTGCTTCGCCGCCAGAAACTCCGCCAGTTCCATCGATCCAAAGGCGATCTTTTCGATGCAGATGTCGGTATCACGCCGCAGCTTTGCCACCTTGCCATAAAGCTCCCACCCGGGCGTACCTTTGATACAATGAACCACCGGTAAATTTCTGCCTTCCTGGGTGTTCAGATAATCGGCCGTATGGGTGTCATAGGTAAACAGAATTTCCTGACCGTTCTGGCGATACGCCATTATTTTTTTTGCAATCGGTTCCTCAAGGAGCAACGCCTGGGGAAAGCCAAGAGCCCCATCGACAAAATCCTGCTGATAATCAATAACCAATAAAATGCTTCTCATCTGTTTTTCTCTCCCTTTTTTTGCTGATCAGATTCAGAAATTACCTTACTCGCCAATGATTTTGACCAGCACCCGCTTGTCCCGTTTGCCATCAAACTCAAAATAAAAAATCTGCTCCCACTGGCCAAAATCGAGCTTGCCGGCGGTGACGGCCACCACGGTTTCCCGGCCCATAATCGTTCGCTTCAGATGGGCATCGGCGTTATCTTCATAACCATTGTGCCGATACTGGCTATACGGCTTTTCCGGTGCCAGTTTTTCCAGCCAAACCTCGTAATCCTGATGGAGGCCACTCTCATCGTCATTAATAAAAACACTGGCCGTGATATTCATCGCATTGACCAAAATCAGCCCTTCCTGAATGCCACTTTCTGCCAGGGCTTTTTCAACATCTCTGGTAATGTTGACCAGTCCTCTTCGTCCGGGCAAATTAAAATGCAACTCTTTGCGATAAGAAATCATTTTTCACTCTCCTTGTTTTTCTTTATTCTACTACTTTTTATTATAAAATCCAGCTATTTAAAAAAGATGTTGCTATCATCGAGTTTATCCTAATAAAACCCCGGCCATAGCCAGGGTAAAAAATCATAACCCACTCTTTATTTTACGCGATAAACAAATAACTCACCATCTTTTACTCTGACAATCCGATTTATCAAAACCAGATAATCCAAATGGGACAAGGTTTCGCCGGTGGCAAACCAGCGTTGCCGAATCGCACAGGTTTGCCAGGTATTTTCCCGCAGCGACCACTGCAGCTGCCCGGCTATTTCATAGGCATTTTGATAATCCTTCTTTTTGACAACTTCAAAGATATTCTCGAGCCGCTTAACATGATGCTTTTTCAGTTGAGCTATCCGTTCGTACACATCGATGTCATTTTTCCGATGGGCCGGCAGCGCCAGGGTAATATCATAGCCGGCTATTTTATCAAGACTGATCAGATAATCTTCCAGCGCATTTCGGACAAATGGCCAACAGGTAATATTGGGGCTGATATCAAACAGAATATGATCGCCGGTAAACATAATCTTCTCTTTTTTCAGATAGAGGCAGGTATTTCCCGGGGTGTGCCCGGGTGTGGCCAGTGATTCAAATTCATAATCGCCAACAAAAAAACTTTCGCCATCTTTGATCGGCTCAGCGGGAAAAACCGCTTTCGGGGCGTAAATAACCACCGGATTCTCTTTCTTCTGGGTTTGTATATCAGCTGCCGGAAAGCCCTCTGCAATCAGTCGGCGATTATACTCCGACCAGATCTCATCATTAAAGATGCGTTCCATATAATGGTAATCTTCAGCACCCATAATAACCCGGGTCTGATCCGTTCGGATACAGTCAACCAGGCCGGTATGGTCGGCGTGCAAGTGGGTAATATACAAGGTGGCATGATCCATATCGATATCAAGTTCCCGCAATCCGGCAGTCAGTGCATCAAGGCATTCTTGTTTAGCAAAACCGGTGTCCACCACCAGACTGCCGGCATCGGTCTTGATCACATAGCAGTTCAGGTTTTTTAGCGGATTATTTGGCAATGGGATATGGATGCTATAAATTTCAGGTGTTTCACATATTTTTTCGATCATAAGGCTCCTTAAAAACATATTTTCAGGCATTTTTTAGCACTGTTTTCATTTTGCTGTTCTTTTATTTTCTTTTTATTTACCAGTCCTTACACAGATCAAACCAGCCGGCACTGTTGGAATATTTTTCCAGTTCCGCAATTGTCAGTTCAATGGCACTATTACTGCTGCCGCAGGCGGGAAACACCGTCTCAAATCGTTTCAGCGAATCATCGAGATAGATCTCGACATTGCTGTTGACGGCAAAGGGACAGACACCGCCAATTCCATGACCAACCAGGTGCTCGACCTCATCCGGTGAAAGCATTTTTGCCTTTGTTTTAAAATGCGCTTTAAATTTTATATTGTCAATTCTGGCATCCCCGGCCACCACGACGAGCACACATTTTTCCGCCAGTTTAAAGGACAAGGTTTTAGCGATTCGTTCCGGGGCACACCCGACTGCTTGCGCCGCCAGTGCTACGGTTGCCGATGAGGTCTGAAATTCCAGAATGCGGCTTTCAATATTCCATTGTTTGAAATAATCTTTTACTTTTTCGATGGCCATTTATAGTTACTCCTGTTCTGATAAAATGGGA
>CAZEBY010000163.1:0-2810 GCA_964510565.1 uncultured Lachnospiraceae bacterium | reverse complement strand
GCCCCGATATCTTCAACCGATTTGGGATTATCCGCAACAATTTTTTCGATGATCGCTTCGAGCTCACCGGTATCGCTCATCTGCGCCAGACCCTGTTCTTTGACGATATCGTCGGCATTTTTACCGGAAACAAACATTTCTTTTAAAACTTCCTTGCCGCTGGTTCCACTGATGACTTTGTCCCTGACCAGTTTCAAAAGTTCCACCAATTGCGCCGGGGAAATGGCGATGGTTTCCATGCTCTGTTCATTTTCTTTTAACAGCGGCGGAATTTCCACCATCATCCAATTCGAAATCTGTTTAGGTTCGTTATATAAAGCCACTGCTTCTTCAAAGAAGCGGGCGGTAACACCCGTAGTGGTCAACACCCCGGCATCGTATTCCGGCAAGTTGAATTCTTCAACATAACGCTTCTTTTTCGCTTCCGGCAATTCCGGCAGTTCGCTTTTAATCTTTTCGATATATGCCGGTTCCAGCACAATCGGCACCAGATCCGGTTCCGGGAAATAACGGTAGTCGTGCGCTTCTTCCTTGCTTCGAAGCGATGAGGATACCCCTTTGGCATCATCCCATTTACGGGTTTCCTGAATGATTGCCCGACCTTTTTTCAGTTCGATAATCTGGCGTTTGCTTTCATATTGAACGGCCCGGATCAACGCCCGGAAGGAGTTCAGGTTTTTCATTTCGGTTCGGGTTCCCAATACTTCGGAGCCTTTTTCCCGAATCGACAGATTTACATCAAAACGCATCGAGCCCTGTTCCATCTTACAGTCGGAAACCCCGGTATATTCCAGAATGTTTCGGACCTTTTCGGCAAAGGCCCGGGCTTCCTCAGCGCTGCGCAGATCCGGTTCGGTAACGATCTCGATCAGCGGTACCCCACAACGATTAACATCCAACAGGGTTCCGTCGGCCGATTCGTGCAGCAGCTTACCGGCATCTTCTTCGATATGGATGCGGGTAATGCCGATATCTTTTTTAACCCCGTCCACCTCAATGCCGACTGCACCACCAGTACAGATCGGTAAATCAAATTGCGAGGTTTGATAGGCTTTAGGCAAATCCGGATAGAAATAGTTTTTTCGGTCCATCTTGCTAAAATGAGCAATTTCACAATTCAGGGCCAAACCGGCCCGGGTGGCAAATTCAACCACTTTTTCATTGAGTACCGGCAAGACTCCCGGCATCCCCAGACACACCGGACAGGTATGGGTGTTTTCATCCTGGCCAAACTCGGTTGGACACGAACAGAATATCTTTGTTTTTGTACCCAACTCCACATGGATTTCCATTCCAATGACAATTTCATATTCCATGATTTAGACCTCCGTTCCCAATGGTGCTTTTAAATTCGTCAGACCGGATTCATGCTCAAAGGCCCAGGCGGCTTTTAACAGCGTCTCTTCACTTAAAATCGGCCCCAACAGCTGCATCCCAATTGGCATCCCGTTATTGTCCAGGCCACAGGGAATTGAAACCCCAGGAATCCCGGCAATATTAACCGGTACGGTATAAATATCAGTCAGATACATCTCCAACGGGTTGCTGGTTTTTTCACCGATCCCAAAGGCCGTGGTCGGAGCAGTTGGCGTCAGCAATACATCACAACCGCCAAAGACCTGATCAAAGTCGGCTTTGATAATCGTTCGTACCTGCATCGCTTTTTTATAATAGGCATCATAATACCCGGAACTGAGGGCATAGGTACCCAGCATGATCCGTCGTTTAACCTCGTCGCCAAAACCCTGGCTTCGGGTTTTCTTATAAAGATCAACCAGGTCACTGTATTCTTCGGCCCGGAAACCATAACGAATGCCGTCGTAACGGGCCAGGTTGGAGCTGGCTTCGGCTGAGGAAATCATATAATAGGCGGATAAGGCATAATCCAAATGCTGGAATGACACCTCAACAATTTCCGCTCCCAGGGTCTTATAGATGGCAATGGCATCTTCCAAGCTTTTCCGTACTTCCGGTTGGAGCCCTTCGCCAAAAAATTCTTTGGCTACGCCAATTTTCAAACCCTTAACCCCTTGTTTGAGGTTTTGCGTATAATCAATTTTTTCCAGATTCAACGAGGTGGAATCCTTGGCATCATGACCAACAATGGCATTTAACACCAACGCGCAATCCTCGACGTCCTTGGTAAACGGACCAATCTGATCCAGCGAGGAGGCAAAGGCCACCAGACCATAGCGGGAGACCAGACCATAGGTTGGTTTCATCCCCACCACTCCGCAAAAGGAGGCGGGCTGACGGATCGATCCGCCGGTATCCGATCCCAGGGTATAAAAGGCCGTATCGGCTGCCACGGCAACGGCTGATCCACCACTGGAACCACCGGGTACCTTATTTAAATCCCAGGGATTACGGGTCTTTTTATAAGCCGAGTTTTCGGTGGAAGAACCCATGGCAAACTCGTCCATATTGGTTTTTCCCAGCAAAATCCCACCTTCTTCGCTTAATCGGTCATATACCTCGGCATTATATGGGGGATTGAAGTTATACAGCATTTTTGACGCACAGGTGGTCAAAATCCCCTTGGTGCACATGTTATCTTTGAGTCCGTAGGGAATCCCTTCCAACGGGGTTCTTTGGGCTCGCCCAGAAAGCTCGGCATCCAACCCCTGGGCCGCTTCCAATGCTGCTTCGGTTTGGAGACTGAGATAGGCATCGGTGCTTTTTTCAACGGCGTTAATGCGGTTAACCACCGCCTCGGTGACCTCCGTAACCGTGACTTCTTTTTTATCCAGAAGGTCATTTATTTCATGTATGGTTTTTTGATATAATTCCATTATTGCCTCCTATTCCAT
>CAZEBY010000162.1:0-2814 GCA_964510565.1 uncultured Lachnospiraceae bacterium | reverse complement strand
TTCAGGATTGTTTCCAGATCAGTTCGCCTTTTCGCTGCTGCAATGATTCCGTAACTACTTCATTTTCAGCAACGGCCTCCAGATAGTGATGGATGCGGTTGACCTGCTCGGGGTTTTCCAAGACGGACATTTCCCGGGTGAAAATTCCCTGTGCTGTCTTTAAAGGAAAAACCCGTTGATGAATGCCGGTTTCGTAGGTCAATTCCGGGAAGATGCCCCGGGTCCATAAGATGTTAAAAATAAAGTTCAGCTTATTAAACTGGCTAAGATAGGTTTGATCGGTCAGGCGATAGAGTTTTTCTTTGAGACTGCTATGGCGTTCCACAAAGGACGACAAATAGCAAAAACCCCGGGAGCAGTCCATCATTTTATAGAGATGCTTCGGTTTATCAATCGCCGGAGACATGCTGGCGATGACCAGATCAAAGGGTTCAGTGCATTGATAACCATCCCAATCACTGTGAATAAATTCGGTGTTTTTCAGTCCCGCAGCGGCGGCATTGGCACTGGCATAGCAAAGCATCTGTTTAGAAAAATCCAGGCCCACCACTTTTCTGGTTTTTTTTGCCAGTTCAACCGCAAATTGTCCCGATCCGCAGCCGATATCCAAGACGGTTGATTCCGTATTGATTATCCCCATATCGATGAAGCTCTGCACCTTATTTAGGCGGGTTAACTGCGCGTCTGTGGTTGATAAGGCAAGGTTGTATTCTTCCGCCCGAAAGTCCCATAACTCAACCGTTGGCTCTTTTTTCTGGTTATCGCTAAACCAGAGTTCTTCAAAATATTCGGTATTTAAATGCATTCTATCGCACTCTCCTTTTTATCTTCAGTTCAGTTTTTTGCAAATACATCTCGGCATTATCACTAGCGATTAATAAAAAACAGTCCGACCAGACAAAGCGCAATGCCGACCAGATGATTGGTGGTCAAAACCTCTTTATAGAATAGAATGCCAATCGGGATCAGCAGGATGGCCAATGAGATATTGGCTACCAGCGAACCCAGACTGATGTTCCAGCCGGCCCGGTAGGCCGTTATGTAACCAAATTCCAGCGCCACAACCGAAATCCCCAGGGCATAGCTGGTCCAGTTGAGTCGTTTATATGCTTGCATAATTCCTTCGTCCAGACCACTAGCCAGCATCAGGATCAGCGTCAAAAGCGCCGCCACCAGATAAGTGACCAGCAGTGATAAAAAGGGATTGACGGTTTCCGGTGTCGATTTGGTACAGATATTATAAAAAACATTGGCGGTGACAATTAATAGTATCGGCAAATAGTAGGTTATTTCATTCACAGCTGTTCACCTCCCCTTCATTTTTTCAGTAGTTGGTCAGTCCCCCGCTTCACTCGTTTTTGTAATCGTCATGCTTATTTGTTTAGCCAGGCTTCGGTGAAATCCTGTTGCAAGGCCTGAAAATCGGGATAGGGTTTTTCAATGTAAAGCAGGCGTTTGATGACGCACTGTTGATCACAACTTAAATTGAGCTGATCAATCGAAAAACCCGTTGTTATCGAGCTGATTTCCGGACAGCTGGCAGCCAGCCGCAGAAATACATCGCCGATTCCCCAAAAATCAGGATTAAAGCGTTTGGGCAACTGGCAGATGCTTCTGGTCGAACCAAAATCAATCAGTGATAACTGCTCTCCGGTCCATAGAATATTGTCGGTTTTAATATCCCGATGACTGATGTTAAGCTCCGCCAGATAAACCATACCCGTAATTAATTGCGTCATGATGGCGGTGATGGCGGTTTTACTAAAACTATAATCCCATTCCAATCGATCGGCCAGTGACTGCCCCGGCATTTTTTCCATTACCAGTCCGTAGTGGCCATCCCGGTCAAATTGCTGAATCAGTTTGGGGATGGCCGGATGGTCGATTTGTTTGAGAAATTTACTTTCCCGGGCCAATTTTTCTTTGCGACGCTTAACATCATTGGAATTTAAGATTTTCAGAACATAGTCGTTTTGACCGCGGGAAACCAGAAAACAGCAGCCAAAACGACCCTGACCGAGGGCTTTATCAAGCACAAAGCCCTCAATTGCCAGCGCTCCCCGGAGGGTTGTCAGTCGGCTACCACTCAATCTCATCGACGGATAAGGGAGTTTCATTGTGATAACTCATCTGAACCTGGCCGTTTTTCATGATAATGACCTTATCCGCCATTGGGGTAATGGCCTGATTATGGGTAATCAGAATGACCGTCATCTTTTCTTTGCGGCTGGTTTCCTGGAGCAGTTTTAAAATGTTTTTGCCGGTATTATAATCGAGGGCGCCGGTGGGTTCATCACAGAGCAGCAGTTTTGGTCGTTTGGCCAGAGCGCGGGCAATCGCCACCCGTTGCTGCTCGCCGCCGGAAAGCTGGGAGGGAAAGTTCCCCATCCGCTCTGACAGACCAACACTCGCCAGGACGGTTTCGGCATCCATTGGATCACGACAGATTTGGGTTGCCAGTTCGACATTTTCAACCGCAGTCAGGTTTTGAATCAGATTGTAAAATTGAAACACAAAACCGGTATCATAGCGTCGATACTCGGCCAGTTGCCGACGACTCAGGCTGGCTACATCCTTATCACCAACAATCACCGACCCTTCATCGCAATCATCCATGCCGCCCAGAATATTGAGCACCGTTGTTTTGCCGGCGCCACTGGGTCCGACAACCACCGCAAATTCGCCTTCATCAATAAAAAAATTAATCCCATTAGCGGCATTGATGGTCACTTCTCCCATATGGTAGCGTTTATGTACATCTTTAAATTCAATAAAATGATCCATCTCTTTTGTCCTTCTTTTCATAATCGAGGA
>CAZEBY010000161.1:0-2834 GCA_964510565.1 uncultured Lachnospiraceae bacterium | reverse complement strand
TCATGTCCACAGGCATGCATCCAGCCGGGATGTTTGGAAATGTATTCGTGATCGGTTTCTTCCCGAATGCACAGGGCATCCATATCGGCTCGAAAGGCAATCGCATCGTCATCGCATTTTCCGTTAATATATAATACCAGACCCGTTCCACAGACTTTCTCCGGCTGGTATCCCAAGTCTGTCAGATAATTGATCAGATACGCCTGAGTTTTCGGTAAATCAAAGCCCTCTTCGGGGATCCGATGGAGATCCCGTCGTAGTTTAATTGCTTCATTCTGATAATTTTTTACGATCTCACTGATTTGCATTTTATTCCTTCTTTATCTCAATCCTTATTCTACCCGTCTCCCCTGCCAAGTCTGCTAAACGCATGCAATGGTTAACGAAAGGTGATGGTATAGGTCTTGCCGTAGTTTTTTTCATCGAACACAAAGGCATCTTTTAAACCACTGGTAACCACAATTTTGTTATCCGTCGTAATAAAAATCGCCTCCACATCCGGCAGCGCTTCAGCTTTCTTCAACCCTTCATCAAGACCTAACAAGAACAGGGTCGTTGATAAGCTGTCCGCATCGATGGAGTTTTTTGTCACCACAGTGACCTGAATCAGTCCCGAATTCGCGGGATAGCCGGTAAAGGGATCTAAAATATGATGATATTTATTTCCTGCCGCATCAATAAAATAGCGCTGATAATCTCCGGAAGTCACCACCGAGCCATCCTTAATGGACAAGACCCCCAGGTATCCATTGCCCGGATTTCTGGGATCTTCAACGCCAACCCCAAAATCGCTGTTATCGGCTTTGCCGCCCATTACCAGGACGTTGCCACCAAGATTAACAATCGCGTGCTCCACCCCTTCTGATTTCAGCACCGCCATCACCTCATCGGCAATATAGCCTTTGGCAATCGCTCCCAGATTTACCGACATCCCTGCTTCAGTTAAATAAACCGACTGATCATCGGGATTTAAGATGATTTTTGTATAATTGGTTTTGGCTTTCGCTGCATCAATTGCTGCTTGGGCCGGAGCTTCTTTGGTTTCAGGTGAGTGAATCCCCCAGAGATCAACAAGTGGCCCGATGGTCACGTCAAAATATCCGCCGGAATTTTTAGAATAACCGAGACTCTTTTCGATAATTCGGTACGTATCTGCCGTGACCGTAACGGGTTTGATCCCGGCATTTTCTTTTATCAGACCCAGATCGCTGCCGGTTTCAAAGGCAGTGAGACTGCTGTTCAATGCTGCAATTCGTTCAAAAGGTTGATCCAGCAACTGCTCATCCGACTCCCCATAAAGGGTAATACTGACAAAAGTGTCCAGCAAGAAATCGCTGCGTGACACTGTTTTTCCCTGATCGCAGCCGGATAAACACCCGACCAGAAGTAAAAATACAATCCCTGTTGCCGTAATTTTCCATCCCCAATTTTTTCTGCCGATTTTCTTCATCTATACACCCGTTCCTTTAACAAATAACTGTATTATACCAAAGACTCTGAAAAAAAGCATAAAAAAATGGTAAAGACTTTACCCGGTGGTTTTTTTCAGATAAAATAAGAGCGTTCTTAAAAAAAAACAACGAGGTTTCCATGAAAAAAAACGAAATCATCATTATCATCGGCTTACTTGCGATCAGTTTGATCGGCATTGCCGCTTTTTATATTATTAAGGCCACTGATTCACCGCTTTCGGTTCGGGTCACCCGTCAAGGTGAGGTTATTGGCATTTTTCCACTCGCTGAAGATCACACTGAAACCTTTACGGATACAACCGGTTTTAATACCCTTGAAATTTCTGGTGGCTCTGCCAAAATGGTGGATGCCGACTGCCCTGACCACATCTGTGTCAAAACCTATCCCATTTCCAGCCCCGGGGAAACCATTGTCTGTCTGCCACACAAGCTGGTCGTGGAAGTCATTAGCGGTGACTCCTGATGAATTCGAAAGCCTATCGTCTGGTTATTCTCAGTCTCTATGTGGCCATGGCTCTGATTCTCAGTTATATCGAAAGCTTGATTCCGCTGCCACTACCGATTCCCGGTGCTAAAATCGGCCTACCCAATATTATTACCCTGGTCTCACTGCTGACTCTGGGTTGGCCACTGACTCTGCTGGTAGTGATTGCCCGGATTTTTTTGTCGGGCTTCCTCTTTGGTGGTGGCTTTTCAATTGTCTACAGTCTCGGCGGCGGCCTTCTCAGTCTGCTGGTCATGAGCCTGCTGCTATACTTTTTCAAAGACAGAATTTCAATTATCCTGGTCAGTGTTTTCGGGGCCATTTCACACAATCTCGGTCAGGTGATCGTGGCCACCATTGTCGTGCAAACCACCAGCCTGCTGCTTTATTTTCTGTTTCTGATGGTGCTGGCCATTCCCACCGGGATTTTTATCGGTGTCACCGCCCGCGAGCTGATGCGTCTGCTGGGCAAAACCACCATCTTCTCAAAACTAAACCTGCCGCAAAAAAAATAGCCGGTCGACACTGACCGGCTGAGGTTGTCGATAAACTACCGTACCGACCAATTGTTAATCTGTTGTTCGCTGCGGACTCGGACAGGCTCTGCCGTGTCCGCTCCGATGCGTACAACATGATGTAACAATTGTCGGTACTGGGTTATCTTTTTTGACAGTCTGAGCCGGTCAAATCTGACCGGCTGTTTTTCTGTTAATCTTTATATTTCGGCAAAGTAATCTTAAATTCGGTTCCTTCGCCAACCTGACTCGATACCCGAATAATCCCTTGATTATTCTGAACAATGTGTTTGACAATCGCCAGGCCCAGACCGGTACCGCCTTTTTCCTTGGAGCGACTCTTGTCGACCCGGTAAAACCGCT
>CAZEBY010000160.1:0-2846 GCA_964510565.1 uncultured Lachnospiraceae bacterium | reverse complement strand
GGTCCTCAGCAATTTTCAGGTAATCGTTTGGAAAGACCGACGAACCGGCAATGATGCCCGAGCGCAGACTCTTCAAACTGAATTTTTCACGTTCCTGGTGATGCACAATGGCTAAAAACTGTGACGGAACAGCATTCAAGACATTGCAGTGATATTGATCGATAACGGCCATGACGGTTTTGGTGCGACAATCCGGGGTGACATAGAGACGGCCACGATGAACAAATAATGATAGCAGACTGGTCGACAGACCAAAACTATGAAAAAGCGGCAGCGCCAGACAAACCTTATTCTGTTCATTCCAGTGCATACATGAAACCGCTTCCCGAGCCACATTGATCAGCTGAAAATGGCTCAGTAAAATCCCTTTGGGCCGACTTGTCGATCCAGAGGTAAAAAGCATGCTGGCCATATCGTCGGGCCTGATTGCTGCTTCCCAGGTTTTGAGCAACCCGATCTCGGCGTCTGTTAGCGGTCGCTGATGCCGCAGCTGCTTCCATAGTTCCTGACCGATTGACAGTCCGGGGTAACCCCCGGAGAGACAATCTGCCTGTTTTCCATAAAGTTGATCACCGTAGCAGATATAATCCACGTCGGCAAATGACATCATTGCATCCGCTTCTCGGGCGGAAAGCTTGGGATTGACCAGCACCGATATTGCGCCAATTTTGGCAATGGCAATATAAGTACAAATCCAGGCCAGTGAATTGAAGCTCCACAAGGCCACGTGTTTTCCCTTTTCAACCTGATCAGCGATGAGCATCAAAGCCAGACGATCCGAAATAAAATCAATATCTTTCCAGGACAAAGCTTCCGTTTCATCGATCACGGCAGCTTCGTCTTTTTTTTCTGCCACGGATTGATGAAACTGCTGAATTATCGTTATTGATTTTAATTTCATTGCTTTATTTTAGTATTTCTTTAAATGTTTCTACCGCTGTTCTGACCTGTTCGTAGTTGGTCATCTGACGATCAATTTCTACCAGCAATAAGGGAATATTTTTTTCTTCACAGGCTTTTTTAATCATGACATAGTCAAATTCTTCCGGATCACAGAATTTTGTCATAACAAAGACGACGCCCTTGGCCTGATATTTCGAGGCCAGATCGACAGTAAATTGAGCAATTGCTTTGTCAACATTAAAGAGCACCGAACAGTTATCCATATCAGCAAACTTACCAGCCAGGCTATCCAGTCCCGTTTCTGCCGGGTTGGCATCAACCCGATATTGTCTTGATTCGCTGGCGACATTATCAGCTACGATTTGCATATCATTATCATCCAGTATCTGCAGCAGATCAGCGGCATCAACCAGAATACCGGTTGTGACAATTTTAATTTTATTGTTTGTGGTTTTTTCAGTGTTTGAAAGTTCGCTGATTAAACCTTTTACCATTGCCGTATGTTCAGATTTTTCCATATAGAAAGCACTCTTGAAAATAGCGTTGCGATCAGTAGCCGTAACTTCCGGATAATCATTTAAACAGTCTGACAATTGTCGCATCACGGCATTATGCTCGTTATAAATGGCGATGGATTCTTGTAACTTGGCATCATCATAACTTTGGCCGGTAGCTTTTTCCAGATCCGCAATAACCCGTTCGTATCCAGCCCTGGTAAATGCTTTGCCAAAGTCGGCTTTACGATTCTGCGGATAAACCATCGGGATGAAGGGAATATTTTCAACCGAAGATTTCCAGTTTTCACCCAGACATTTTAGCGAGTCACAGAGTGACGGAATAATGATTGCGGAGGCGCCATCAAATTCACCACGAATACCTAATTCCAAGATCGATTGCATCACTGAGCAGATAAATGCTGGAAAATAGGTTTTCGCTTCTTTGATTTCAACGTCAGCTCCCCAGGTGCCCATTGGAATCATGCCCATGGCATGAACAATTTCTTCCGGAGTATAGACTGGCGCACAAAGAACAACTTTTTTATCCTGCGCCAGGTATTTTTTTAATTGTTCCTTTGGTGAGGATGCAATTTTATGAAATGCTTGTAAACTTTCTTTTAAACCCGACATCTTAGCAGCCTCCTTTTTTTGATTCCATAATTTCGGTTAAGCCTTGGACTCTGGTTTCATATTGCGCTTCCGAGAAATTTCGCGGATCGGCCTGATCGCCATCAAAGGCGACATGAGGAATTTCACATTCTTCGGAAATCTGTCGACTCATTTCAGCCATGAAACCGCTCCATAATTTACATGAGCGATTGGTGTGGACCAATAAGCCTTCAACATGATTGTCTTTGATCAGTTTTACCCGTTTGTCCCGGGCATGTTCCAGGTTCATGGCATTTGGTACATTACAATAGGCTTTAACCATGCCGTCAAAATCGTCATAGATAAAACCAAACGCATCGGCATAAATGGTTGTGACCATGTTGATGCCACGGCTTTTTAAGCCCGTCGAGGTTGCCCGCAGATATGGCCAGCAGGCGATTCCTTCAAACATAATCCGATGTTTTTCTTCGGCTCGGAAGGTACTGTTGCCAGTTTCAACATTTTCCAGATATTCTTTATGCAGCACTTCCATCGCTTCGGCGGCTTCTTTTTTACCCCGGGCGGTTACCATAACAGCCATGTGATTTAAAAGGTCAAAACCATTAAACGGTGAAGGTGTATGTTTGGCTTCCGATGTTGCTGCCAACCAGGCCCGGCTGGTTCGGCCAGAATATTCCATCACTTCCTTGAATTTTTCTTCAGTCCATTTTTTACCGGTCAGTTCTTCAAGCTGTTTAATGGCTTCCATAAATTGCGCCTTGACATAAGCCACCTGAGCATCCGAAACTTCATAATCCGGGTTAAAGGGAATGTCGATGATGATCATTGGAATATTGA
>CAZEBY010000159.1:0-2864 GCA_964510565.1 uncultured Lachnospiraceae bacterium | reverse complement strand
CCCACCAGGGGAATCCCCAAGCCAAAAATCAGCCGCGACAAGTCGCGTTTTTTAGAGGCTTCGATCGCGGTCAGAAGATTGTCTACCGATTTTTCACCGAGCTTTTCCAGGGTTACCAGCTGCGCTCTTTTTTCACCCAGATGATAGATGTCAACTGGGGTAATCACCAGCTGTTCATCCATCAACAACCGCAGCACTCCCGGTCCCAGTCCTTCAATATTCATTGCATCCCGGGAGGTAAAGTGCACCAGTTTGCGAAACACCTGGGCCGGACAAGCCATGTTCAGGCATCGGGTCACCGCTTCTCCGTCAATTCGGAAGGTCGGTTCGTCACAAACCGGACAGCGTTTTGGCATTTGAAAAACCACCTCGTTGCCTGATCGCTTTTCAAAGACCACATGATCCACTTCCGGAATTACATCGCCGGCCTTCTGGATCACCACATGATCGCCGATGCGGATATCCTTGTCCCGGATATTGTCCTCGTTATGGAGGGTGGCCCGAGCGATCACCGATCCCGCTAATGATACCGGCCTAAGTTCGGCCACCGGGGTCAGCGCGCCGGTTCGCCCAACCTGAACGGTGATCGCATCGACAGTGGTAATGGCCTGATCCGGGGCAAATTTATAAGCCATCGCCCAGCGTGGGCTTTTGGAGGTATTCCCCAGCATTTCCCGAAACGCTAATTCATCAACTTTAATCACCAGACCGTCAATCTCAAAGGGGAGGTTTCGTCTTTCCGTTTCCATCTGGCTGCAGTAGTCGATAATCGCTTCGATATCATTAAAAGTCTTGACCGCACTGGTTTTAAAACCCAGTTCCTTTAAAAAGCCCATCGTTTCACGATGGGTTTTTGGCTCAAAACTTTCTGCCGCTTCCAGATTAAAGACAAAAATATCCAGCGGCCGGGAGGCTGTTAGCCTAGGATCCAGTTGCCGCAGGGAGCCGGCGGCAGCATTTCTGGGGTTAGCAAAAGGGCTTTCCGCTTCAGCCAGGCGCCGCTGATTCAGCTTTTCAAAATCAGCCTTACCCATAAACACTTCGCCCCGGACTTCCAAGGTTACCGGTTCCAAAAGACGCAGCGGAATGGTCCGGATGGTTTTGAGGTTGGTGGTGACATTTTCTCCGACTTTCCCATCACCCCGGGTAGCCCCCTGGACAAACAGACCATTTTCATAATTGAGTACGACGGTTAACCCATCAAATTTGTATTCCACCACATAGGTGGCTTCCGGACAGGTTTGCCGCACCCGGCGGTCGAAATCCCGGAGATCCCCGGCCTCAAAGGCATTGCTGAGACTTAGTTTGGGGCGACTGTAAACCACCTTCTCAAAGCCCGCTGAAGGACTGCCGCCAACCCGCTGAGTCGGGGAATCCGGGGTGATCCATTCCGGGTTTTCGGTTTCCAGGGCAATCAGTTCCTTGATCAGCTGGTCATAGTCATAGTCTGAAATCAGGGGTGCATCATCAAGATAGTAGGCCCGATTATGGGCTTCAATTTCTTCTTTTAAGGCATCAATTCGGGTTTGGCTCATACGCATTTCCTATCCTTAACTGCTTTTTTTCTATTCTAACTACGCCTTCTCGACAAAGGTCGGATCCATCTTTTTGATTCCAACCCCGGGAAAAGCCACTGAAATCATGTTGTTTTTGACTTCCACCACGGTACCAAGGCCGAATTTTTTATGCTTGACCTTATCAGTCAGCCCAAAATTATTTTCTGAAGAACTGTTGTTCAAGTTAACGGCATTGGCATTATTTCTGCGGATTGCCACCTTCGACTGGGTTACCCGTTCGGAAAAGGTTTTATTCTTTTTGGTTTCAATATCGATTTCCGGTTTACGCTCGTAGCGCTGCTTATTTTCGACGCATACCTCTTCCGGCATTTCTTTTAAAAACCGCGACGGGGTTTGCAATTGACGGCGACCGTAAAGGGTTCTTTCGGCAGCCCAGGAAATATACAGCCGTTTCATCGCCCGGGTAATACCCACATAACAGATGCGCCGTTCCTCTTCGATGTCCTCCGGGGAATCCATGGCACGACCATGGGGAAAGATTCCTTCTTCCATACCGGGGATAAAGACAATCGGGAATTCCAGGCCCTTGGCATTATGCAGGGTCATCAGCAGCACCTTGCCCTGATCGCCATCGTACTTATCGGTTTCTGACGATAAGGCCACTGTTTCCAGATAGGCGCTGAGACTTTGATCATCACTGTTCTTTTCAAAGTCGGTTGCTGAGGAAACCAGTTCTTGAAGATTTTCCAGCCGACTTTCGCCCTTGTCCATTTTTCCGGTTTCCAGCATTTCCAGATAACCGGTTTTTTCAATCACTGCCGCAATCAACTCGCTTAAAGCGGCGGTCTCCTGGATCACTGCCAGTTCCTTCATCAATTCGCTGAAGGCCCGAACCTTATTTTTGACACTGGGACTCAGTTCCGGAATTTCTTCGACGTGATGAAAAGCCTGCATCAGGCTGAAACTTTTAAAATTGGCATATTCGGCAATTTTTTCAATGGTTGCTGAACCAATCCCTCGTTTGGGCACATTGACAATCCGCATAAAGCCCATATTGTCTTTAGGATTACTGAGGACATTCAAATAAGCAATGATGTCCTTGATTTCGGTCCGGGAATAAAATCCGGTTCCGCCAATCAACTGATAGGGCAAACCGGCCCGCATCAGGGCTTCTTCAAACAGCCGCGACTGGGCATTGGTTCGATAGAGAATCGCAAAATCGCCATAGATACCGTTGCCTTTGCTGATCTGATCATTAATCTCATCGACAATAAACCGGGCCTCATCATAACCTTGATTAAACGATGCGATCATGATTTTTTCATCACCATCATTATTGGTCCACAG
>CAZEBY010000158.1:0-2869 GCA_964510565.1 uncultured Lachnospiraceae bacterium | reverse complement strand
TCTGTATCTACCGGGATATTTCGGACTATATTCACATGGCCAATACCATCAATAAACTTCAAAATGACTTAAAATCCCAGCAACTTAAAAACAATGGCACTCAATTTACCTTTAAAGACATTATTGGCAGCAGTGGCCCAATGGCCGAATGCATTCACCATGCGGAAATTGCTGCGCAAACCACCGCCCCAATCCTGATCGCCGGCCCGACTGGTACCGGTAAAGAGGTTTTTGCCCAGAGCATCCACAATGCCAGTCCCCAGGCCCACAAGCATTTTGTGGCCATCAACTGCAGTGCGATCCCGGAAAATCTGCTCGAGAGTACCTTGTTTGGCACCGTTAAAGGTTCATTTACCGGGGCGGTTGATTCCGTCGGGCTGCTGGAAACCGCTGAAGGGGGCACCATTTTTCTGGATGAAATCAACTCCATGCACATGGGGCTCCAATCCAAACTGCTGCGGGTTTTAGAAACCGGCAAATACCGTAAAGTCGGCGGGCACAAAGAAATAACCGCCAATATCCGCCTGCTCAGTGCCTTAAATCAGGATCCCTTAAAAGCGATTGAAGAAAAACGTTTGCGCTCGGATTTATATTATCGTCTGGCCGTCTTCTCAATTCACTTGCCACCACTAAAAGACCGAAAACAGGATATTCTCGATCTGGTGCCGGCCTTCCTTTCCACCGAAGGAGCGGCCATGGGAAAACAACTTTTTAAGGTATCTGACGAGGCCCAGGAAATTCTGCTCAGTCATGACTGGCCGGGTAATATCCGAGAGTTAAAGCATGCTGTGACCCATGCCATTTATATTGCCCAATACCAGGATACGATACTGACCCCGGACCTTTTGCCAGCTTATTTAAGAAAGAATATTGCCGATAAAAAGATTTATGAAAAATATTTATCGGCCAGTATGGATGACAAAAATCTAAAGAATACCCTCAATAAGATAGAGAAACAAATGATCATCGACGTTTTGCAGGCCAATGATCAAAATATCTCAAAAAGCGCTCGGGACTTGGGTATCTCACGCCAAAATCTGCAGTATAAGATCCGCTTGCATGGGATTAAAAGTTTCGATGAGGAACTGTAAAAAAGGTTTCCGCCTGAATTGGCGGAAACCTTTTTTACTTCTTTAACTGCCTTCTTTTATCAAGTACTGTTCGTTTAATGAAAACCTCAATCGTTCAGATTATTTCTGAAAAATTGACAAACCTCTTCCAGGGCCACCGTTGCCTCGGGAAACATCGGTGCCAGCAACGGAAAGCAATGAAACATATCCTTCCATACTTTTATCTGAATTTCTGACCCTGCTGCTTGTGCTTTTTGAGCAAAGCGCGTTGAATCATCTCTCAGGGTTTCGTTATCACCAACTTGAATAATTGTTGGCGGCAGACCGCTTAAATCGCCGAATAATGGCGTGGCATAGGGATGTTTGGGATCGCCACTGCCAACGTAATAGCCCAGATAGGTTTCATTGGCCCCTTTGGGTGTACAGGGATCGGCCTTTACCCGCGTTATATGGGACTCACCTGAAATTGTCATATCGGTGCACGGCGAAAATACGGCGCAAACTCCCGGTAAGGGGATATCGTCATCCTTACATTTTAAAAGGGTCGCCAGCGCGATCCCACCACCCGCCGAATCGCCAGCAAAACCAATATTTTCTGGTTGATACCCTTGTTCCAGCAACCAGCTGTAAATCGCTGCTGAATCATTGACAGCGGCCGGTGCCGGATGTTCTGGCGCCAACCGATAGTCAAACACCAGCGCTTTAATCCCTAAATGCTTGACGAAATTGCCCACCATATTTCGGTGTGACCGGGCATTCCCCATCACAAAACCGCCGCCATGAAAATAGAGTACCACTTTTTTTGCAGGAGCATTTTCACTCTCAACCCACTCCGCATAAAACCCCGGATAGTCACTGGGGATATAACTGATCCCCGGGATTGGTTTAAAAAAACGGGCGGCTGTTTCATCACAATCCTGCCGCAGCATTTCGATTGAAGTGTTTTTATCAATCACTTCCGGACGTAATTGCCTTTTAAAAAGATGACGATATTTCAGGGTATAGTGCATCATTTTTGCTTTGATACTCATGCTAACTTTATTCCTCGCTTTCTCTTTCAATTTTAACTAAAAACATCGATGCAATGACACGATAATCCAGTTTTACCTCACGATTATTATTGGTGGAATAATGTATTGCCAGGCCATTAATACTCGTCCAGAAAAAAACAGCCAACATTTTAGGATCTCCCGCTACAATCGTTCCTTCTTTTTGTCCCGCCGCCATAATTTTTTCGATGACCAGATATGGGATGTTCCGTTTTTCCTGAATCAGATCCTGGGCCCCCTGAGGGATTGCGGTTGAATTAGTTGCCTGGGTAATCAACCGACAAGTATCCAAAAAAGTCTGGCTGTTTTCAATGGTCTCAACCAGTCGTTCCAGCGCAAAGCGGATTTTTTCACCGGGATCCGCCTCCATATCCCGAACCGAATAGGATGCTGCAATGGTTTTATCCAATGCATCATTGATCAGATCTACATAAATTTCTTCTTTCGATCCATAGTAATGATATAACAATCCCTGAGCAATACCCGCTTCAGCTGCAATATCCTGAATCCGGGTGGCAAATAAGCCCTGTTTAACAAATTGTGACAATGCCGCTGTCCGAATCTTTTCTTTACGGGTTTCCCGCATTCTTTCATTTTGTTCCTTTGATCGAGCCATGCTTCCTCCCGGATGATATATTGAATACGTATTCAATATATCATCCGGGGCCATTTTTGTCAATATCTCAACCTGACATTTTATAATGTACACGCTTGTCAAGACACGAAATCAGAAATATTTAGATAAATCTC
>CAZEBY010000157.1:0-2877 GCA_964510565.1 uncultured Lachnospiraceae bacterium | reverse complement strand
ACCCCACAGCATTTTGCGCCACTGCCCTGGGCGATCAGCTCACCGTTTTCCGAAACCGTGTAATTCCCATGAAACGAACACCGGGCATTTTCACAGCCGGGCGGACTTAAACTGTCTTTACGGATCCGTCGCTGGGTTTGGACTTCGATTTTATCGATCAAGTCGCCTAGAGTCAATCTTCTCTGCTCATCCGGCAGGTTTGGAATCCGACCAAAATAGCTGGCGGGCTGCATATGCACGCCTTTAACCGTTGGCGCCCATTCCAATCCAAAATGGATAATGTTCCCGAGATCGGAATCGTTGACTTCGCTAACCAGGGTCGGCACCAACACGACTCCAATATTATATCGCTGACAATTCTTTATTGCCTTGATCTTGGTTGCCAATAATGGCTTGCCTCTGAGTTTCTTATAAATCTCATCATTGGTGCCATCAAATTGCAGAAACACCGAATTGAGCCCGGCATTTTTCAAGGCTCTGACATACGCTTCATCCTCGCCCATGCGGATGCCATTGGTATTGATTTGAATAAAGGAAAACCCGAGCTCATGACCAATTCTGATAATTTCTGGTAGATCATCCCTTAAAGTGGGCTCGCCGCCGGAGAGCTGGATATTGCAATTGCCCGAGGTGTCCATCGCACTCTGATACATCCGTCTGATCGTTTCAAGATCAAGATCCGCCTCGGTATTGCCATTGGCGTCGGCAAAACAAAAGGAACAATTGAGATTACAGCGCTGGGTGACCTCAATCAGCGCCGTGCAGGTATGCTGGCGATGGTCGGCACAGAGGCCGCAATCGAAGGGACATCCTTTTTCGACCACAGTATTCGGTTTTTTGATGGTGGCCGGGATTTTATTGCGCACCCACTTTTCAATCGGAATACTGCCCCGCCAGAGCAGCGCTTTGAAGCGACCATGTTCCGGACAGGATTTCTCCATCCAGGTCTCATTATTTTCAGACCAGATGAGCGCATTTATTTTTTTTAGACAGACCGGGCAAAGACTTTCAGTCGTTGAGATGATTCGCTTCATGTTTTACCTATTGCTCTCTGTTTCCAAAGGTATAACCGTTTTCCTGTAAAATTTCAACCACCTTTTCAAAGCTTTCAAGCAGTGTATCGCCACATTTCACCGGATAAGCCTGGTTGTTTTCATCGGTAAAGCGATAAACACCGATCAGATCGAGACACTCGGTGCTTTCAAAGCGCTCTTCAAACCAGTCCATGTAGGCTTTAACCATTGTGCCAAAATTATCCTTCGTATATTCCCGGGCTTTGCCCTTTCCGGCATACAAACCAATCACGCCAATACCACCGGTTAAAACACCACAGGTTTTCTGATTGCCGCCAATACCATTACACAAACCATTCATCACCCGGATCAGGTCGTCATTTTCGATCTCTTCCATATCCAGCGCCAGTTTCATCATAATCTGACTGCAGCAATAACCTTCCGTCCCCAGTCGATACAGTTCAAATTTCAGTTCATCCATTTTTATTCCACCTTTCTTGCGATCATCATAAAGTAACCCGGTTTGCACATTTTTAAGGCGTCCTGGAAGCCAGCCGCGCAGGTACCTCCGGTTTTTAGCCAGAATGCCTGCATCGAACCGAATTCAAAGATCGTTTTGACCAGCAGCTGCCTGAGCAATTCACTGTGATCTTCCAGCAAGACAATCTCAAAACCGGCGCCCGTGACATCCCTCTGCAATTGTTTTAAATCGTATAAGCCCCGCATGCAGCTCGTAAACTGATGGGTTTTGATCCCTTCAAGCGCTTCCGGATTTCTGGCATAGACATCGGTAATAAAAAACATTCCCCGCGATTTCATCACCCGATAGACCTCCTTCAGTGCTGCCGGAAGATCCGTCATCAACGACAGTGTACACTCGGATAACACCCCCTGGAAGCTCTCGTCCTGGCAGGGAATCGCTTCGCCGCTGCCAAGCAGAAATTCTTTATCGGGATTATTTTTCCGGGCTGTCGTCAGCAGCTTTTGGGAGGGATCAAGCCCCACCACTGTCAGCCCATATTTCTGTTCCAGATAACCGACGGTGGCACCCGCGCCGCAGCCAAGATCGAGCAAACGATCGGCGGCACTCCAGTGACAATCGGCCACACCCCTGTCGGTTAAAGCAAAGCCCCCCGGCCGCAGCGTTCCGCCCAAAAGTGCCGACATTTCCGGGCTTTCATAGGCACAGTTCCCCGACACCTATTTATCCTCCAGCCCTTCTTCGACTTCCTTCATTTTGCCCAGCGCCAGCGCTTCATCAATGAATACCTGGTGACAGCTGGGACATTTTGGCAGATCCACTTCAAAGTTTCCTTCCATATATTTTACCTTGACCTTGGTTAATTCCAGTTCCTGCTGGCATTTATCACAACGCCATGTTGTTTGGTCGTTACTCTCATGTTTCATCTTATTCCTCCACTATTTCCATGCGATGACTGTAGACGCTTTTTAAGATATAGGCATTTTCTTCTTTTTCGTATTTTACCCAAAAGGTAACGTTGTCACGCCGCAGTCTGGCCAGATATTCTCCGGTTTCGGGATTACAGAAACGTTCGTTATTTTCTTCGGCATTTTTTAACACCGCCTGGATATCTTCCCATAAGATATAGCGGTCTTCGATTTTCTGCTTGACATCATCGGGGATAATCAGCTTAAATTGATCTTCCATCATGGTTTCCTCGGGTTCCTCTCGCCAGATTTCTTTTAACAGGATTTGCTTAACCCGACTTCGGTTGTGATGGCGTTCTGACAGAGTTGGCATCTTCCGGGTAGCCGCTTCGCCATCATCTTTCGGATAGATCAGATCCAGCAAATGGTAGGTGCGTTTGCCGCCGGATACAAAGAGATCCTTGCACATGGCACA
>CAZEBY010000156.1:0-2878 GCA_964510565.1 uncultured Lachnospiraceae bacterium | reverse complement strand
AAAATGCAAAAACTGGCAAGGATGGTACTTTTGGAGATGGTCGTATTTTCATTTCCCCAGTAGAAGAAGCTTATACAATCAGTACTGGAACAGCCGGCCTGTAGAAGGAGGAAGCATATGAAAGAAGTTATGGCGATTATTCGACAGAATAAAGTGAACCAGACCAAAGAAGCCCTTGTCAATGAAGGCTATCCTGCTTTTACCTGTTTAAAGGTACTTGGTCGCGGCAAGAAAAGTATTGATTTATCGATCATTCAGGATATTGTTGACGCTGGTGAGATGCCCGTCTCATCCATGGGTGAAGCATTAACCGAATCATCCCGATTAATTCCGAAACGATTTTTCACCGTGATTTGTGAAGATGAGGACGTCAGCAAGGTTGTTTCGATTATTATTGACAACAATCAAACCGGAAACCCCGGTGATGGAAAAATTTTCGTCATCCCAATTGAAGAGTCCATTCGGGTACGAAGTGGCGAAAAAAATGCGGATGCATTTTAGAAAGAGGTGATTTGAATGGATTCTAGAGATAAAGTACTCGATAAATATAGCTCTAAAATATATAAAAACCGAAAAGAACATGTCATTGAAATTGAAGGCGGTGAACCACAGGTTATCGCTGCTGACACCCGGGCGATTCCCGGCATCATGACCAATCGTGGTTGCTGTTACGCTGGATGTAAAGGGGTTGTTATCGGACCTTTAAAAGACGTAGTCAATATCGTTCATGGCCCCATCGGCTGTGCCTACTATACCTGGGGAACAAGACGAAATAAAGCCAAGGGTGATGAAAACACTAAAGACTTTACCCAATACAGTTTTTCCACCGACATGCAGGAAACCGATATTGTTTTCGGCGGTGAAAAGAAACTACGACAGGCCATCAAAGAAGCGGTTGAAATCTTCAACCCCGAATGCATCATGATCAGTTCCACCTGTCCGGTCGGATTAATCGGTGATGATATCCACGCCGTCGCCGCTGAATCTGAAAAACTCTATGGCATCAAGGTTTTAGCCTTCAGTTGTGAAGGGTATAAGGGCGTTAGCCAATCTGGCGGTCACCATATTGCCAACAACGGTTTGATGAAATACATTATCGGTACCGGTGATGCCGAACCGCAGAAATACTCGGTTAACCTTTTAGGCGAATACAACATCGGTGGTGACGGCTGGGAAGTTGAGCGGATCTTAAAGCGCATCGGTTATAACGTGGTTTCGGTTATGACTGGTGACGGCAGTTATGATCATCTTAAAAATGCCCATACCGCCGATCTGAACCTGGTTCAATGCCATCGTTCGATCAACTATATTGCCGAAATGATGAAAACCAAATACGGCATGGACTGGATCAAGGTTAATTTCATCGGTGTCGATGGGATTAAAAAGTCTCTAATGGATATTGCTCAGTATTTTGATGATCCCGAATTACTGGCCCGTACCGAAGCCGTCATTGCTGAAGAACTCGATGAAATTTCCGAAGCAATGTCTTATTATAAATCAAAACTGGATGGTAAAAAAGCCGCTGTTTACGTTGGCGGATCACGAACCCACCACTACATCAATCTGTTAAAATCGTTGGGTGTGGAAGTCATCCTGGCTGGTTACGAGTTTGGACATCGTGACGACTACGAAGGTCGTGATGTGATTCCGACGATTAAAATGGATGCCGATTCTAAAAACATTGAAAGTATTACCGTCACCAAGGACGAAGCAAACTACAAAACCTTCCATACGCCAGAAAAACTTGAAGCGCTGCAAGCCGCTGGTGTTCCGCTGGAAAAATATGACGGCTTATGGTCTGATATTTCCGAAGGTGCCATCATTACGGATGACTTCAACCATTTTGAAACGGAAGAATTTTTAAAACTGTTAAAACCTGATATTTTCTTCTCGGGAATTAAAGACAAATTTATTATTCAAAAATCAGGTGTCCCTTCACGACAACTACATTCCTATGACTACAGCGGTCCCTACGCTGGATTCAGAGGAGCACTCAATTTCGCCAAAGACATTACAATGGCCACTTATACCCCGGTTTGGAATATGGTTCAAGCCCCATGGAAAAGTGAACCCACGTTAGTTGGCAGCTTAGGAGGTATGGAATAATGTTAGAATTAACCCCAAAAAAATTATCGGACCGATCCACCCTACGAATCAATCCGATCAAAACATGTCAACCAGTCGGTGCGATGTACGCAGCCCTGGGCGTTCACCAATGTATGCCCCACAGCCATGGCTCTCAAGGATGCTGTTCATTTCATCGGATGTTTTTAACCCGACACTTTAAAGATCCAGCTATTGCATCTTCCAGTTCATTTACCGAAGGCGCATCCGTATTCGGCGGTGGCTCCAACTTAAAAACGGCGATTAAAAACATCTTTGATATTTACGACCCTGAAATCATTGCGGTGCATACCACCTGTTTGAGTGAAACCATCGGTGATGACCTGAGTGGTTACATCCAGGATGCCAAAGTACCAGAAGGCAAATTGGTCGTTCACACCAATACGCCTAGCTATGTTGGTTCACATATTACCGGCTATTATAACATGATTTCCGGATTTATTAAATATCTATCTGAAGCAACCGGCGAAAAAAATGGTAAGCTGGCCCTCTTCCCCGGCTTTGTTAACCCTGGCGACATGCGGGAAATGAAACGGCTGATGAAGCTGATGGGCACCGAATTCATTATGTTACCCGATACCAGCGGCGTTTTAGATGCCCCGATGACCGGCAATTATACCATGTATCCCAAAGGCGGCACCACCATTGCTGATATCCGGGATCTGGGCAACTGTGAAATGAGTCTGGCATTGGGGGAACTGACCTCTGAATTTGCCGCCGATACCCTGGAGAAAAAATGCAAGGTTCCTTACAA
>CAZEBY010000155.1:0-2888 GCA_964510565.1 uncultured Lachnospiraceae bacterium | reverse complement strand
ATAATCATATCAACCTTGAAATTGGACTGAGTCAAGTCCAGGTTGAAGAAAGGATTGCTGCCGGCAAGGTTAATATCCAACCCCAATCCAGAACAAGAACCATCGGCCGAATTATCAGAGATAACAGTTTAACGCTGTTTAATATGCTTAACATCATTTTGGCGTTGATGGTTATTTTTGTGGAATCCTTTCAAAATCTGCTGTTTATTAATATCGTTATTATTAACACATTAATCGGCATCGTTCAGGAAATCCAGGCAAAAAAGACCATTGATCGGCTCTCGCTGATCGCGCAACCCCATGTTACCGTTTTGCGGGAGGGTAATCTCCAGGAAATCGCCTTTGAAAAAATTGTGCTGGATGAGATTCTGATTCTCAAAGCCGGCAAACAGGTGCCCTCCGATGCTCAGGTGATCAAAGGAGAAATCGAGGTCAATGAATCGCTGCTGACGGGCGAATCCGATTCGATTGTGAAATCGGAAGGGGACACCCTGCTGTCTGGCAGTTTTGTGGTTTCGGGAGAAGCCAGGGTTTTGGTGACTCAGGTGGGTCTGGAAAACTATGCTTCTAAACTGGTTGAAGCCGTTAAGGTGGTTAAAAAACCAAACTCGGAAATTATGAAAGCTTTGCGCTTTATTATGAAGAGCATCAGTCTTGTGATTGTCCCCATTGGCCTGCTGCTGCTCTATAAACAGCTGATCGTTCAGGGCTTGCCGCTTCAGGCTGGTGTGACCCAAACGGTGGCGGCGCTGATTGGGATGATCCCGGAAGGACTGGTGCTGCTCACCAGTGTCGCTCTGGCTGTTGGTGTAATTCGGTTAGGCCGACACCAGACCTTGGTGCAGGAACTTTATTGCATTGAGACACTGGCCCGGGTCGATGTGCTTTGTCTGGATAAGACCGGAACGATTACCGAAGGTAATATGGAAGTCTTGTCAATGGAAACCATTAGTCACGACATCAATCCGGTGCAGGCGATTCGGGCTTTGATTGCCAATTTAAAAGATGACAATGCCACTTATCGGGCCCTCTGCGAAAGCTGTAAGGGCGAGGCCCCCAAATGGCAATGCGACCGGGTGATCCCGTTTTCCTCGGAGCGAAAGTGGAGTGGTGCTTTTTTTAGAGACCAGGGCACCTTTGTAATCGGGGCCCCGGAATTTATTCTCGGTGAGCGTTACCTGGAAATTCGGGACAAGGTCGAAGGCTATGCCAGTAAAGGCAACCGTGTTATTATGCTTGGTCATGCTTTGGAACCGTTTCAAGAAGATGGCGGTTTGCCGAATCAGATTAATACCGTGGCACTGTTGCCAATGGGCGATAAGATACGCCAGGAAGCCAAGAAAACCCTGGAGTTTTTCAGAAATCAGGGGGTCGAAATCAAGGTGATTTCCGGCGATAATCCAGTGACGGTCTCCCAGGTTGCGCGCCGGGCTGGTTTGCTGGAATGGGACAATTTTGTCGATGCCTCCACCCTCATCGAAGAAGATGATGTTCGTAAAGCGGCTCAAAACTACGCCGTTTTTGGTCGGGTAACTCCGGGGCAGAAACGACTCTTAATTGAAACCCTAAAAAGCCAGGGCCATACGGTGGCGATGACCGGGGACGGTGTCAATGATGTGCTGGCCTTGCGGGAGGCAGATTGCAGCATTGCCATGGCTGAGGGGAGCGATGCCGTGCGCCAGGTTTCGCAACTGGTTCTACTGGACTCCAATTTTGCCAGCTTTACCCGGGTGTTGATGGAAGGACGCCGGGTGATTAATAATATTACCCGCGCGGCCTCGCTGTTTTTAGTGAAAACCATCTTTTCGCTATTGCTGGCCGTAATTGTGATTATTGCCAATGAGGCCTATCCTTTTGTTCCGATCCAATTGACCTTGATCAGTGCCTTGACCATCGGTGCGCCTTCAGTTTTTCTGGCGCTGGAACCCAATAAAAACCGGATTACCGGTAATTTTCTGGAAAAGGTGCTAAAAAAATCTTTGCCGGGAGCTTTAACGGTGGTTTTTAATGTGGTAATGATTATGATCGTCGGAGCCGATCTATCGCTGGATCATCAGCAGATTTCGACGCTGGCGGTTATTTCCACCGGTTTAATTGGTCTGGTGATTCTTTTTCGGGTCTGTCAGCCCCTCGATCATAAGCGTTGGGCCTTGTTCTTTGCGATGACGGTTTCATTTTTATGCTGTGTACTGTTTTTGGAGGATCTTTTTTTCCTGACCCCGATTGAGGATTTTTTACCGGCAATGTTTGTGGTACTGGGAATCACCCTGGTAGATATCTATCCGCTACTCAGAATTTTTAGTTGGACAGTGAATCAGGCAGAGGGTCTCTTAAACCGTCGGGTAAAAGAAAAAAAACCCGCGAAGGCTACTGTTCTGGAAAAATGATAAAGCCTTTTTCACAAAAGAATCAAAAAAACGATTCTTTTGTGAAAAAAGACTTGCATTGTGTTTAATGATCGTGCTATAATAAGCAAGTCGTCAAAGATAAAGCTTATCGAAAAGCATAAAGATAAAAAAGTCCTTGACATAAGACATGAAAACATTTATAATAGTCAAGTATTGTATCGAGGTGTAGCGCAGTTTGGTAGCGCACATGGTTTGGGACCATGGGGCCGGAGGTTCGAATCCTCTCACCTCGACCATTTTTTTTAAAATGACTTGGGGGCCTTTAGCTCAGTTGGTTAGAGCAACCGGCTCATAACCGGTAGGTCCGGGGTTCGAGCCCCTGAAGGCCCACCATATTTTTTTGCCCAGATAGCTCAGTCGGTAGAGCAGGGGACTGAAAATCCCCGTGTCGGTGGTTCGATTCCGCCTCTGGGCACCACCACTTATAAGTTAACAGCGAAAGCTGTTTTTTTTTATTTTTTGAATTTTTCGTTAGGGTTT
>CAZEBY010000154.1:0-2949 GCA_964510565.1 uncultured Lachnospiraceae bacterium | reverse complement strand
TTTCGCTGTTTCCGGAACGGCTGATGAACGAATATCCGGAAATTGATTTCGGCGTGACCGGTGAAGCTGAAAAAATCATTGTACCGCTGCTGGAAAATCTAGACAACCCGCCCCATCTGCCAGGGCTGTGTTTTCGGGAGCAGGGCAAAGTCACAATCGTTCCACCAGTCGGTGATTATGATATGCTCGATTATGTGATGCCCAACCGCGATCTGCTGGATCCCCGACCCTACCTCACTGTCAATAAATATGTGGAAAGTATCGGCGTGGAAACCAAACGGGGCTGCTGTTTTAGCTGCGGCTACTGTTCCTATCCGCTGCTGCAGGGCACAAAAATGCGCTGCCGCACCCCGGAAGCGGTGGTCGATGAAATTCAGTTTCTCTACGACAGATACGGCGTCACTCGGATCCATTTCACCGACTCGGTGGTCAATATTCCCGTCGATCATCTTGATGCGATCTGTGCCGAAATAATCCGGCGGGGTCTGAAAATAAACTGGAGCGGCTTTTTCCGGGAGAATCTGCTAACCGAGGAGAATGTCGCGCTCTATACCCAGTCCGGCTGCGAATGCTTTTCGCTGTCCCCCGACGGCCTCAGCCAGACCGCCCTGGATGCCATGGATAAACATATGCGGGTCCAGGATATCCTCGACACCGCCCAGGTCCTGGCCAACAGCGGCGTCGTTACCGTTTATCACTTCCTCGTCAATACCCCCGGGGATACTGCCGCAACCCAGCAAGAAGCCAAAGACCTCATCGACGCGATCTACGCGATCCATCACGCTTCCAAAACCCTGGGGACCATCGTTCTTAATAATATCCGGATTTTACCAGGCACCAAGGTCGAACAGCAGGCGCTGGAAAATGGCGTAATCACTCCGGAAACCGATCTGCTCTACCCTACTTACTACAATCCGGCGCCCTTTGACCGGGCCCGGTATGAACTGGAAATCTATCACACTAAAAAAAATATCTTTATGTGGCAGGAGGTCACCTCATGAACGTCATCCTACTCGAACATCCCCGTTCCATCAGCGCTGATCGCTGTAATGATATCGCCAATGCCCCCCTGTCCGCCTGTCTTAACACCGGCTACATCGGCGGCATTCTGGCTGCTAACAATATTCCCGTAACCATTGTGGATGCCTATCTCGAACAGCTGGATTATCCGGTCATTGAAGCACAAATTGCAGCCCAACTGCCGACAATTTTAGGGATTCATCTGGTGTATCATTGGAAGGACAATCAGACCCTGTACCAGTTTATCGAACACGTCAAACAGACCTATGGCATTGCCCATATTTGCGTCTATGGTTTTTATCCAACCTTTGCCTATGAAGAAATCCTTAACCGCTGCCCGGCCATTGATTCCGCCGTGTTGGGAGAAGCGGAACTGACCTTTTTAATGCTGGCCAAAAACTATCCCGCCATTCCTGATTCGGGAATGGCCATCCGCAGCGTAAACGGCATTGTCGCCACCCGGGGCGAGGTGGTTATCGATATCGATGCCTTACCCTTTCCCCTGCGCAGCGTGGGTTCCTATTCGTTTGGTGAGGTCAATATCTCCGGTAGCCGGGGCTGCTATGGTGGCTGTACCTTCTGTTATATAAACCCTTACTACGGCGATGCCAAACGAAAGTGGCGGGGTCGCAGTCCGGAAAATATCATCGCCGAAATCGATGCGGTGCTTAAAGAAACCGATATTCGTTACTTTTATTTTATGGATCCCAATTTCTACGGCCCGGGACGAGCTGGCAAAGAACGGGTTTTAAAACTGGCCCGTCTTTTAAAAAACCGACAGATCCACTTTGGCATTGAAGCCCGAGCCAACGATATTGATGAAGAAACCATCAAAGCCCTGTGTGACGCCGGTCTTAAGCACATCCTGATCGGTCTGGAAAGCGGCCGCAATGAGGCTCTCAAACGGCTTAATAAACTGACCACAGTAGCCGATAATGAAAACGCCCTGCGAATCCTCAGGAAATACGGGATCGAACCCAGCGTCGGCTTTATTATGTTTGAGCCCGATTCGACTCTGGAAGATCTGAAAGTCAACTACGACTTTTTACTGCGAAACCACCTGCTGGATAAACTGGAGATCAGCGTCAATGTCCTTTATCATCACATGATTATTCTTCAGGGCAGCGCATCCTACAAAGCCCTGCAAGAACAAGGTCGACTGAACATTTCCAAACATTCCACCTATGAAGCGGACACTGATTATCTAAACCCCAAAGTGGCCATGCTGGCCGGGATGCTCCGGGATATGACTAACCATATCTTTACCTACATAAAAGACACCTGGGAACTGAGTTTTAAAAAAGACCCGGTGATCCTCGAAAAATATCGTCTGATTAACAATCTGTTGGTTCAATCGTTTGAATATTATCTCAATCTGCTAAAAAGCAAAGACATTACGACTGATAAAAGAAATGAATATGTTCGCACCTTTATTCAGACTATTGATGGCATTTTGGCATAATACCATCTTGATAATACAAAAAGAAATCCGGCTGTAAGGTCCAGATTTCTTTTTGTTTAATTCTTTTTAGTTAAGCTCATAAATATTGGGAATGGTTATGATTCCGTTTGTTTCCGTTTTTACATACTCAACCGTTGCGTTATCACCGGAGACAACGACTCTCAAGTGTCCTGCCGAGGGCAAGAAAACACCATTTTTATACCCATAATTTGTTGCATCAAAGACACTGTTTCCAGTTGTTCCCGGTTGTGGGACTAATTGATAGACAATGCCATCCAACTCCTGTTTCGCATAAAAATGATCATGACCGTGGAAAACTGCGGTGACATTATTCTCAACCAGAAGCTGATGGATTGGCTTTCCCCAGCCCGGACGCATTTTATCAAATTCATCTACACCAGTCAGATTCTTACCGCCCCATTCAAAGTATTGAGCAGCCTCAACGCCACCTCTTTGATCTTTATCAT
>CAZEBY010000153.1:0-3080 GCA_964510565.1 uncultured Lachnospiraceae bacterium | reverse complement strand
GGTGGCGGGGTGCTTAAATCCAAGGCCCACGAAGAACTGCTGGCCTTTGCCGAAAAATCCGGCATTCCCGTGGCCAACTCCTTAATGGGCTTAGGCGGCATTCCCCGGGATCACGAACTTTCCATGGGGATGGTGGGGATGCATGGCTTTCAGGAAACCAACCTAGCCGTCATCAATTCTGATCTGCTGATTGCCATTGGCGCCCGCTTCAGCGACCGGGTCACCGGTAACTGCAATGCCTTCGTCCGTAATAAAACGATCATCCATATCGATGTCGATCCCACCGAATTTGCCAAAAACATTCCGGCCGAAATTCAGATCCAGGGTAATATTAAAGATGTGCTGCCACTGCTGACCAAAGATATCGACGAAAAATCTTACCCGGAATGGTATGAAAAAATTAAGGGGTGGGTGATTCCCTGTGCCGAAAAAGGGGACTATCATCCCAAGAATATTCTCAATACCATCAATGCCGCTTACCCGGAAGCCTTTGTAGTGACGGAGGTCGGCCAGCATCAGATGTGGGTCGGCCAATACTGGAACGTCAAACGTCCGGCCCAGTTTATCACCTCCGGCGGTTTAGGCACCATGGGTTACGGCCTGGGGGCTTCGATCGGTGTTAAGCTCGCCAATCCCGATGCCGATGTGTTGTTGGTTGCCGGCGACGGCAGTTTCCGGATGAACTGCCAGGAGCTGATCACCGTCAGCAAGTACCGGATTCCGCTAAAGATCTTCCTGTTTGATAATGAAGCCCTGGGGATGGTACGGCAATGGCAGAAGCTGTTTAGTGACAAACGCTATGCCCAAACCGATATCGTTCAGTGTACCGACTACATCATGCTGGCCGCCGCCAGCGGTATCCCCGGCTACAAGGTCACCAACATGGAAGAGCTGAACAATACGTTAGAAGCAATCAAAGATCAACCGGGACCTTTGCTGGTTCACGTCAAGATTTCCAATGAAGAAGGAGTTTACCCGATTGTACCAGCTGGCTGTGCCATTGACGAGATTTATTACGAATAGTAAAAGATAAGAAAAATCACCATGGCGAAAAGTTATGGTGATTTTTTTAGATGAGATAATATTTTTATTGTTGAGCTTTCAAATGAAGTGGGACTGATGCAAATTTCAAGAAAGTCAAGCGCGAACGATCAAAACATACAGCTGGGCAGATAAATCGCTGCAAAGTTTTTTCAAAAAATGATGGCACACATGGTGCCACATATTGTCACGTGTAGTTATCTGTGTTAAAATGAAAAAAATGAAACATTTTTTCGAACCTACCTGCTTAATTCAGGCGGGTCAAACGATCTCGATCCAAAGAAGGAAGAAAATATGCTGCTAAAAAAAGAACGGGAAGACGTGGTAAAATATTGCCGTAAGATGATCACAGCCGGATTAACAAAAGGCACCGGTGGCAACATCAGTGTCTTAAATCAGGAACTGGGCCTGCTGGCAATCAGTCCTACGGGCATCGATTATTTTGAAACTGAAGCGAAAGATGTGGTTGTGATGGACTTGGAAGGGAAAATTGTGGACGGCAACAGAAAGCCATCCTGCGAATATGAACTGCACCGGATCTTTTATATCAGGCGGGATGATATTGCGGCGGTGGTTCATACCCACTCGGTTTATGCTACAGTGCTCGCAACCCTGCGCCAGCCGCTGCCGGCAGCCAGTTATCTGGTGGCCTATGCGGGATTGGATGTCCGATGTGCCGAGTATGCCTCCTTTGGTACACGGGAACTGGCGGAGCGCACCTTTGAAGCGATGGCGGATCGCTATGCCGTGTTAATGGCCAACCATGGTTTGCTGACCGGAAGCCGAGATATTTATAATGCCTTTAATATCGCCGAGCAAATTGAGTATTGTGCTGAGGTCTATGTAAAAGCCATGGCCATCGGGAAACCGGCAATTCTGGATCAGGATGAAATGAAAAAGATGATCGACAAATTTGCTCGTTTTTATGGGCAAAAAAGTGACCAGTCCGGTGACTGATTGAATCAAAAAAATATTTCTGATATAATCGACAAAACGATTTTGAATTCATTGCCAGGAGAAGAGTTTATGGAAAAAATAAAAAATAGTGTTTTTAAATTTGAAAAGAAATATCTTCAAGATAATAAACTGCCCAGGCAAAATGAGGCCGTGTCCGTGATTAAAATTTTAATTTGTCTGCTCGTCTATTTTGTCGCTCTGTACCTTGAGTTCCGGCTATCATCATCAAATGGTATTGTCGGGGTCATTGCCCAGATACATGTGATGGTCTCGGTCTATCTGGTGGTTGCGGTGAGAGAGAGGGGCTATCAAATTGCGATTACAATTAATCTGTTGGTAGCCTCATTGATTGGGATCAAAATCGTTTTGTTAAACGGAAATCTAGAGGCTATACCGGGGGTTGTGATATCCCTTTGTACGATTGTTACGATCAGTATTATTTATTTTTACGAAAAAGGTTTTGAGAGTAAATTGGTAGAGATCATCGAGCAGAAAAAGGAGCTGACGACCCTCTATGATCAACTGGCAAGCTCAGAAAGAGAAATCCTGCAGCAGAATCACAAACTAAAGGAGCTCAACAAAAAAATGAAACGACGTGAGGTCCGGCTAAATTATCTGGCCTATACCGACGTCTTAACTGGTTTGCCAAACCGTGAAATGCTGATTAACAAACTGGATATGCTGGTGGAGCGTTGTCAGGAAAAACAGCATCAGTTTGCAGTGGTTTTTATCGATCTGGATAATTTCAAAAAGATCAATGATTACAAGGGCCACTATATCGGCGATTTATTACTGAAATCGATTGCCGATCGAATTAAAAAAATCGTCAATCAGAAGGATATGTTAGGGCGTCTCGGCGGTGATGAATTTACGCTGATTATCCAGCGAAATCTCAGCGAAGCGGAGATTTTTGAGTATGTTGAAAAAATGCGAACAGCGATGCTCGAGACCTTTGTAATCGAAAATATGGATTTGAATATCAGTGCCAGCTTTGGCATTGCCCGCTATCCTCAGGACGGGATTAACACCGCAGAGCTGCTGAACTATTCGGATATAGCCATGTACCAAGCTAAAGAATTTGG
>CAZEBY010000152.1:0-3150 GCA_964510565.1 uncultured Lachnospiraceae bacterium | reverse complement strand
GGGAATGGCGCCATCAGTGCCACAATCCCCTGATGAACCTGACCATCCGCCAGATACTCCAGTCTTGCTTTTTCGACAGAATGAATAATGATATTCCGTTTCTTAGCCATGTCGGTAATCTTTTTAAGAACGTGATCGGTGTTGTCTTTTAAGATCAACAACTTATCGATTTCCTGACCGGAACGCAGGGCTTCCATCACCGGATTTTTTCCCACAACGATAAAGGTCTCTTCGGTTACGCCATCATCTTCGCGATTAAAGCCCTGATGCTGGCGGAGTGGTTTCCGATCATCAAAACGACGGGGACCACGCTCTTCTCTGGAACCCCTGGCGTCATATTTTCGGGGACTTTTATCCTCTCTATCCCCACGTTCTTCAAACTTCCGGGGCTTTTTTTCACCCTTTGGAAGATTGTCGCTTCGCTTTCCTCGAGGTTTGTCACTGGTTTTACTACTCTTTGATACTCGTTTCATCTTTTCACCTATTCTTATTTTATTCGATTTATTTTTGGATTATTTGTTGCCGACATAATTATTGGATTATTCGATTGTTTCAGTCTCGATGCTCACATCTTGAATTTCATCTGCCGATTTTTGTTTTCGCGGCGGCAGCGGCCCATAATATTGGTAATAATAGGTCTTAATGTCGCCATTATAAAGCTTGCGATTCTTGGTTGCCACTTCACCAAAAAATTTCTCAAATTTTTCATAACCAGTAATAATAAAATAGGACCAACTATCCAGACTTCGAAAAACCTTGCCCATGTCCCGATACAGGCGCTGAATTTCTTTTTCTTCGCCGATTCGCTCGCCATAGGGCGGATTCGTGATAATGACGCCATATTTTTTCTTGGTGGCAATTGACTGAACCGGCAATTTCTGAAAAGCAACCAGATCCGCTACCCCTGCCAGTTCAGCATTGGTTCGGGCCTGTTTTAGCGCCTCTGCATCACAGTCGGAACCGAGCAACCTAAACTCTTTATCGTTAATGGCCGCTCTGGCTTCCTGTCGGGCCTGTTCCCATAACTCAGCCGGAATGGCATCCCAGGTTTCGGAAACAAAATCCCGCTTCAGACCCGGGGCAATATTTTTACCGATTAGTGCCGCTTCAATGACAATCGTTCCCGATCCACAAAGCGGATCGAGAAAAACCCGATCCGGTCGCCATCGTGATAGATAAACCAGCGCCGCTGAAATCGTTTCTTTTAGCGGCGCCTCATTGCCATATTGACGATAACCGCGCTTATTCAGACCAGAGCCACTAGTATCAATCGATAAGGTCACCTCATCCTTAAGAATTTGAATATGAATCGGGTACTTGCCGCCATTCTCATCAAACCAATCGACCCGATATTTTGATTTTAAGCGTTCCACCACCGCTTTTTTGACAATCCGCTGGCCATCCGATTTACTAAACAGCGTCGATTTGACGCTGGTGATTTTAGCCGCCGGAAACTCTCCGTCAGCAGGAATCCAGTCTTCCCAGGGCAGCGCCTTTGTTTTCTCGAACAGTTCATCAAAGGTTTCGGCCTTAAACCGGCCGATCTCCAGCAGCACCCGATCGGCACAACGGAGCCAGAGATTTGACCTGGGAATCGCTTCCAGAGGGCCGGAGTAACGGATTTTTCCGTTTTCTACTTCGGTTACCTCGTAACCCAGTTTCTTGATTTCGTCCTTTACCACACTTTCAATTCCAAAAGCGACCGTGGCAATTAAATTTATTTTTTTCGGCATTCATTTTTCCTTCATCATTATTTTTGATCTTGTTACTAACTCTCAATATTACATTATAGCATAAAAACTCGAGACATTCTTAATAAAAATTGTCTTCTTGCAAAACGAAACCCCAAACACCGGTATATTCATCATAACCGATGCTTGGGGTGATAAAATCAGCGCTTCTAAAATTTCTTTATTTCGGTATCCCGGTCAAAAACCACAAAGCCTTCGTATTGTCCGTTATCCCAGGCGGCGATCTGCTTGCCGAATTTTTTCTTCATGGCCACCAGATTGACTCGATAACCTTCCCCCCGCCAGCGATCTCCCGCACCGATGACCTCTGCCATGTTACTGTTCATGGGATCGTAGAACAGGATAATTGCCGATTCAACTTGCCGCGCATCTTTTTGTTCTTCCATCAAAATGGTTATAATCCGCTCAAAACCAATCGAGAAGCCCACTGCCGGTACCGAAACCTTGTTGTATTTACCGATCATATTGTCATAACGACCGCCACCAGCAATCGAATAACCATAGGGGCCATAACTAACTTCAAAAATCAGCCCGGTATAATAACCCATGCCCCGGATTAATGAAAAGTCAAAAACGACGTCAAATTTATCATTTGCCAGGGTTTTAACGGTGTTGATCACCTCGGTCAATTCACCGATGGAGGCAGTATCTTCGACCCACTCATTCAAGTTGTCCAGATTGATACCCGCAACACAGGCCATCAGCTTGTCCACTTTTTCCTGTTCATGTCCCTTTTCCAACAATTCCCCGGCTACCCCAGCAACTCCAATTTTATCCATCTTATCCAGCGAAATACAGACCGTTGCGACCTGTTCTGCAGCAAACCCGGCTTTTATGATCATTTCGCTTAAGAGCTGGCGATGATTCACTTTTATCGTAAAACCGGCAAACCCCATTGCCAGCAGCGCTTTGGCCGTGGTATCCATCAGCTCAATCTCAGCCTGGACGGTGGGATCGCCGATGATATCAATATCACATTGTTTAAAGGCTCGAAATCGGCCTTTTTGCGGTCTCTCTGCCCGAAATACATTGCCAATCTGTATCGCTTTAAATGGGGTCTCGAGCACTTCCTGATTGTTTGAATAAAAACGGCTCAGCGGCAGGGTCAGATCAAAGCGCAAACCCATATCACAAAGATCCGTTACACTGGCTTCCTGATTCAAATCCAGCTTTTCACCACGCTTTAATATGGTGAACAGCATTTTTAAATTCTCGCCGCCTTCACTGCCCAGCAGTAGTTCCAGATTTTCCATCACTGGCGTTTCAATCCGGCTGAATCCATGAGAACGGTAGACTGCCAATATCTGTTGTTCCAACCGATCCCTAATTTTCATTTCCTCGGGCAAAATATCCCGGGTCCCTCTAACAGGTTTTGAACTGATCATCTGGTCACCTTCTA
>CAZEBY010000151.1:0-3158 GCA_964510565.1 uncultured Lachnospiraceae bacterium | reverse complement strand
CGATCATCGAAAAAATTGTTGCGGATAATCCCAAATCGGTTGAAGATATCGGGGCCGGCAACGAAAAGGCCTATGGCTTTTTAACCGGACAGGTGATGAAGGCCACCAAAGGAAAAGCCAATGCCCAGGTTGCCAATGAAATTATTCGGGCAGTCGTTGCCAGACATCTGGGATAAGATGCGGTAACGGGAATCGTATTAAAAACAAGAATTTTGACTAAGGGATTATTGCATCTTTGCAGTAATCCCTTAAAAAATAACAAACAGAAAAAGGAAAAATATGGAAAACAGTGAAGTAGTAAAAGTAGAACAACAACGGATCGACGGTCGGGAGGCCCATGAATTACGACCGATGCGGGTGACCCGCAACTTTATTAAACATGCTCAGGGATCGGTGCTGATCGAGGTAGGTGATACCAAGGTTATTTGTACTGCGATGGTGGAGGAGAAGGTCCCGCCATTTTTAAAAGGCCAGAAAAAAGGCTGGGTCACCGCCGAGTATGAAATGCTTCCGGCTTCAACCAATACCCGCAAAAGCCGGGATCGGAATCGCGGGAAAATTGATGGCCGAACCATGGAAATTCAGCGCTTAATCGGCCGAAGTTTGCGATCTGTCATTGATCAAACCATACTGGGGGAACGAACCATCTGGATCGACTGTGATGTGATCCAGGCCGACGGCGGAACTCGAACGGCAGCAATTACGGGCTCGTTTCTGGCGCTTCATGATGCCTTGTCAGGGTTGATCGAAGCCGGAAAAATTGCCGAAATGCCGATTACCAATTATGTCGCGGCCACCAGTGTGGGAATTTATCAGGGTGAAGCCATTGTTGATCTGTGTTATGAAGAAGATTCAAATGCCGAGGTGGATATGAATATGGTAATGACCGAAGCTGGTGAAATCATCGAAATACAAGGCACCGGTGAAGAACGGCCCTTTAAAAAGGAAGAACTGCAAAAACTATTGGAACTGGGCGAAGCCAGTATCAAAGGAATTATCGCCTTCCAGAAAGATATATTACAGGATTAACGGGTAAATGATAATGAGAACGATACTGTTAGCCACCGGAAACCAGGATAAGGCCAAAGAACTGAAGGCGATGCTCGGTGATGACTATGAAGTCCAAACGATGAAGGATTTGGGCATTGACATAGACATCATTGAAGACGGCCAGACCTATGAAGAAAATGCGCTGATTAAGGTTCGAACCTTACAGCTCTATGTTCAAGGTAAAGATTTGATCATTATGGGAGACGACTCCGGTTTATCGGTGGATTGTCTTAATGGAGCGCCGGGAATTTATTCGGCCCGTTACGCCGGCGACGATGTCAGTTATGCTGATAATAATAACAAGCTGTTAAAAGAAATGGCCAATGTGCCGGAAGCAGAACGGGGTGCCGCCTTTATCACGGCCATCGCGATGATTCTACCCGATGGCCGCGAGTTAACCTGTGAAGGGCTGGTTCGGGGGAAAATTGCCGGGGATTATTGCGGCGCCGGCGGATTTGGTTATGACCCGCTTTTTATTCATGCGGCATCCGGACGTTGCTACGGTGATATGAGTAAGGAAGAAAAAAACCGGATCAGTCATCGGGCGGTAGCCGTCGAAAAGGCCCGGGTAATGCTTGAACAGGTAATCTGAGACAATTCCTGGGAAGCTTGGTGTCAATTGAAAAAAGCGGGTGATTGCGAGACTGAACGCAAAACTCACAACACTTTTGCAAATGCCGTAAAACACAGGGAAGGGAGATAAAATGAAAATTGGAGTAATGAGCGACAGTCATGGCAATCTGAAGGCGGTAAAACAAGCCGTTGAGGAAATGGGCCAGGTGGATGTGATCATTCATTTGGGAGATTATGTCGAAGATGCCCTTTATCTGCGAACAATCACGGATATCCCAGTTCACATTTTAAAGGGAAATCTGGATTCGTTTGCGGATCAGGGCAGCATGGTACTGGAAACCACATTAGGTGGCTTTAAAATATTTGCTTGCCATGGCCATAAGCATGGGGTTAAGAATGATCTGCATCACCTTTACTATGCCGGATTGGAAAAAAGTGCGCAGGTGATTCTCTATGGACATACCCATCACGCTTACATTGAAGATGATGGCCGGGTGCTGATTATGAATCCTGGTTCGGTGGGGGCGCCCCGACTGGATGATCCCGCAAGTTATGGGGTGATAACCATTGAGCAGGGGGGGATTGAGGCGAAAATTTTCCCGCTTTGGAATGATGGACAGTAGCAGGCTGAAAAGGAGATAAGCGATGCTTAGTATCAAAGATGTATCAATGACCTATCAGAAAGGGAAAAAAGAGGCTTTAAAAAACATCGACCTGGAAATTGCCGAAGGAGAATTTACTGCTTTGTTGGGACAAAATGGGGCGGGCAAAAGTACCCTGATCAATATCCTGGCCGGTAATGTCAAAAAAACCCAGGGACGTGTCCAGATCGGTGGCTATGATCTGGACAAGAAGGAACTGGAAACAAAAAAGATCATCGGGATTGTTCCTCAGGACACCGGCTACGATTTTGTGTTTACCGTCGATGAAGCCCTGAAAAAGCAATCCGGTTATTTCGGGATTAAAAACAATAAGGCCTATATCGATGAAATTCTGGAGGCCTTGTACTTAACCGAAAAGCGCAGCGCTCGCATCCGCGATCTGTCCGGGGGAATGCGCAGACGATTTTTAATTGCCAAGGCGCTGGTTCATAAGCCAAAAATCCTGATTCTCGATGAGCCCACAGCCGGAGTGGATATCGAAATGCGACATACCTTGTATGATTTTCTGGTTAAGCTGCATCAGGCGGGAACCACGATTATTCTGACCACGCACTACATTGAAGAAGCGGAAAAATTGTGCAAGCGGATTGTGATTATTGACGGTGGAAAAATTATTGCCGATGAACCCAAAGAAGAGCTGATGGAAGCCTTTTCCCGGGAATCAATTATCGAAGTTCATTTTGATCAAGAACTGAAGCTGGCGGATTTTGATTTTTTGAGTGACTATCATCCGCATATTGAAGACAAAACAAGGCTGCAGCTGAAAGCCTCAAAAAAGGACTTATCCAAAGTTTTCAGGCAACTTTCAGAGAAAAACATGGAATTCACCAATCTGGTGGTCGAAAGACCAAAACTGGAAGATATTTATTTAAA
>CAZEBY010000150.1:0-3216 GCA_964510565.1 uncultured Lachnospiraceae bacterium | reverse complement strand
TGCTGGCCTGAACATTGTCGGCAAAAAAGCCCCCGGTGCTGCCATCCCGGCTTTCATAGAAATGGGAGGACAGCATAATCACTGCCTGTTCAGTGGTGGGGTGCATGTCATGCTTTGCATAAAAGCCATCTTCTTTTTTCTGATAGCTTTCTGCATAAGCGATGGCAGTAAAGATCAGGTTTTGTAATAGCGCATCGTCTTGGTTATGCTCAAGAATCAGATTGGCTTTGACTTTTTCCAGGAGTGTCTGCATCACTGCCACCTCATTTCATTAGTATATTTCTGATTGATTACTCTAACTTCATCAAACCCGCTGCTTTAAGCTTTGCAAGCAGGTCATTAAAATCCGTTACTAATCCCGCAATGGTAGTCGCGGTGCTATCGACTTGATTGGCAGCTTGGGGTAGGCCCAATAAAACAGCACCCTCTTTCATTTCGAGGGTGCCGCCAATCACGGTTTTATCACCGCCATCGGTTGTATAGTTCTTTGTGGTATAACTCATGGTCCACCTATGCCTTTTGTTTCAGGGTCTTAATGGCTTCTGGTAAGATCAGCTTGCCATCGACTCGTTGGGTGGCCATAAAACCCACCTGGCCAGTGGTAGCGTAAAGTTCATTGAGCCGTTTAAAAGACCGGCCTTGACGGTCCGCCACCCAGTAATAGCTAAAGTCACCAAAGGCGATGGTCTTAGCGCCAGCTGCGATGTTTGGCACATAAGCCGAGGTTTTTACTGGTCGATTGAGAATCGTATCGGGGGTTCCAGCGGTAATCGATGGCTGCCAGATATAGTTGCCATTGCCATCTTTGAGTTTCCGGATGGCTTTAACGGTCGCATCGTTGAGAATAAAGGTAGCACTTTTACGGTAGGGGGATTTAAGAGCATAGAACAGATCCATGATCTCATCCACCGTAATGGCGGTGGCACTGGCTGCGGTAATCCCATCCTGGGCGCCGCCGGTGGCATTGAAGATCCCGGTTGGTTTACCGTTGCCATCACCAATGAAGAATGCTTCTTCCTCTTTGGCACCGATGCGGCGGGCGAATTCTTTGGCAATATAGGCTTCCAGATTAAAAATGGAATCATTGAGCAGTTCTTCAGAAACCTTCAGCATCGTTCCCAGCTTATAAGCACTGATGGAAACCTGACCAAAGGAGTCATCGCTCTCAGGTACAGCTCCTTCTTCATCAATCCAGGATGCCGTCCCCTTGGTGGCCACCACCGGGATTTTACGATCGCCGCTGGCGGTGGTGATAACCTTGGCCAGAGTTCTAAAGATATTTTCTTCTTCCAAGCCTTCCACCAGGGTGCGTTCAAACTCATCGGGAACCAGATAGCCACCTTCACTGTCGCTGCCAATTTGCAGGGCATTGGTAATCTCAAAGCTTAAGCTTTTATTGCGCATGGCGTTCCAGAATGAAGCTGCATACTCATCGCTGCCACGACCGGTTTTCGACTCAGTAATACCAGTTGGTTTTCCGGTAATCGGGGTATTGATCGGTTTTGAAAACTCCAGATCCAGGGTCTGTTGACGCTCCAGGCGATCAATCTCTTTTCCCAGATTTACCACATCGGCTTCCATTTTTTCATAGACTTCAATATCGGAAGCCGCTAAGATGCCATCCTGCCCCCGTTTCTGATCGAGGAACGCCTTCGCATCCTCCCAGATTTTGGCTCGTTTTTCACGTAATTCTAAAATTCTTTTCATATCAGTTTCCTCCACTTATTTAATCAAATTTAATCGTGTTTCAAACACGTCAACCGGTATTCCTTCAGGGATTATTGGTTGGGGTATCAGCTTATCGAGCAGGGAGTTGGTCACCGCCTGCCGGGAAAAGCTGTAGTTCATCACGTCATCACTTACCTCCCGTTCATCAAAGAGCATTTCATCGGCAAAGCCAAGCTCCAGGGCTTTATTGGCATTGAGCCAGGTTTCGCCATCCATCAGCTTTGACAGCTTCGCCCGGGGTTGTCCGGTTTTAAGCTCATAGGCATTGATAATGCTTTCTTTCACTTCATCCAGCATCTGGATGGCTTTTTTCATTTCCGCGCTATCGCCAATGGCCACGGTCAGCGGGTTGTGAATCATCATCAAACTGGTGGGTGAGACCTTGACCGTTGTTCCGGCCATGGCGATCACCGAAGCGGCACTGGCGGCAATTCCGTCAATCTTGACTGTGACATTGCCCTTATAATCCATTAGCATGTTGTAAATTTGGCTTGCCGCAATGCAATCGCCACCAGGACTATTAATCCAGATATCAATGTCGCCTTCACCGGAGACCAGATCTGATTTAAACTGCTTGGGGGTTACTTCATCACCGAACCAGCTTTCTTCCGCGATAGCCCCGTTAAGGTATAGGGTCCGTGAACCATCTTCATTCTTAATCCAATTCCAAAATTTCTTCACTTGTTTCCTCACTTTCTGTACTTCCATTGTTGGCAAAAACACCGGCGTCTGCCAATTTTGTCATCGCGCCGTTAATCAGATAAAGATCGCCACCCAAATCTTCGGGGATCCGATTCAGGTTTTCCAGCTCCCGGATATCGTTGGTGGATAGCCAGCCGTTTTGACGGCCGGTCGCATATCCGGCCATGCGGGAAGCATAATCGCCACGGAGTAAGCCATCCACTGAGAAGCGGATAAAATATTTTTGCTTTTCACTGTCACTGAATAGTGCTTTCTGCATCGATTGCTCCCAGCGAATCACCCAGGGATCCAGGGTATATTTGACAAACTCTAATGACTGTTGCTCGATGTTTGAAAAACTGGACTTCTCCAAGTCTCCAATCATATGGGGTGGAATCCTGAAAATCCGAGCGATTTCATTGATTTGAAACTTTCGGGTTTCCAGAAACTGGGCCTGTTCCGGGGGAATGCCAATCGAAGTAAACCGCATCCCTTCTTCAAGGACTGCGATCCGATGGGCGTTGCTGCTGCCCTGATAGACCGCATTCCAGCTTTCCCGGACCCGTTTGGGGTCTTTGACTACCCCAGGATGCTCCAAAACACCCCCGGGATTGGCGCCGTTGCTAAAAAACTTGGAGCCATACTCTTCAGTGGCGATGGCCATTCCGATGGCGTTTTTCGCCATGGCTATCGGTGAATAGCCAATCAAGCCATCAAAACCAAGGCCGGGGATGTGCAGAACCATTTCTTTACGCATCACCACTTCGCCCTTGTCACTCTGATATTTGTAGAAAAGCTCTCCATTTG
>CAZEBY010000149.1:0-3243 GCA_964510565.1 uncultured Lachnospiraceae bacterium | reverse complement strand
CTCGGTCCGCTGGTCACCGATGTCGCTCCGGGCTATGACCATATTACCGCCGCCATCGGCGGGGCCATCGCCGCTGCCAACGGCGCTGATTTTCTCTGTTACGTGACCCCGGCTGAACATCTGCGTCTGCCGGATATCAATGACGTCAAGGACGGGATCATCGCCACCAAAATAGCCGCTCATGCCGCCGACATTGCCAAAGGTATTCCCCAGGCCCGGGATTGGGATAATAAAATGTCCGATGCCCGGCGACAAATTGACTGGGAGACGATGTTTGCACTGGCCATCGATGGCGAAAAAGCCCAAGCTTATTACGAAAGCACGCCCACCGAAGAAAAACACAGCTGCTCGATGTGCGGCAAGATGTGTGCCGTGCGTACCACCAATATGATTTTAGATGGTCAAGCCGTGTCCCTACACGCTGAGAATTAATCAACTTTATTTGTTTTTTGATCGATTTGGGCTTATCTTTTTTCATAATCAGCCGATATTTGTATTAGCGGATTGCGTCTTTTCTGGCGTGATCATTTCGTAAAAACATGGAGGTGGATTTATGAAAATCGAAAGCTCAACCGTCGCAATGGCAAGTCAAAGCAGTTATAAAGAAGCAACCAGAGCGGTCGAATCTTTGCGTACCTGGGATGCTCAGGGCAACTCGAAAACGACGACCATCACCAATTCTTCGGCCAAAGGGATGGATACCCTTGAAATATCAGCAGCCGCAAAAAATCTTCAGTTAAACAGCCCAAATCAAATAAACACCCCGGCACCGGTATTGGCTGGCGCCGCAGCAGAAGATGAGGGAACTCCCTCACTGACCAGCAAGGAAGAACAACAGCTGACCTTATTAAAGCGAATGATTGAGGCGCTGACCAAGAAAAAAATAAAATTCGTGATGCCAAAAAAAGCGACTCTGGAAGACCCTAAAATGGGCCAGGCGATCCAAGGTGCCTATGCCACCCGGAGTTCGCTGCTAACAGCTGCCGCCAGCTGGGCTCAGGGTTTAGCCGGTGCGCAGCCCCGCAACAGCGCGTCTGCCAGTGGTGGCTTTGAATACAGTCAGAGTGTCACCCACTATGAAGCCCAAAACACTTCATTTCAGGCCCAGGCCGCGGTGACAACGGCCGATGGCCGCCAGATCAATATTGATCTGCAATTAAATCTCAGCCGCGAATTTCTATCCCAGTCCAATCTTAACATCAAAGGCGGCAACGAACCGGTTCAGGTTGATCCGCTGGTCATCAATTTCGGAACAGGCAGTGCTTCGCTATCTGAGCAAAAATATGCCTTTGATATTGACGCCAACGGCACCCTCGATCAGATTTCCTTTGTCGGTCCCGGCAGCGGCTTTCTGGCCCTGGATCTCAATAAAGACGGAACCATTAATGACGGCAGTGAACTTTTCGGGCCGCAAAGCGGCAACGGTTTTGACGATCTGGCCAAGTATGATAGCGATGGCAATAACTGGATCGATGAAAATGATGCCATCTACGAAAAGCTGCAGATCTGGTCCAAGGATGCCGCCGGCAAGGATGTCCTGATGGCCCTAGGCCAAAAAGGGGTCGGTGCCATTTATCTGGGCAACGTCAGTACCAGCTTTGCCCTAAAAGGTGCCAACAATCAGACCAACGGCCAACTCCAGCGCACCGGAATTTATCTCAATGAAGACGGTTCTGCCGGAACCATCCAGCATATCGATCTGACGATCTGACCCTGGGATGAGTCAAATCATGGCTAGTCCCAAATAAAAAGCGGTTTTGTTAATCATAGCTGACAAAACCGCTTTTTAATGTTAAAACTGAACTAATACGTAACTGATGCGCTCATATCTTATAGATTTGGGTAAAGACCTGCTGTTTAAACGTCTCAAAACCGGCTGCTGTGAGGGGTTTTGGATAGGTCATCAACTTCAGGGGAATCTTTTTACTCATATCCCCCCGATAAACCGGCTGGTCATAACCGTATTGAGATAGATGAAAGCCCAGCCGCTGATAGAAATGAATGCGTCTTAAATTGGTTTTTGTTTTCTCATCCTCCACCTCAATGACCACCGGTTTTTCCGCCTGCGATAAAAACGCCCGCATCATCCCAGAACCGATGCCGCCGCCCCGAAGACTGAAATCCACCGCAAAATGTTCCACAAAAATACAGGTTCCCAAATCCCACCGGGCTATAAAACCAAGAATTTGATCCGCTTCATTTTGCGGAACTAGAATCCGGTATCGGGGATCACGCAACTGAAGCATGGCATTTTCCCGGGGTCTGACTTCCTCGACGGGAAAAGCCCCTTCCATCAATGCATATACTTTTTCAAAGTCTTTTTCTGCCAATTTCAACAGTTCGATTCGTTTCACACCCTTTCTTCTGTTTTTTCGCCACAACCACTTACCAGCTTTTAAGAAAGATCAGGGTATCCACGTAGCAATTGTCATTTAGGCGGTAGCCATCTTTAATCGTCCCGATAATTTTAAAGCCCAGCTTCAGGTACAGGGTAATCGCCGGATAATTGGTAGCTACCACAGCATTAAACTGAAGCCCCTTAAAGTGGTTGTCCTGGCTGCGTTTCAGGCAGTCTTCGACCAGCCGACGGCCGATGCCCTGGCCGCGATATTCCGGTTTGACACCAAACGAAGCATTGGCTATATGGCCGCAACGTCCGATATTATTGGGATGCAGGATATAAAGCCCGACAACTTCTGCGCCGCGAAGCGCACACACCGTGGCAGTCTGCAAGGCAAACATCGCTGCCACTTCCGCTTCACAAAGCATCTGATCACCGGGAAAACTGTTGGCTTCCGCGACAATAAAATTCCAAATTTCGGTGGCCTGCTTTAAATCTGCCTGACTTAACGGTCTCATTTCAATATTCATAAACTCCTCCAAAGCGGTGATTTTTTTGTTACACTTCTTAACGATTATTTTCTCTTTGTAATATAGCACAAATCAGGGTTTTCTAAAACCTAATCCGGTCTGCTGACGTTTTTAATTCTGCTCAAAAAATCATGTTAATTATCTTTTTTACAATTACTTTTGATTTATTTAAAAAACTCCGCTATAATGTGAGTCAATAAGAGCAGTAAAAATTGCCTGACGCGTAAAAACCGCTATGCTGCCAATGTACAACTGTCGTTTTGCTACCAAGCTTTATTCTTATTCCCCGCGACCATACCACGCCTTCGCCGTTTTGCCGTATTCTTTCCGGAAAGGATTAGTTAAGATGGAACCTGATCTGAACAAACTTAA
>CAZEBY010000148.1:0-3278 GCA_964510565.1 uncultured Lachnospiraceae bacterium | reverse complement strand
ATACCGCTGGGATTACAGGCTTTTAAAATGGCCCAGTTGGTCTTTTGGCCATTTGGTAAAACGGTTGATTATTCAAAGATGGGAACCGGTTCGGTGATATTAAATATTTTATGGATATTGATTTTCGGCTGGGGCCTGGCAGCAGGATCCGCTATTCTGGGGATTGTCTATTGCATTACCCTGATTGGGATCCCGTTTGGACTGCAATGGTTTAAATTTGCCAAGCTGGCATTGTTTCCGTTTGGCGCACAAATTACCGATATTTAAGGTAGTGATTGCGCTATTTGGCTTGACAAGAAAATCAAATCGAGACTATAATAAACGGTGGGTGTATATTAAACCCACTGTTTTTAATATGATTTTGTTTATTTAAATTTGTTGATTGTAGGAGGGTAAGGAACATCGAAACGAAAAAGACGTCCCAAAAACCCATCATTGAAATAAAGGATCTGGGGAAAACCTTTCGCCCCAAAAGTGGTGAAGTAAAAGCTTTAGATGGTATCAATCTAAGCATCAACCAGGGCGATATTTACGGCATTATTGGTATGAGCGGAGCCGGCAAAAGCACGCTGGTTCGCTGTATCAATCTTCTTGAAAAGCCCACCAGCGGCAGTGTCTTCATTGATGGACAAGATATATCAAAAATAACCGAAAAAGAACTACGAACCGTGCGTTACTCGGTGGGTATGATTTTTCAGCAATTTAATTTACTGATGCAGCGAACCGCTGAGAAAAATATTCTTTTTCCCCTGGAAATTGCCGGGGTGGATAAAGAAACGGCCAAAAAGAGAGCGGCTGAACTTCTGGAACTGGTGGGCCTGCCCGATAAGGCCAAGGCCTATCCGGCGCAATTGTCCGGGGGACAAAAACAACGGATTGCCATTGCCAGAGCATTGGCCAATAATCCCAAGATTCTGTTGTGTGACGAGGCCACATCGGCCCTGGATCCCTCGACGACCAATTCGATTCTTAAGCTACTAAAAGAAATTAATCATAAATTGGGGATTACGATTGTGATCATCACCCATGAGATGAGTGTGGTGGAGCAGATTTGCAGCCATGTGGCGATCATCGATAAAAGTCAGATTGCCGAAGATGGCGAAGTTGAAGATATTTTCCGGAATCCGAAAACTGAGATTGCAAAAAAAATGATTTTTTCCGAGGGTGATCAGGGCCCGGTGGTAATGGGCAAGAACACCTATCGGGTGGTATTTGATGAAAAATCATCCAGTGACTCGGTGATGGCAAAAATGGTTCTGGAAACAAAATGTCTGGTGAATATTCTCCATGCCGATATGAAAAATATTGATGGTTTCGCTTTCGGGCAAATGGTCATTCAATTACCTGAGGATGAGCTGAGTGCGGCCCGGGCCATTAATTATCTGCGCTCACATCAGATTACTGTCGAGGAGGTGAGTACTCATGTGGGATAGTTCAATGACTGGCCTCATTGTTCAGGGAACATTAGAAACCCTTTATATGACATTGGCGTCAACGCTCCTGGCCTATCTGATTGGATTGCCGATGGGGGTCTTGCTGGTCACCAGCGATTCCGAGGGAATTGTGCCGATCAGATTGCTCAACCAGATCCTCAATATTGTGGTCAATATTACCCGGTCGATTCCGTTTTTGATTTTACTGATAGCGGTGATTCCACTGACCCGGCTGATTACCGGAACCACGATCGGTTCAACAGCCACGATTGTCCCGCTGGTGATTGCAGCAGCTCCGTTTATTGCCCGATTGGTGGAATCGTCCATCAAAGAGGTGGATTACGGCATTATTGAAGCCTCGCTGTCAATGGGGGCCAGCCCGATGCAGGTGGTGACTAAAGTGATGATTCCCGAGGCAAAGCCCTCGCTGATTATTGGTGCGGCGATTGCCACCACCACCATCTTAGGTTACTCGGCCATGGCTGGGATTGTTGGTGGCGGCGGTCTGGGGGATATTGCCATTCGTTTTGGTTATTATCGCTATGAAACCGGGATGATGGTGATTACCGTGGTATTGCTGGTTTTAATTGTTCAGTTGTTCCAGGAAGTGGGGATGAAAATTGCCCAGAAACAGGATCGCCGAAAATAACGCGTTCGATGATCAGCAGATGATTAGGGTTGACAGCGGATGAACTTCGTGTTATATTACATATTAATCAACTAGGGATTATATGAAAAGAAATGAAAAGGAGAAGATCATGAAGAAATTAGGTTCAGTGTTATTGATTAGTGTTCTCGGTTTGGCCCTATTTACCGGCTGTACAGCAAAGGGAACAGATGAAAAAACCATCGTTGTCGGAGCGAGTCCGGCCCCCCATGCAGAAATTCTGGCGATTGCCGGCGAAGTGTTAAAAGAAGAAGGCTATACTCTTGAAATCAAAGAATTCACCGATTATGTCCAACCGAATTTAACCCTGGAAAATAAAGAGTTGGATGCCAACTTTTTCCAACACCTCCCCTATCTGGAAGATTTTAATGTAAAAAATAACACCAAACTGGTGAGTGCGGGCGTGGTTCACTATGAACCATTGGGTTTATACCCGGGGAAAATCAAGACCCTGGATGCGATTGCCAGTGGTGCGACCATTGCCATTCCCAATGATACCACCAACGAAGCCCGGGCGCTGCTGTTACTGGAAACCATTGGTTTGATCAAGGTTGATCCCAATGCCGGCTTGGAAGCAACACCCAAAGATGTTATTGAAAACCCGAAAAACCTCGTCTTTAAAGAACTGGAAGCAGCACAGCTGGCTCGATCACTGCCAGATGTTGATTTAGCTGTCATTAATGGCAATTACGCCATTGAAGCTGGATTAAACGCCGGTACCGATGCCATTGCCAAAGAAGAAAAAGATTCCCTGGCAGCTCAGACCTATGCGAATATTGTTGCCGTTCGAGCGGGCGATGAAAAAAGTGAAAAAACGTTGGCACTGATGAAAGCACTGCAAAGCGAAAAAGTCGTCAGCTTTATCGAAAGCAATTATCAGGGTGCGGTCGTACCAATGTCTTAAGTGATAATAGCGGGGAAACGTCTCAAATCGAGGCGTTTCTTTTTTTATTTAAAAATCATCAGCGGGTTGGATTTTTAAAATAATCTTGCACTTGTCAAATGAATTGTGATATTATTTTAACGCTGTCGCAAAATTACAGCACTCTGGAGAGTCTCAAAGATGAGCGCCGAAGGTGTACCCCTGAAATATCAATCTGGCAACGATTGAACATTTCAGGCAATCTCTCAGGCAAAAGGACAGAGCAACCCATTGGTGTTGTTCTCCCTCTTCACAA
>CAZEBY010000147.1:0-3295 GCA_964510565.1 uncultured Lachnospiraceae bacterium | reverse complement strand
TTGATCGTTTGGGAACCGGCCACCAGCACCAGATCATTCGGGCAGAGGTGGTCAGTCAGATGCTTGACAATATCTTCAAAGGCCGAGATCGTGACTGTGGGGATACCATATTTTTCTTCGATCGCTTTTTGCAGGTCTTCGGAATAGATGTTCCAGTTATTGCCTTCCCGGTCAGAATAAATATCGTTGAGAATGACATAGTCGGCTTTGGCAAAGGCATCGACAAACTCATCAAAGAAAAAGAAGGTTCGTGAATAGGTGTGGGGTTGAAATACAACCCACAGTTTGTTGTGCTCATAATTGAGACAGGCATCGACAACAACCTTTAATTCAGTAGGATGATGAGCATAGTCTTCATAAACGTTGATACCATTAACTTCCCCGCGGAATTCGAAACGGCGTTTGGCACCGCTGAATTTTGCCATGGCAGCGATCGAGGTTTCTGTCGGGATGTTGAGGAAGTCGCCGCAGATAATCGCTGAAAGGGCGTTAAGAACATTATGCTCACCGGGAATAATCAATTGATAACGACCATAAAATTGACCTTTTTTATAGACATCAAAACTGGGCTTGCCGACCTTGTCATAGACAATATTATCGGGATACCAGTCGTTGGTTTTATTTAAACCATAGGTGACCACCGGACAGGCTAAATCAGTCACGACGTCGAGAACATCCTGAGAATCCCCGTAGGCAATCATCAGTCCATCAGCCGGCAGAATTTTGCCGAATTTCGTAAAGGATTCCTTGATCTGTTTGATGCCGTCTTTGAAATAATCCAGATGGTCTTCTTCGATATTCGTAATGATGGCAATGGCATGAGATGTTGTCAGGAAGCTGTCGACATATTCACAAGCTTCCACCACAAAAAAATCTTTGCCGTCGATCACGGCATTGCCACCAAATTCATCAAGTTTGCCACCAATGCTCAAACTGGGCCGCAAATCGGCGTGCTGCAGCAGACAGGCAACCATCGAGGAGGTAGTGGTTTTACCATGGGTTCCCGAAACGGCAATGGTTTTATCGAAGATATTGGAAAACAAACCCAGAAAACTCGAACGTTCGATTTTCGGAAGATTCAAATCAGAGGCTTTAACCATATCCGGGTTATCCTCATGAATAGCAGCCGAATAAACAACACAATCGGTATCGGCGGGGATGTTTTCATAGTGATGGCCGATGTGAACTTTAATGCCCAGACCTTCCAGTTTGTCGGTGTAGGATGAAGCAATCATATCCGAACCCTCAATGGAAAAACCTTGGGATAAAGCCATTGTAGCCAGGCCACTCATGCTGCTCCCGCCAATTCCAATGAAGAATAGTTTATTGATGGGTCGGTTGAATTTGTTTTCTAGTTGTGATTTCAAATAATCAGCTCCTTTATCAGTAATAAAATCTTAATTATTTCTTAATGATTTGAGTCGAAGTGCTTTCTTGGTGGTTGAGAAGATGGGCGAAATAATCGAAATACCATTTAAAATCGCGAAAACACTTTAAATCGAATTATAACATAGGTGTTTCCGTTGAGTAAAGATTAAAAAAAACTTGCACTTTCATAGAAATATGAATAATATTATAGATATCGAGAATAATGTTCGGATTTTAATAGAATCCATAACAGGTGGAAAATGAAAAAAAATGAAAGAATCAGTATCATCACAAAAATCCTGTCAGACCATCCCAACGAGGTATTTAGCTATAATTATTTTACCGATTTGCTGGAAGCGGGAAAATCAAGCGTCTGTGAAGATGTGGCGATTGTCAAAAATGCTATTGAACTGACCGGTACCGGATATGTCGAAACCTATTCCGGCGCATCCGGGGGCGTGGTCTATCATCCGCAGGTCACCTGGGAAGAGGAAGTGACTATCCTTAAAGAAATTGCCGATCAGCTCCGGTCCCCGGCCCGGAAAATTCAGGGCGGTTTTGTTTATTACAGCGATATTCTCTCCAATCCCCGCTATTCTAAAAATATTGGCCGGATTATTGCCTCCAAATATGGAGAGATGGGAATTGAGTATGTTGTCACCACCGAAACCAAGGGCATCCCGGCAGCCATGGAAACAGCCCATTATCTCAATGTACCAATGGGACTGATCCGCCGTTCCAACCGGGTTACTGAAGGGGCGACGACCAGTGTCAATTATATTTCTGGCTCCTCCAATAAAATCAAGACCATGTATCTCAGCCGACGGATTGATCTGAAGGATAAAAAGGTTTTGGTCATTGACGATTTTATGAAGGGCGGCGGAACCGCCAAAGGCATGACTAACCTGATGGAAGAGGTGGGTGCTGAAGTCATGGGAATCTGTGTTATTTTTGTGACCCGATCCCCGGCTGAAAAATTGGTTGAAAAGTTCACGCCCCTGATCTGGATGGATGATGAAAATCTGGAAGCGGGATTACAGGTTTCGCTCCATTCGGAAAGCTGAAAACTGAAGTAAGTAAGGTGTCTCAAGAATACGAGTTTGACGATAAAACAAAAGCCTTAGGGAAAGAGATTTTTATTTTTTTAAACCCTTTTTAAAAATAATCTGAGTAGAAAAAATTCAAGGTTTTTGTTTTAATATAGTTGAATTTGTGTTAGTATATACATAGACATGTGACTTTATTTCAAAGGGGAGGCTTACGAGATGGAAATAACAGACGTAAGAGTACGGAAAACGTATCCAGAGGGAAAAATGAGAGCAATTGTCTCAGTTACTTTTGATGATCAATTTGTTGTGCATGACATTAAGGTAATTGAGGGTCAAAGCGGATTTTTTATTGCGATGCCCAGTCGAAAAACGCCGGATGGTGAATTTAAGGATATTGCACATCCCATTAACATGGGTACCCGTCGTGATATGCAGGAAAGTGTCCTGCGCGCTTACGAAAAGGCCATAGAAGAGGATAATCAAGTAACCAATGAAGAAGAAGCAGCAGTTGAACTAGAAGTAGATTACGAAGAAGAATAAAAACTAAAAAAGTTAAGAAAAAAGGGGGATATAGTTCCCTTTTTTTGTTGTTAATGATTATTATAGTAATGGAGAAGAAAATGAACCATTCAAGAACCATCATCTTGGCAGCCGGTGAAGGAACCCGGATGCGATCTCAAAAACCTAAGGTGCTCCATCAGGTTTGCGGCGAGAATATTCTGGATTACGTGATTGCAGTCAGTAAGGCGTCAGGAATTTCGGAGATTGGCGTAATTGTCGGGTTTCAGGCTGAGCAAGTCAAAGCAAGCCTGCAACCGGAGATTGCCACCTATTTCCAGCAACAACAGTTGGGCACCGGACATGCAGTGCTCCAGGCC
>CAZEBY010000146.1:0-3307 GCA_964510565.1 uncultured Lachnospiraceae bacterium | reverse complement strand
TTTTTGGCTTGATATAAGGCATCATCGGCTCGCTTCATGACTGCATCAAGCGCTTCTTCCGGGTGGTACTGGGCAACGCCAAAACTTGCGGTCATCGAAATAATGATCGAAAATTCGTGTTCTTCAATCGCGCTTCTTAACTTTTCTGCCAGCGTTTTTGCGCCTTCAAGCGTGGTTTCGGGGCAGATGATTAAAAATTCCTCGCCACCCCATCGCCCGATAAAGTCCGTGGCCCGGATATTATTTTTGGAAATAGCCGCAAATTCTTCGAGAATCAGATCGCCGACTTTATGACCATAATTATCATTGACTTCCTTGAAGTGGTCAATGTCAAGCATGATGATTGACAGCGGATGCTGATAGCGCTTGGTTTTTTGAATTTCCAATTGGAGGATTTCTTCAATTTTCTGACGATTATAGATCTGGGTGAGTTTATCGATCGTGGAAAGCATGACCAGTTCATTTTCCCTGATTTCGATCGCCTCGGACATTTTATCGATACTTTCAAGTATTTTTGTGAATTCGATGATGTTGTTTGCGGGATACGTTATTTTATAATTACCCTGACTGATTTTTTCTGTGATGCCTATGATCTCACTGAGCGGGTTTAATACTTGTCGCAACAGTGCATACAGAATTAGAAAAAGCCCGAGTGAAAAAATCAGAATTACCGGAATAAACCGGATTAAGTTGTTCATAAAAATATCGTTTACGGTATTCATATCAAAACCCGTCCCGATATAAGCCACTATTTTGCCATCGAAGCTTTCGATGGGGTAAAAGGAAAAGCCCATTTCGCGGTGATTGATGGTTGCTGTTTTAAATAAAGTTTCGCCACGATCAGCGGTACTAAAAATATTTTCAAACGCATTCGTGTCCATGTCGATGGTCGCTAATTTCACGCCATCTTCTGCCACGATTACGATTTCCTTATTGACTGAATTTTTGATCTTTTTAAGAATTGAGTCGCCTAATTCTTCGGTGACCACGGTCACGCCCTTGGGTTCACCGGAATAGATGCGGTCTACCCCTTTTAAAAATAACCGTCCCTCCTTTTCGGCGATGACGCCGAGTGGTTCAATGCTTGAAAATTTGTTTTCAGCGCTGATCATATATTGGATATAGTTCTCTTGCCCGCTATCTTTAAAACTGTCTTCAATCCCCGGTACATCCGACAGGGGATTCGCGTTGCCATCAAAAAACGCGACATTGCTCACCGAAGGGTTTGATGCATATAACGTCTTACTCAGGATTCGGCTTAATTGATACGATAATTCCTTATAGTTAAAGGCACTCATCGCTTCCAGTTCCGGATTGCTTAAATTAAACTCGCTTTCGTCGGTAAAATCGATATATTTCCCATTAACAAAGGCAAAATGTGTTGCCGGGTAATTGACCACAAACCTGGCATCCTTGGCAATGCTGTCTTTTTCGGCATCCAAAAATTGCCGGGCTGATTGCGCCGAATAACTGTTTTCGGAAATCAAACGTTCCTTTACGTCTTGATAATAAATCCGTTCAAAATAAAAAAACATAAACAGTGAGAAGACAAAAAAAACCAAAAAGCTCACGATCATTATTGCTCTTCTAAATGATATTTTTCTCATAACCGTCCCCCTGGTATTCATTGAATCACCCATTCCTTTTTGCGATCAGTTTATTTTAATTTTGCCGCTGATGATGTCCTGCTTGATTTGATCAAGTTTTACTAAGGCGTCAGGCGGTAATTGATCTTTAGTATAGGTAAACGCACTGGTGTCAATTCCGCCATTGGCAATGTTGAATTCCAGTGTTCCGGATTGCAGTTCCCCTTTTGTCGCCAATTCGATTGTTTTATAGACGGCCGTATCAATTTTTTTTAGCATACTTGTGATGACCGTCCCCTTGGCCATATAATCCTGATCACTGTCAACACCGATGGCATAGACGCCTTTTTCCTTACAGGCTTCGATCGCCCCGATCCCGGTTGCCCCGGCCACCGTATAGACCACATCGGCTTTTTGCGCGATCAGCTCATTCGCCAGTTCGTAGCCGCGGTTCGGCACGGCAAAGGGGTTATCGCCGCCAACCACGCTTGAAGCAACCAAAACGTCGGGATTCACATAAGCGGCGCCCTGTTGATAGCCTTTTTGAAATTCATGAAAGATCGCAGTATCCTGAGCCCCGATATAGCCGATCGTGTTGGATTTGGTCACCATGCCGGCAACCGCACCGACCAGAAACGACCCCTCATTGGTCTTAAACGTCAGCGACGTGACATTGGGTGCCGCGACAACGGAATCGATAATGACAAACTGGACATCCGGATATTCCTTTGCCACCTGTTCACACGCGTCCTTGAATAAATACCCCGTCGCGATGACCAGGTCATAGTCTTCCTTGGCATACTGCCGCAAATGATGCGCCCCATACTCGATTTCCGTTTCAATCGAGGTGGCCGGTTCGATATAACTGTATTCGATGCCCAGTTTTTCCTGCGCCAGTCGGGTGCCTTCATAGGCTAAATCGTTATACGATTTGTCGCCCAAGCCGCCGATCGATAACACAATGCCAACTTTGAAGGGCTTATCCGCCTCCATTTGGCCTTCTTGACTGTCAGTCTTTTCATTTGATTCCTGATTTACTGCCGCAAAGATAAATACGGCACCGGTCAACAGAATACAGAGTAGCACCATCACAAGCTTTGAATTTTTTGGCATACGATCCTCCTTATCATTCTCACAATTATCAATAATTCTCAGGCCCGGGTCATGCTCCGGTTATCATCACCAGTGCGACACCTGGTTAATGAAAGGCTCCACCAGCCGGGGGTCAAACTGGCGGCCGGATTGATTCCGCAATTCCCCGATGGCGTCTTCATGGGAACGGGCGACCTGGTAAACCTGATCATGGGTCATCACGTCATAGGCATCAACGACGGCCAGAATCCGGCTGTTAAGCGGGATCTTCTCGCCGCTGAGCCCCGAGGGATAACCGCTGCCGTCCCATTTTTCATGATGATGGAGGATTTCTTCCGTCACGACATGGAGTTCCGGGACATTGGCGGCAATCCGATAGCCGATTTCCGAATGGGTTTGCATGATCTGCCATTCTTCCTCGGTGAGACGCCCGGGCTTGCCGAGAATGTGATCGGGAATCCCCACTTTGCCGATATCATGCAGCATCGTCAACAGAATCAGACGGTTTTTGGCTTCGACACTCAGGCTAAGCCGCTCGGCCAGCTTCATGACGTGATCGGACAGGCGCTGGGTATGGGCCTTGGTTTCGGCCTTTTTTTCATCGAGGGCCGCCAGCAGGGCGTTAATGG
>CAZEBY010000145.1:0-3363 GCA_964510565.1 uncultured Lachnospiraceae bacterium | reverse complement strand
ACGACATCTGGCAGAGACCAATCTCTGATATGACGCGACCAGCGATTGGGATTTTTATCCTTTGCAGCCTGATAGACAGCGATCCGGTTGGCAAAAATTTGTTCGCTTATCCCACTGTGTCGTTGTACCGGAGTAAGCTGGTTTAGTCCGCTATGACGATGTTCGTAATTATAAAAACGGGTGAAGTTGAGCACCCATTCCCGTGCTTTGTCAATATCCGAAAAGCCTTTATAAGGATAATCAGGCCGATATTTGACGGTTCTGAAGATGGATTCGGCATAGGCATTATCATTACTTACCCGTGGTCTGCTTCGTGATGTGGCAACGCCCAATTTATAGAGAGTTTCGAGTAAAGCTGCGCCTTTCATCGGACTGCCATTATCGGAATGCAGAATAAGTGGTTGGGTTCGGTGTAGACACCCTTCTGATAAAACGGCTTTTTTAACTAGAATACTGGCATTTTCGGCGGATTCTTCCGGCCATATTTCCCAACCGACGATCTTTCGGCTGTATAAATCGAGGATGAGATAGAGATAATAATAAAAACCTTTTACGCCGCTTGGCAACCACGTAATGTCCCACATCCAGACCTGATTGGGACCGGTTGCTTTATGGGTTGAGATGGGTCGTGTCTGGGGTTTGGCAGTTCTGCCCCGATGGTGCTGCATGTTTTCTTCCCTCAATACCCGGTAAAAGGTGGATTCCGAAGCCAGATAACGGCCTTCCTCATCAGCCAGTCGGGGAACAATCTGGCTGGGCGGTAAGCTTTTGTAGGCATCGGAAGTGACGATTTTAAGAATCTCAAGCTGCTCCTCACGGGACAGTTTGTTAGCTGGGACCGGTCGTTTTGCTAAAGGGCGCTGATCTTCCATTGGTGTCCGGGGATTTTTCCAGCGGGTGTAGGTGCGTTCACTGATATTCAGTTCCAGACAGGCTCGCGACTGTCTGGCGCCATTTTGAATGGCTTCATCGATAAAGGTAACGGCTAAGTTGCGGTCGGCGAGATTGATCAGTCTTCCTCTTGATCCCCCCAAGCCGCTTGGGCCTTTTTTCTGAGCACCAACAGAGCCGCTGTTTCAGCAAGTGCTGCCTCTTTACGCCGTAATTCTTTGTTTAATTGTTTGACTTCCTTTTCCTTCTCCTTCAAATTTTTCTGAAGGGATTTGGATTGTTCGGCAACGCTGCCATTGGCATTGATGCAGAAGTCTTTCCAGGCTTCAACCTGCTCGACATACAGACCTTTTTCCCGGCAATAAGCCGCCAGTTCAGCCTGATTCATTGTTATGGTTTCTAGAACGATTAGAAATTTATCTTCACTTGACCAGCGTTCCGATGATGATTCACCGGCTGGCGCCGCAATACCAGCTGATTTAGCAGCCCGTTTCCATGCGTATAGGGTATGTTCTGAAACACCGGTTTCGGCGGTAAGCTGGTTAACTGATTTATTGGTTGGGGGCATCATCTGTTTGATAATATTATCTTTGAATTCCTTACTGTATCGTGTCATCAGGTGGCTCCTTCATCTTTGTTAATTACTATAATAAAGTATTTTTCTCTACCTGACAACTATCCTAACACAGGGGGTTATCGGGAAGCGACTCAGGCGAGTACCGTGAGGAAATGATCCGGCGACTCGAGACAGACGGGCTCGATGCCTTAGACTATATCTTTAGTGTCGATTTATTTAATGAAGGCTTAGATGTGCCCACCCTGAACCAAATTGTGATGCTACGGCCCACCCAGTCGGCGATTATTTTTGTCCAACAGCTGGGGCGGGGCTTAAGAAAAGCGGCCAACAAAGAATTTGTCGTGATCCTTGATTTTATTGGTAACTATAAAAACAATTTTATGATCCCGATGGCGCTCTCTGATGATCGGAGTTACAACAAGGATACGATTCGCCGTTACACGGTGGAAGGGACCCGGGTGATCCCCGGCGCATCAACCATCAATTTTGATGAAATTTCCCGCAGTAAGATTTATGAGGCTATTGATCAGGTTAATTTTAGAAGTGTTAAATACCTGCGAGAAAGCTATACTAACCTCAAATACCGGTTAGGTCGGATTCCCAAGTTAATCGATTTTGAGACCCACGACGCCATGGATTTAGAGGTATTATTTACCGGCAGCATCGGCTCATACCACGAATTTTTAAAAAAGTATGAACCTGAATATCAAACAAAATTTAATGCGATACAAGAAGAAATGCTAATCTTTGTTTCTAAAAAATTTGCCGTCGGCAAACGACCCCATGAATTATTGGTGCTAAAATATATCATAGCGGGTCACCCCGATCCACTTAAGCAGATGGAAAATGAGTTATCAGGGCGTTATGGTATTGCGGTCAAAAATAAAACCATCATTAATGTCAGCAATATCTTATCCAATCAATTTCAGGTTGGGGCAGCGAAAAACAGCTTCGAAAAGGCCGTTTTTCTAGACGATCAACGCCCAGCCGCTTCGTTTTTAGAACATCTAAAGGATGACCGCTTTAAAACAGGTTTGATGGAATTAGTCGAGTATGGCTTATATCGCAATGCCAAATATTATGGCAAGCCCTATCAAAAGTCATCATTTTCGCTGTATCAAAAGTATTCTTATGAAGATGTATGCCGCCTCTTAGAGTGGGAAAAAAACGAGGTCTCTTTAAATATCGGCGGTTATAAATACGATGAAAAATCAGCGACCTATCCGGTCTTTATTAATTATCACAAAAGCAAAGCGATTGAATCATCCATAAATTATGAAGATCGCTTCATTGCACCATCGAGCCTAATTGCCATTTCCAAGTCCGGTCGCTCAATTGATTCAAATGATGTCCAAGTGGCCTTAAATGCCCAAGCATTAGGGGTTGATCTGGAATTGTTTGTCCGAAAAAACAAGGACGATAAAACCTCAAAAGAATTTTATTATCTGGGAAAAATGTTTCCCACGGGCAAAGCCACTGAAATCGTGATGGCAGAAGCCAATAAAAAGGCCGTGGAGATTCACTATCAGCTGGATGTGCCAGTAAGAGAAGATATTTACGCATATCTTTGTGATGTGCCAGATTATGATTAGAAAAAGGAGCTAAAATGGGCCTCGTTATTTTATTTGAAGCGTGCCAAACAAAAACGTTTTATGAAAATGAAGAGTATATGAACAACGATGATTGCGATGAGATCGCCTTCAATGTGCGCTGCCAAATGCGGACCATTGATTCGGTCAAAAATGATTATGAGCTACTCGACGCACTGAGTTTGATCGCTTTTTACGATGATAAAGAAGTCGAAAACGGCCAATACACTGTTTTTTACCAAGAAGACTTAGAAAAATTAACCAGCAAGAACATTTCAGAAGATGGACGAGAAGTCATCGCGAAAG
>CAZEBY010000144.1:0-3410 GCA_964510565.1 uncultured Lachnospiraceae bacterium | reverse complement strand
CAGGGGTTTGTTGTAGAATTTGTGCAATGGGTCCATGTCGTGTAAGTCCAGTTCCAGGAAAAGGCGCTGAAAGAGGTATTTGTGGAGCTAACGCTGATACAATTGTAGCAAGAAACTGGGCTAGAATGGTAGCTGGCGGATGTTCTGCCCATTCAGATCATGCCCGTGATATCGTTCATGCAATGCATGGTGCAAAACCAGAAGGTCCATTTAAAATTCGCGATGAAAAGAAATTACGAGTAGTCGCTTCTGAATGGGGCATTGAAGGAGCCGATACAAAAGAAACCTACGCATTAGCTCATGAATTATCTAACATGGCATTAGAAGAATTTGGTAAACCTTTTGGAACCCAACGTTTCTTAAAGAGAGCTCAAGCTGACAGACAAAAAGTATGGGCAAGAGAAAAAGTCGAACCACGTGCTGTTGATATGGAAGTAACCACTTTAATGCATTCAACCCATATCGGTTGTGCATCTGACTACGAAAGCCTTTTCCGACGTGGGATGAGAACTGGTCTGGCAGATGGTTGGGGCGGTTCCATGATTGGTACCGAATTTTCTGACATTTTATATGGTACTCCATCGGCAAAAGCATCAGAATCTAACTTGGGTGTAATTGATGCTGAAATGGTTAATATTCTGATCCATGGTCATGATCCAAACCTTGCTGAAATGCTTGTATTGGCAGCTCAAAACCCAGAAATAATTGAATTAGCCAAATCAAAAGGTGCTAAAGGCATTAACCTTGTCGGGATGTGTTGTACAGGTAATGAAATGACCATGCGTCATGGCGTTAAGATTGCCGGTAACTTCTATCAACAAGAAATGTGTATCATCACGGGTGCCATCGAAGCTGCTGTTGTGGATGTACAATGTATCTTCCCGGCGCTACCAGCATTAGCTAAGACTTACCATACACGCTTCATCAGTACCTCACAAAAAGCTAAAATTTCTGGCGATTTATACATCGAGTTCTCTGAAGAAACCGGTCTGGAAAATGCCACTGAAATTGTTAAATTAGCCGTTGAAAACTTCCCAAACAGAGACGCTTCAAAAGTTGAAATTCCAGATTTCAAAATGCCAACATTAGTTGGATATTCAGTGGAAGCCGTTATTGATCATTTAGATAAAGTTGTTAACAGCCAATTAGAAGACAAATTAGGAACAGTAAAACCGTTAACCGATGTTATCTATGCAGGTGTAATTCGTGGGGCTGCTGGGGTTGTTGGTTGTAACAATCCGAAACAGGAACATGATTTAGCTCATATCAAAGTCATGGAAGAATTAATTAAACGGGACGTAATCTGTGTCGCTACAGGTTGTGCCGCCCAAGCCGCTGCTAAAGCTGGTTTATTAACATTAGAAGCAAAAGACAGATGTGGTCGTGGTCTTTTAGAAGTTTGTGAACGTGTAAACATTCCACCAGTACTTCATATGGGTTCTTGTGTAGATATCAGCCGTATTTTACAAATTGTAAATTTATGTGCGATCGAAAGAGATGTCGATATTTGTGATTTACCAGTTGTTGGTATCGCTCCAGAATGGATGTCAGAAAAAGCCGTTTCGATTGCTAACTATGTAGTTGGTACAGGTATCAATACTTACTTGGGTGTTATTCCACAGGTATTGGGATCACCAAACTTCACAAAATTAGTAACAGAAGACGTGATGGACATGCTTGGTGCAAAATTCGTATTTGAAAAAGATCCAATGGTTATGGTTGACAAAATCATGGAAGATATCGAAGCAAAACGAGTTGGATTAGGTATCTAATTAATAAAGATAGACAGGTGATAAAATGAAGATAGCATTAACAGGAAAAGGCGGGGTTGGAAAAACCACCATCTCCGCAAGCTTAAGCCGATATTTTGCCGATGAAGGATATAATGTATTAACAGTTGATGCTGATCCCGATGCGAATCTTGGCCTTGCCTTAGGCATGAGCGAAGAGATGATTGCAGAAATTGTCCCTATTTCAGAAATGAAAGACCTAGTGGAAGAACGTACCGCTGCGAATACCGGTACCTTTGGTTCAATGTTTAGAATGAACCCTGAGGTTGCCGATATTCCGGAGCGTTATGCCAAAGCGTTTCAGGGGGTTAAACTGCTAACCATGGGAACTGTCGACACCGGAGGATCCGGCTGCGTATGTCCCGAACATGTTTTGTTAAAAACACTGATGAATCATTTAGTGCTTTATCAAAAAGATGTGGTTATTATGGATATGGAAGCAGGCATTGAGCATTTGGGACGAGGTACTGCCGGGGCAGTTGACGCATTTATTGTCGTCGTCGAACCGGGCGTCCGCAGTATTCAGACGTTTCATAAAGTTAAATCCATGGCAATGGATATTGGTGTCAAACAAGTTTATGTTATTGGAAATAAAATCCGCAATGACGGAGATATCGCCTTTGTTAAAGAAAAGGTCGGAGAAGAAAACATCGTTGGTTTTTTAAATTACCGGGATGCGATTTCAGAATCTGATCGCAACAACAAATCACCCTATGACGATCCTGTCATGAAGGCAGATATTGCCACTCTCGGTACAAAAATACTGGAGATTGTACAGGACAAAAAGAAATAAAAAAAACGAATTTAGAATAAATACAAAAATCTAATGATAATTGAACGAATCTAAGGAGGAAAAAGTCCATATGAATATGAATCTTTTTGATATTGTTTACGACGGTCAAGCCCAGTACTTTCAACGTGCTGAAGAAATGGTTGCCAAAGTCGTTGCTGAAAAGGGAAAAGAAACACCGGTAAAATTCCCCGGTACTGCTTATGCTTTACCATGTATCTATGCCATCACCGGCAAAAAAATCACCAACGTTGGTGAATTAGAAGAAGCCTTAGAACTTGCAAAAGCTAAAGTAAACCGTACAAATTACCTGCAAGAAGGCTTGGATGCCGGAACTTCTGCTGCAATGTGTGCGGAAATCATTGAAGCAGTTAAATATGTTTATGAAGATCTTCCATACGCTGGTCGTGCAGTTGAAGATTTAAATACAACTGATGTTCGTTACTTAGGACATATCACTGATGCTGAAGTACGTAACTTCGGTGTGCCACTGGTAACCGACGACATCCCAGGTGTTGCTGTTATTATCGGTGAATGTAGCGATGCTGAAATGCTGGCTACCATCGTTAAAGATTACCAGGGCAAAGGTTTATTAACCTTCATGGTTGGTAAAGTCATCGACCAGGCTATTGAACAAAAAATCAAAATGGGTATTGACCTTCGTGTTATTCCTTTGGGATACGAAATCGAATCTGTTATCCACGTTGTATCGGTTGCGATCCGTGCCAGCTTAATCTTTGGTGCGACACCTCCTGGCGACTTCCTGGCTCACCGTACCTATACCAAAAACCGTGTAAAAGCATTTGTTAATGTATTTGGACCATGGGATA
>CAZEBY010000143.1:0-3443 GCA_964510565.1 uncultured Lachnospiraceae bacterium | reverse complement strand
CTGGCGGGGCAGGGTTTCCAACCCAGGTCAAATTAAATTGCAAAGTTGATACCGTAGTAGTCAACGGCGCAGAATGCGAACCACTATTGCGCGTCGATCAACAACTGATGGCATTGGAGAGTGTTAAAATGTTAACGGCTCTCCAGGCCGTTATCGATCACACACAAGCAAAGGAAGGCATTATTGGCCTCAAAAAGAAATATACACCTGCAATTGAATCACTTAACAAAGAATTGCCATCATTTCCTATGATTAGAATGCATTTGTTGAAAAACTTCTATCCTGCAGGAGATGAACAGGTTCTTGTTTACGAAACAACAGGAAGAATTGTACCCGAAGCCGGAATTCCGTTAAATGTTAATACTTTAGTGATAAATGTAGAGACACTTTTGAACATTTATGATATAATGATAAACGAGAAACCGGTTACAGATACATATTTGACATTAACGGGCGAGGTTAAGAATAAGCTTACGACCAAAGTTCCTTTAGGAATAACCGTTCGCGAAGCATTAGAATTAGCCGGTGGAACAACCATCACTGACTTTGTCGTCATCAACGGCGGACCAATGATGGGAAAAATCGTCGATCTAGAGTCGACGATTACAAAAACAACCAAAGGACTGATTGTGTTAGCAAAAAATCATCCCTTGATTATTTCTAAGACAAAGTCCATCAAGGAAACCATGAAAATGGCAGGTATGGCTTGCATGCAATGTAATTATTGCACAGAACTATGTCCGCGATATTCGTTGGGTCATAACCTGGAACCCCATAAATTAATGCGAATCGCTGCCTATGGTTCAACTTGTGATACGTCCACCCAAGCTACAAACGCTTTTCTATGCTGTGAATGTGGCTTATGTCAATATGCATGTGTAATGGACCTACAACCTTGGAAGTTCAATACCATGCTAAAGCGAGAACTTGGAAGCAAAGGGATCAAAAATCCTCATCACAATGCACCAACATCAGCTGTGCCCTTCAGAGAAGGCAAACAGTTTAACGTTTACCGTTTGGTATCACGATTGGGACTGACGAAGTATGATCTTCCGGCTCCGATGGTTGAAACGGATAAAGCGTTTTCTAAAGTCAACCTATTATTGTCACAACATATAGGTGCTCCTGCAGTAGCAGTTGTAAACGTTGGGGATCATGTGGAACGAGGACAACTTATTGGGGATATCCCCGATGGTAAACTGAGTTCAAAAGTTTTTGCAAGTATTAGCGGCAGGATTTCAGCCGCGGATAGTGAAAAAATCACTATCGAGTCCTAAATCATATTTTTTTTTAAGGGGGAAAATTATGGACTTTACAATCTTAATCGCCGCATTTGGCGGTGGCGTATTAGCCGCATTTTTTGGAGGGCTTCAAGCCTTTGTTTTCACCGGATTAACCGTTTTGGCGGCAATCATGGGTGGCGACTTTGGAGCTCCCGCAATTGGTATTGTCAGTTTTGGTGCCTGGTTTGGTCCTCATATTTCATTCGCCGGTGCTGTAGCTGGTGCTGCATTCGCAATGACCAGAAATCACATCGAAAATGGTCAGGATATCGTAACACCTCTTGTAAAATTTGGCGATCCTATGGTATTGATCGTTAGTGGTATCTTCGGTATGGTTGGTTACCTGATCCAGTATATTTACGGACCACTACTTGGACCAATTCTCTTTGGTGGCATTCTGGGTGATGGCGCTGCCGGCTGGACCGACACTGTAGCCTTCACTGTTATGACTTCTGGTATTATTGTACGTTTAGTATTTGGTAAAACTGGTCTGACAGGAAAAACACCTGCTGGTGAAAAACGTGAATGGGTTGCTACTGGCAGCCGTTTAGGTTTCGTACTTACTTATGGCGCAAGTATTGGTATCTTAATTGGTGGTGTTGCCGCTACATTAGGAACGCTTGGTCTAGTTGATGGCGTTGCCGAAGCTGCGTATCTGTTTTCAATGACACCAGTTATCGGTTTTGCTGTAGCTGCTATCTCTCTAATTTTTATCACCTGTGGGCATTATTTTGAAGGATGGCATCATATTGTTTTACCTGCCGGTTCAACCGCAGTTTTAGTATTCACAGCTACCTTAAATCCTTTTGCTGCTATTATTGGAGCAGCGATCACAGGTATGTTTACAGCTTTCGTAGGAGAGTGGGCTGCCAAAACATTCAACAGTCACTGCGATACTCATATCGACCCTCCAGCTGTAACTATTTTTATTACACAAACAATCAACTTTGTAATTTTAGGCGGACTAATTCTAGTTTAATCTTTAATTGGAGTATTTTGTAAAATAAAACATTCACAGTATAGAAAGAAGTGGTATTTTGAAAAAAGCAGTTGGTTTTATGGAATTTAAGAGCATTCCAGTTGGTATAGAATCCACTGATGAAATGCTGAAATCCGCAAATGTTGAGCTGCTGATGGCATCACCTTTGTGCCCGGGAAAATACGTCAGTATTATTGCCGGCGATGTGGGCGCCGTTGAAGCATCAATAAAGAATGGAGCACATGTGGGTGGTATCCACATGTTAGAGTCTCATGTCATACCGAATATTCACCCCGATGTTTTGCCCGCCATGTTAGGTGCAGGTGAAATCGGTGATGTGAAATCACTGGGTATTGTTGAAACGATTAATGCTATCTCTTCAATTCTGATCGGGGATATTTGTGCGAAAGCATCGAATGTAGAACTCCTCGAAATTCGAATTGCCAGAGGCTTGGGTGGAAAAGGTTTTGTATTAATCACTGGTGAAATATCTTCGGTAAAAATGGCCATTCAAACGGCTCAATCAGAGATGGCTGAATCGAATCTCATTACAAGCTATTCGGTTATTTCGTCTCCACACAAGGATATTGCAAAAATAATATTTTAACACCAGATAAACAATTAAAATGTATAAAAGACAAATGGCTTCGGTCATTTGTTTTTTATACAGAAAAATTCTATTTTTTATAAGTGCACCAAGGCCATTTATAAAAAATAGAAGCAAAACTACGTCATTGTAAAGGAGAGTGTCATGGCTCGAAAAAGTAAACCTAAATCACAATTAATCAAAGACACAACGATTCAAAGCAGTTTGGATCGATCGAATTCAAGTGGAGCGGGGAATAATGAAGTGGGAAAATTGGATGATTTTATAAAAAAGGTTGGCGGAGTAATCGCGGGTAAAGATGAACATGTTGAGGAGTCGAGTGATAACAATCCCCGGAAAATGAAAGAGATTAAAATAGATCAAAAAATTAAGATAGAAGTAGATGTCAAGTCCGAGGTGGAAGCAGAAGCTAAAGCAAAGGCGGAGGCAGAAGCCAAAGCAAAGGCGGAAGCAGAAGCAAAGGCAAAGGCGGAAGCAGAAGCCAAGGCGAAGGCGGAAGCAGAAGCCAAGGCGAAGGCGGAAGCAGAAGCGAAAGCAAAGGTGGAAGCAGAAGCCAAGGCGAAGGCGGAAGCAG
>CAZEBY010000142.1:0-3490 GCA_964510565.1 uncultured Lachnospiraceae bacterium | reverse complement strand
TCCTTGCTATGGTAGAGCTTGCCATACAGTACGGTCAAGGACCGGTTTCAATTAAAGAAATCGCCGAAAAACAAAATTTTTCGGATTCATATATGGAACAGCTTTTTTCGACCTTGAAAAATGCCCGGCTTGTAAAAAGTGTAAGAGGTCCCCGGGGTGGCTATGTTTTAGCCAGGGATCCAGATGCGATTACGGTTGGTGAAATAATCAGAGCCTTGGAAGGTCCGATTGAATTTGCTGAATGCATTGATGGGGGTGGCAATCTGACCTGTTTAAAATCACCGGAGTGTGTAACCAGAGGGCTTTGGAAAGAAATTAGTGACAGTATCAGTAATGTCATTGACAATCGATCATTACAGGACTTATTAAGCAAATAAATAAGAAAGAGGTAATTGTTATGAAACGAATATATTTAGATCATGCCGCGACAACGCCAGTTGATCCGGCCGTAGTTGAAGCCATGCTGCCATTTTTTACCGAATATTTCGGAAATCCGTCTTCCGTATATATGGAGGGCAGAGGCGTTAAAAAAAGTATTGAAGCAGCCCGTCTCCAGATTGCCAAAGCCATCAATGCAGATCCCCGGGAGATTTATTTTACCGGAAGTGGATCGGAAGCTGATAACTGGGCGATTAAAGGTATTGCCATGAAAAATCAGGCCAAGGGAAAACATATCATCACCTCAACTATTGAGCATCATGCGGTGCTCCATACCTGTGAGTATCTCGAAAAACAGGGCTTTGAAGTGACCTACCTGCCAGTTGACGAATACGGACTGATCTCATTGGACGACTTGCGAAATGCCATTCGAGAAGATACGATACTGGTGACGATCATGTTTGCCAATAATGAAATTGGAACCGTCGAACCGATTAAAGAAATTGCTGAAATCGTTAAAGAAAAAGGGATTATTTTTCATACTGATGCGGTTCAGGCCCTGGGCAACATTCCGGTTGATGTCAAGGATTTAAACGTCGATTTACTTTCAGTATCGGCGCATAAAATATACGGCCCTAAAGGAATCGGCGCTTTATTTATTCGAAAAGGAGTGCCCATCGATAATTTAATCCATGGTGGCGCTCAGGAGCGAAAAAAACGGGCTGGGACAGAAAATACTGCCGAAATTGTGGCTTTTGGTAAAGCTGCCGAAATGGCCACTGAGCATCTTGAAGAAAATGCTGCTCATATGAAGAAGTTACGAGATGTGCTGATTAAAGGGGTCATGGATAATATCCCGCAGGTTCGTTTAAACGGTCATCCGGAAAAACGGTTGCCCGGAAATGTGAATTTTTGCTTTGATTATATCGAGGGAGAATCGATCCTACTCAGTCTGGATATCATTGGTGTGGCTGGATCCAGTGGGTCGGCCTGTACGTCGGGTTCATTAGACCCGTCTCATGTGTTGCTGGCGATTGGCTTACCGGCAGGAGTTGCCCATGGATCATTGCGCCTCACGATTGGGAAGCACACAACGGCTGAAGATATCAACTATGTGGTTGACAATCTGATCCAGATTATTGAACGGTTACGAAAAATGTCCCCGATTAATGCGGATTGTCCAATTGATGACGCTGTTTTCGATAAGGCTGATCATCATCACCATCATTAAAATAACAAATTAAAACAAGGAGATAATAAAATGGAATATACAGATTTAGTAATGGAAAATTTCACCTGTCCCAAACATGTGGGTGAACTTGAAGATGCAAATGGAATTGGTCAGGTAGGGAGTCCCGCTTGTGGTGACATCATGAAGATTTTTCTAAAAATTAACGATGACGGTGTCATTGAGGATGCTTCTTTTAAAACTTTTGGTTGTGGTGCAGCCGTGGCCAGCAGCAGTATGGCAACCGATATGATCATTGGCAAGACCATTGAAGAAGCGGGCAAATTTAAAAATTCAGATGTGGTTGATGCGTTAGGCGGATTGCCTGCCGAAAAAATTCATTGTTCAGTGTTGGCAGCCGAGGCGATTCAGGCTGCGATTGAAGACTATCACAATAAAAAAGCATAATATAAAATCAATAAAGACTACTAAGACGCAGTTTCTGTTTCATAGAGACCGCGTCTTTCTTTTTGAGCAGAAAAGAAAATACTATGTTGCTATAAAAGAAATAATAAGTTATGATAAATAGATGACAAACAATGAAAGGAGCACAGAATGAAAGCGAACATTTTACTGAATGTGGTAGTTGTTTCACAAAATAATGGACGACGACATGGATTGGTCAAGAGTTTGGTGGTGGTGGATCATGTTATTAAATATCTGGTGATCAATCCCGGCGGCATTCTTTCCAGGGCCCAATTTTTTAAACCTGAAAATATTGTTGATGTTAATTACAAGCGAATGGTGATCGGAAACGAAAAAGATATTATTAAAGTTAAAGGAAAGAAAGTGAAGATTTATCTGGAAGAGGCTTTTCCACTAATGGATTATCAGGTGGTGGATAAAAACGGCGAGGCTTTTGGACATGTAGTTAATGCGACCATTGAAGAAGATACATTTGCCATCACCGAATACGAAATTTCCCGAAGTTTCTTTGATGACATTGATCATGGCTTTGCCATTATTCCGGCGACAGATCTGGTTTATCAGGATCAGGTGCTGTATTATAAGAAGGAAATGTTTGATATCGGGTTTAAAAATCAGGGGACAGGCATTGCCAATAAATTACTGGGGGTAAGATAATGGAAGATTCATCAAATAAGAAGAGACTGCTATTGCTTAACCTCATTGTCGTAACAATAATTGCTGCCCTGTGCTACTTGATCTGGCCAACTCTGGCCGGGATGTTTGCGCCGTTCTTTTTTGCGATTGTACTGGCTTATCTGCTGAATCCATTGGTCAGGATTTTTGAGAAAAAAGGTTTAAGCCGGGGCAGTTCGGTACTGATCGTGTTTTTTGCGGTGCTGGCATTGGTGATCGGTGCTTTTATGAGCTTTATTCCCAGTCTGATTACCAATATCGCCAGTATGATCAAAAGCATTCCAAGCTTTGTAACACAGATGCAGACCTATATAACCGATCTGTCAGATTATATTTCGAATTTCACTGGATACGACATTACCCAATTTTTTAATCTTGAACAGATCCTGGGAAATGTGCTGCAGGGATTTGCAACTGCACTTCAGGGCATCTCCAATGCAATTCTTCAGAACAGTGGTCAATTGATGAATCTCATCATTGTGCCTCTGGTGACCATCTTTTTGTTGGTTGATAAAGAGTTCTTTATCAAAGGAATTATGTATCTGGTACCGCTGCAATACCGCAATAGTATGCTCAAAATGTGCTGTGACATTGATCTGGTCATCGGTGGTTTTATCAAGGGACAGGGTTTAACTTCCCTGATCGCCGGGATAGCCACTGGCATTGGCGCCTTTGCGCTGGGACTCCCTTATGCCAGTATTATTGGTGTGATTGCCGGGGTTACCACCATGGTTCCCTATTTTGGACCCGCGGTAGGTACGATTGTGATTATGGTGCTGGTAC
>CAZEBY010000141.1:0-3509 GCA_964510565.1 uncultured Lachnospiraceae bacterium | reverse complement strand
AACTTCCTGAACCTTGGAATACGAGGCAAACAACTGGTTGGCCACCTCGGCATGATCTCCGCGGGTAAAACCTTCGCCAATCCCATCTTTCATCAGCCGTGACAGCGAGGGTAAAATGGCAACCGGCGGGTAAATGCTGCGCTGGAACAAATCTCTTCCCAGCACAATCTGACCTTCGGTGATATAGCCGGTCAAATCCGGAATCGGATGGGTAATATCGTCATTGGGCATCGTCAAAATCGGCAGGAAGGTGATCGAGCCGACCTGGTCTTTTAACATCCCGGCCCGTTCATAGAGCGAGGCCAGATCCGAATACATATAACCGGGATAGCCTTTTCGACTGGGCACTTCTTCCCGGGCCGATGAGATTTCCCGCAGCGCTTCACAATAACTGGTGATGTCCGTCATGACCACCAGAATGTGCATATGCTTTTCAAAGGCCAGGTATTCGGCGGCTGTTAAGGCACAGCGCGGCGTCGTGACCCGCTCGGCGATAGGATCATCGGCATAGTTGACAAACATCACGACCCGATCCATAACATTGGCTTCGTCAAAACTTTTTCGAAAAAACTTCTCGTCATCATGTTTAACGCCGATGGCGGCAAACACCACCCCAAATTCTTCATTGACATTATCCCCCAGTCTGGCCTGACGGACAATCTGGGCCGCCAGTTCATTGTGCGGTAAGCCATTGCCGGAAAAGATCGGCAGCTTCTGACCACGAATCAGGGTGGCCAGGGTATCGATCGATGAAATCCCGGTCTGAATAAAGTTTCGGGGATATTCCCGCGACATCGGGTTAATCGGACGGCCATTGATGTTGGCTTCAACCAGACTGAAGATATCACTGCCGTTATCAATCGGTTCGCCAATCCCGTTAAAAATCCGCCCCTGCAGATCGAGAGACATCGGTAAATTGAAGGATTCCCCGGTAAATTTGATGATACTGCTCCCGGCCGACAACCCGGCGGTATTTTGAAACACCTGGATAATGACATTTTTTTCTTCAATTTTGATGACTTTTCCCTTTTTAATCTTCCCGGTGCTGATTTCAACGATGTCAACCACTTCGCCGTAGAAAACATCATCGACATCCGAGATCTCAATCAGGGGGCCAACCACTTTGTCAATTTGCAGATATTCTTTTTTCATGCGATTCCCCCCTAATTCTCATATTTTTTAAAGAGCACTTCATAATACTGGTCAATCTCATCTTTGAGCGTGTCAATCCCGCTTAAATCATCGTTGGGGATGGTGTATTTCATTTTAATAAACTGACTAAAAATGTCCAGATTCTTCAGCCGCGAGGTGGGAATCCCGAGCTTCAAGCCTTCGCGGCCCCGTTCATACAAATACTCAATGGCTTTTAGCATCGCGTACTGTTTTTCCAGCGGCACATAGGTGTCATCTTTATTATAGGCATTCTGCTGCAGATAACCGACTTTGATGATTTTGGCAATCTCCAAAACCCAGCGCTGGTCATCCGGCAATACATCTTCGCCAACTAACATCACCATTTCCTGGAGTTTGTTTTCTTCATACATCAGCTCCAGCATTTTATTTCTGAGGCTGATGCAATCCGCGGCGACGTTATCCTCATACCAGTCGGATAAGATTTTAAGATAGCCACTGTAACTTTCCAGCCAGTTAATCGCCGGGTAATGCCTGGCATAGGCGAGGCTTTTATCAAGCGCCAGAAAGACATTGACAAACCGCTTGGTATTTTCGGTAACCGGTTCCGAAAAATCGCCACCGGCGGGTGATACGGCACCAATGATCGTAATCGAGCCGTCATCGCCACCCAGGGTTTCAATACTGCCGGCCCGTTCGTAAAACTCGGCAATCCGCGAGGGCAGATAAGCCGGATAACCTTCTTCGGCCGGCATTTCTTCCAGTCGGCCGGAAATCTCGCGCAATGCTTCAGCCCAGCGCGAGGTCGAGTCGGCCATCATCGCCACCGCATAGCCCATGTCCCGGTAATATTCAGCAATCGTAATCCCGGTATAAATACTGGCTTCCCGGGCCGCTACCGGCATGTTTGAGGTATTGGCAATCAAAACCGTTCGTTCCATGATCGACTTGCCGGAGCGGGGATCGATCAGCTTGGGAAAGTCTTCAATAACCTCGGTCATTTCGTTGCCGCGCTCGCCGCAACCGATATAGACAATAATATCGGCATCGGACCATTTAGCCAGCTGATGCTGCGTCATCGTTTTGCCGGTACCAAAGCCGCCGGGAATCGCGGCGGTCCCACCTTTGGCAATCGGAAAGAAAATATCAATTACCCGTTGACCGGTGATCAGCGGCACCAGCGTTTCGCGCCGATAGGCATTGGGCCGGGGCGTCCGCACCGGCCATTCATGCGCCATCTTCAGCTCCTGCAGCTCGTTTTTGGCATCCCGTATGGTTACCAGCACGTCTTCAATGGTGTACTCGCCATCCGGCACCACCGACACAACGGTCCCCGACAAATTCGGCGGCACCAGCAGGCGGTTCTGAATGACTTGAGTTTCCTCGACGGTGCCAAAAATACTGCCCGCCAATAACAGATCTCCCGGTTTAACGGTGAGCGTTGCCGGCCACAGTTTTTTGTCATCAATCGACAACAGGCCGATTCCTTCGGGGATAAAAATCGGCGAGAGCTCCTGAATTTTTTTAAGCGGCCTTTGAATCCCGTCAAACATGTTTTTAAGCATCCCCGGTCCCAGCTTGAGGCTGAGCGGTCTGCCGGTGGGGGTAATTTCCTCGCCGGTTTTAAGGCCTTCGGTTTCTTCATAAACCTGGATCGTGCCGATATCCCCTTCTAACACAATGACTTCGCCGATTAAGCGCTGCTCCCCCACGGTAACCATTTCCCGCATCTTAAAGCTGGTCATGTTTTTCCCTTTGATGACGGGACCGTTAATGGCAGAGATTATGCCCTTTGCTTTGTTTTCTTCCTTAACTGCCACTTAGCTCACCTGCTTTTCCATAAACCCGTTCAGTGTCATCCCGATGAGTTTATAATTGCTTTTAATCAGATTCTCAACCGTAAAATCACAATGGAGTCGACCCTCGGCATCCTCGGCAACAAATCCGCCGATACAATCACTGCAGTGCTGCCGGTATTCAATATTAAAATCCGTCAAGTGTTGATCCATGATATTTTTAAGCTGGTTGAAATCGCCTTCGCTGACAAAAACGACAATATTTTTTTTGCCGGCAAACACCTGCGGAATCTGCGCCACACACGCCTTCAGATAATCACAATACACCGCTTCGGTCAGGTAATCCCGGGCTTTCTGCCGGATCAGCTGATTAAAATCCATCAGGATCCGATTCTTCTCTTCCAGTTCCAGCGTTTTGGCTTTATTTTTGCCTTCAGCGATAATTTTATTTTTATCTCTGAAAATGGTATGATAACTCCGCTCCTCGATGGCCCGCTTTTCTTTTTTTATCTTTTCCTCGGAGTCAGCCAGCAGCGCCTTCTTTTTATCCTTGGCATCGTAGATGATATCTTTGCCCCATTT
>CAZEBY010000140.1:0-3542 GCA_964510565.1 uncultured Lachnospiraceae bacterium | reverse complement strand
GGGTTGATTTCATATTGTTATTTTCATCTTTTTTGATCGTTTCAATCAGTCGGTAGTCATCGCCGTAAAAATCAAGAATCTCCTGATTAGTACCCAGACCCAGCGCCCGGATCAGTGCGGTGATCGGTAATTTACGGGTCCGGTCGATTTTAACGTACATGATGTCATTGGAATCTGTTTCATATTCCAACCAGGCCCCACGATTCGGAATGACCTGGGCTGAAAACAGTTTTTTCCCCAGTTTATCACGGCTCAAGGAAAAATAGGCGCCTGGTGATCGCACCAGCTGGCTGACAATAACCCGTTCCGCTCCATTAACAATGAAGGTTCCGGTTTCGGTCATTTTATGCAAATCGGCCATATAAACCTTTTGCTCTTTAACTTCGTTCTTTTCTTTATTGATTAAACGAACTGTTACTTTTAATGGTATAAAGTAGGTTTGATCCCTCTCTTTACACTCCTCCACTGAATACTTCGGTTTTCCCTCGATGGAATAATCCACAAATTCTAAAACCAGATTTCCAGTGTAGTCTTCGATTTTATCAATATCGTCGAAAACCTCTTTGAGTCCTTTTTCGATAAACCAGTTGTATGAATCTTTCTGAACCTCGATCAGGTTCGGCATTTCAATAACTTCTTTGATTTTAGAAAAGCTTTGGCGTGTTCTTAAACCATCTTTTTCAGGATGCAACATTACCATCCAATATCACCCCTCGCAAAAATACTCAGCAACGGATTACCCTGTTCCGATTCGTGTTCGGCCGGTGGGTATCCCAAATTTGCCTGTTGTGTTTCATCTCGCCTTGTGTTATGATTAGTAACGTAATCAATTTCATATCCGCTGACTCCGACATGTTTCCCCTTTGATCAGTTATTCATGACCGGGTCGCAAACACTGCGTTGATCGTTCTAAATCAAACAACAAGGATGCATGCTAACCTTATTTTAAAAGATACCAATGCAATTTTATATGCTATCACAAAATTCTTTTTTTGTCAAATTTATTTTTGCAATATAAAAGCCTTCCCGCTTCGTGCCGGAAGGCTTTTTTCGTTTTTATAATTGCTTCAGCAATATTTTTTCAACCGGTATTTTTGGGGGGCTTTCTTTTTCTGATCGCGCAGGATGCTGCTTAAAAACTCCTGGGTTCTTTTTTCTTTGGGATGGATAAAAATATCCTCCGGGGTGCCTTCTTCAAGAATTGTTCCCGAATCCATAAAGACCACCTTGTTGGCCACTTCGCGGGCAAAGCCCATTTCGTGGGTCACCACCACCATCGTCATGTGCTCATTGGCCAGGCTTTGCATGACGCTTAATACCTCGCCGGTCAGTTCCGGGTCGAGCGCCGAGGTGGGTTCATCAAAGAGCAGAATATCGGGATTCATCATCAGCGCCCGGGCAATCGCGACCCGCTGTTTTTCACCGCCGGACAGGGTCGAGGGCATCGCATCGATCCGCTCCAGCAGGCCGACTTTGTTGAGATAGGCTTCAGCGCGCGCATTCATCGCCCCAGTTTCTTCTTTCTTAACCACCCGGGGAGCCAGTTCCAAATTCTGACGAACGGAGAGATGCGGAAACAGATTAAAGTGCTGAAAAACCATCCCCATCTTCATGATAATCGCCCGAATCTCCGGGGCACTGGGATAAACGCCATCTTTTAACAGCGGTTTGCCTTCCATAATGATATCCCCGCTGTCAGCCTTTTCCAGGTCGATCAGGCAACGCAGCAATGTCGATTTACCCGATCCGGAAGAGCCGATAATCGCCATGACGTCGCCCTTATTGACGGTAAATGAGATATCTTTGAGGACATGATTGTTTCCAAAACTTTTATTCAGTTGATTGACTTTGATAATTTCCATCGTTTTCCTCTAGAACTCGTATTTGGTTTCGAGCTTTTTAAATACCAGCGTGATCACAAAGTTGATCAGCAGGTACAAGGCCGCCGCCACCAGAAAAGCAAAGGTATCGCCATCGCGGTTGACTGCCGTTTTGGCGTAATGCAGAATTTCAGCCACGCCAATGACGGTGACCAGCGCCGTATCTTTGACAAGGGTAATGGTTTCATTGCTGATCGCCGGTAAACAAACCCGAATCATCTGGGGAATCACCACCCGGATCATCGTTTCGATCTTTGTGAGGCCTAAGACCTTGGCTGCTTCATACTGACCCTTGTCAATGGCCAGCAACCCCCCCCGGAAGATTTCGGCAAAATAAGCGGCGTAGTTCATGCAAAAAGCAATGCAGGCGGCGGTAAAGCGGTCAAAAATCAGATAGTCTCCGACTGCCGGCAACAGCGGCAGGCCAAAATAGACAAACATGATCTGCAGCAGCAGGGGCGTGCCCCGCACCACATAGATGTAACCCCTGGCAAATGATTTAACCGGCGCAATGCGGCTTTGGGCCATCAGCGTAAACATAAAACCCAGCGGCAGTGAGCAGACAATGGTGACCGCAAAAACACTGAGGGTGATCACCATTCCCTGCAACATCGGCACGGTGATATTGGATAAATAGCTATAAAAATCTGACATCTTATTCTCCTGAGGAATGATTTAAAGTAAACGGCTAACGTCATAAAAAAATCGGATCGAAACGATCCGATTTTTAAAAACTGATTGTTTTCTGTTAGTTTGCTTTGTAAATAATATCTTCACCAAACCACTTGGTTGAAATGGTCGCCGCGGTACCGTCAGCAATCATCGCATCCAGGGCATCCTGAACCTGGGTCAATAATTCGCTGTTGCCCTTTTTGATTCCGACACCATAGAGTTCTGGTGATAAGCTTTCGCTCAACACAACGTATTCAGCTTTTTCAGAGGTAATGTAGTAACGGGCCACGATGGAGTCAACAATAACCGCATCGATTCGACCAATACCGAGGTCACTGAGGGCCGATACATTTTCAGGGTATTCGTTTAAGGCTGCCGCTTCTTTGCTGATCGGGTCAGCAGTGAAAGCATCGAAGGCTGATGAACCTTTTTGTACGCCGACATTTTTGCCAGCTAAATCGGCTTTGGTTTTAATCGGGGAATCTTTTTTGACCACGATTACCTGGTCATTTTCCAGATAGGGAGCGGTAAAATCCATCGCTTTCTTTCGTTCATCGGTGATCGTTAAGCCATTCCAGATGACATCAATATTACCGGAATCCAGTTCCAGTTCCTTGGTGTCCCAGTTGATCGGCTGCAGCACCACTTCCATGCCCATCCGTTTACCAACTTCTTTGGCCAGATCAACGTCGAAACCGACAATTTCATTTTTGTCATCTCTAAAACCCATCGGTGGGAAAGAATCATCCAAACCAACCACAAAGGTTTTATCGTCGTTATTGGCATTTTCTTCGGTTTTTTTAGCGGTGCTGCTGCAACCTGCAAACAATCCGGCGACCAGAACGACAACCAGCATCAGGCCAAGTATACTTCTTTTTTTCATTCCTTTTTGTCCTCTTTTCCTAATATAATCTGAAGCTATTATACACTTTATCACTGTGCATTGCTAGTCCTTTACAGGAAAATTTTATCTGCATTTTTCTTAATCAA
>CAZEBY010000139.1:0-3562 GCA_964510565.1 uncultured Lachnospiraceae bacterium | reverse complement strand
TCTGAGTCATCAGCTTGGCCACGGTCCGTTCAAGCCGATACATCAGCCCCAGGGCGTCAAATTTGGGCTCTACGTATTCGCCATACATCGAAGGAATATCCGCCGCGATATGACGTTTGTAATAGATATTTTCGGAAGCTTCACTGATGCGGGGATCGAGAATAATCGTCTTGAGGTGGTTCATATGCCGATAAATCTGGCGGATGGCCGCTTCCTGATCGTCACTTTTAAGACAGCGTTTCAGCTCACTCAGATCCCCGGTCAGATTGGGGCTGTAACCACTGAGCATCGAAAGCACATCATCAAATTCAAAGGAATATTTCTCCTGCAGCAAAAAATAAACCCTGAAAAGATAAAGCACCCGTTTGATATCGAGCCCCTGATCGGAATCTAAACGGTGCAGCCCTGCCCGGATCACATCAATGTCCAGATGCAGCAACCCGGCGGGAGTGGTTTCTTGTTGCTGGCACAGCCGGATCATCGTTTCGTGGGGCCGGCTAAACCATTTGCTTTCGGGATCGAGAGCTTGATAGATTTCCTGGGGGATAATCGCCTTAAGCGGCTCTTTATTGCCATCATACCAGTAAGTGATGATCTTTCGGGCCAGATCGATGTGGGTGTTGTTGCTTTCGATATGGATCTGTTTCCGCATAAAATGGATCAGCCGATCCTTGCGCCGGGAGGCCTCGTCGATGGCGGTGGTCACATCGCGGAGCTCGCCCTCCGCCCCGATTTCTTTAAAATAAACCGGAAAGATTCGGGCCAGCTGCTTGATTTCCCGATAAACCGGCGTAATCTTAGTATTAAGCAGCCGGGTAATGTCCCGCTGAAAGAGATCGGTGTCGGAAATAAAGATCCCTCCCAGCTTAAGGTTGACAATTAATGCCGCCAGCAGCTCCCGCATCGCCCGGGGATCTTCTTCAATCAGTTCCAGCCAGACCCGGATATTTTTAACGTGATTGGAATCAATCAGAATCTGCCAATCCTGATTAAGACTCAGTTTCCCCGGGGCGTAAAAGCCCAGACCGATCAGCGCCTTGGTGAAATAATCGATATTGGCCGTATCCCCGGTGGCAATAATTTCCTTGCCCAGCGTCAGCAGACAATCCAGCACGGTATCGCCATGGTCCTGCTTAAGTTCCTGAAACTCCGCCATAATGGTATTGATGAATTCGGCAATATCCTTTGAATCCAGTTCATCAAAAATATTACTCAGATTCCGGTTGATGTCGTAGATCAGATGGTCGTACAAAGCGGCCATACCGGGTAAATGGAGCAGATAATACAAATAATAGATGGTTTCCAGGTGAGTAGGACATTTTTCTGAAAAACTGCGAAAATAGTTGGCGATATCATTAAAAAACAGCTGCTGCTTCAGTTCCGGCCAATGGATAGCCTGTTTACGCCGGATTCTGAGCGTTTTAAAGAAAGCCGGACCGATCGCCTGGACGTCTTCTGCCTGTAAGTGGGGAAAGAGTTTCTGCCGTGAATCAAACCAGGCCTCTGCCTGCGAGGTTTGCTCCCAGAAAGCGATGCACTGATCCAAAAGATTGGCGATAATCGTTTCCAGAACCGGTGCAAATTCAGGGTCGGCTGCCACCTGGTTGAGATATATCTTAAAAATGCCGGAATTTTTGACATAAAGAAACTCGTGCTGGGCAATGTCCTCTTTAAGCACATCGATGCATAAAAAGATAATGGCTTTGGGATAATCATCAAAACTGGCCAGCCGATCCATAAAACGGATCAGCAGCTGACTTAGCAGGGTGCGCTCACTGTCATCGAGTTTGGAATGCAGCACTGTGCGGATTATTTCCACCAGGACCGTGAAGGCTTTTTCCGACTCGGGCAGGTCATGATAGAGCCAGATATCACCCAAGCAAATGGTCTGCAGCGACTCAATGACATAGTGATTGTTGCGGTATTTATGATTCAGTTCGCTTAAGAATTCCTGGGTGCGTTTATGGATTCCCCAGTACTCTTTTGATAATTCATTAAACCACTGCTGCATCTCCGGGATTTCGATCCTGGTTTCCCGGGTCTGATTAAGATTGGCCTGTAAGGCCTTGGAAGAAAACACGTTCGCCATTTTATTATCCCCCTATGCAATTTTTAATCAAACAAAAGTAAAAAATGATCCCAATTTAATTATCATATAAAGAAGTATCATTGCAATGCAAATTTTATCTATATTATAGCAATTTTATCAAATAATGATTGAATTTATACCTGAAAGATGATAGTCTATATCGAATGGTTTCATTTAAAAAATTTAAGAAAGGATGTGAATAAAAATGTCGAATCAATCAAACATTGCCAATCCGGCCCCTCTTGGTCTGTTAGGTTTCGGAATGACGACGATCTTGCTGAATTTACACAACGCTGAGATTATCCCACTGTCAATCGTGATTGTTGCGATGGGATTTGCTCTTGGTGGCGCCGCTCAGATTATTGCCGGGATTATGGAATTCAAGAAAAATAATACCTTTGGCGCAACTGCATTTACCGCCTATGGATTCTTCTGGTGGTCATTGATCTTAATCTGGATTAACCCATTTACCGGAATCGCCAAAGCCGATCCGCTAAGCATGGGCTTTTACCTGGGCTTATGGTGCATCTTCACAGGATTTATGTTTATTGGAACCCTGAAGCATAATCGTGCGACGCAAGTCGTCTTTGGTTCCTTAACCGTGTTGTTTTTTCTGCTTGCCCTGGCAAACTTTACCGAGTCAACATCGGTCCATACCATTGCCGGATATGTTGGAATTTTCTGTGGTCTTTCAGCTTTTTACAACGCAGTTGCACAGATTATTAATCAAGAATTCAACAAAACAGTCATGCCATTATAATTATCAATTATTAAAACTTGTTAAAATTAAAAGGCTATTACAATTCTTTGTAATAGCCCTTTAATTTTTTTCGCCTAGTTCATTGAAGCATTTGAAGATTTCCCGCGACTGTCAGCAAAGACCACATCAGGCTAAATAATGATTTTTACCGTATTTCGACCCACTTCATGGGAAACGGTCAACGTTTTGGCGAAGTTATGGATAATCGACAGAGAAATGCTGTTTTCCTTGGCGTTTTCCAGATCATAGGGTTCCCCGGCAAAACTGGCCTGGATGGTGATCTCGCCACTTAAATCCGAATACTCAACCAGAAGCGTTACGTTAGCCTTGGGAAAGGCCTGCAGCAGAATCGCCAGCACCAGTTCCTCACAAACCAGTTGGACATTCATAATCTGGCGATCACCAAACATCTGCTTTTTAAGGAAGGTTTCGATTTTAGCATTGAGTTCGTAAAGATCAAAACCACTCCCCGCCGCTGTATATTCAAAAGATGAAATTTTCCGGATAAAGGCCCGGGTTTTAGCCTTCTTTGGATGATCAAATATTTCTTCAGGTAATCCGTCCTCGTAAATCCCCTGCTCATCCATATAAAACACGCGACTGGAGACATCCCGGGCAAACTTCATCTCATGGGTCACAATCATCATTGTCATCCCGCTTGATGCCAGCTTACGGATAACCCCCAGCACCTCACTGACCATGGTGGGATCCAG
>CAZEBY010000138.1:0-3735 GCA_964510565.1 uncultured Lachnospiraceae bacterium | reverse complement strand
TTTTGCCTCTGCTTCTGCTTTGGCTTTTGCCTCTGCTTCTGCTTTGGCTTTTGCCTCTGCTTCTGCTTTGGCTTTTGCCGCTGCCTCTGCTTTGGCTTTTGCCGCTGCTTCTGCCTTGGCTTTCGCCTCTGCCTCAGCTTTGGCTTTTGACTCTGCTTCCGCTTTGGCTTTTGCCTCTGCTTCTGCTTTGGCTTCTGTCTTTAATTCTTTTTCGACTTCTACCTGTACCTCAGTTTTTGATGCTTCCGATTTCTTGGGATTGCTATCACTCGAATCCTCGGCATTATCCTCTTTGCCCGTGATCACTCTGCCAACCTTTTTTATAAAATCGTCCAATTTTCCCACTTCTTCATTCCCCACTTCACTTGAATTCGATAGATCCGAACCACTTTGAATAGCTGTGTCCTTTGTTAATTGTGATTTAGGTTTACTTTTACGAGCCATGACGATCTCCTTTTTAATGACGTAATTTTCCTTCTATTTTTTATAAATGGCCTTGGTGCACTTATAAAAAACAGAATTTTGATGTATAAAAAACAAATGACCGAAGCCATTTGTTTTTTATACATTTTAATTTTTAATCTTCAGTTAAAATAGAATTTTTGCAATATCCTTATGTGGAGATGATATTACCGAATAACTCGTAATGAGATTCGATTCTGCCATTTCCGTCTGGGCCGTTTGAATGGCCATTTTAACAGAAGAAATTTCGCCAGTGATTAATACAAAGCCTTTACCACCCAAGCCTCTAGCAATTCGAATTTCCAGGAGTTCTACGTTTGATGCTTTCGCACAAATATCTCCGATTAAAATTGAAGAAATTGCATTAATCGTTTCAACAATACCCAGCGATTTCACATCACCGATTTCCCCAGCGCCTAGCATTGCTGGCAGAACATCAGGGTGAATATTCGGTATAACGTGAGATTCTAACATATGGATACCACCCACATGCGCCCCATTCTTTATTGACGCCTCAACAGCACCGACATCTCCAGCAATAATACTGACGTATTTTCCAGGACATAAGGGTGATGCCATCAGCAGCTCAACATTAGCGGATTTCAGCATTTCATCAGTGGATTCTATACCAACTGGAATGCTCTTAAATTCCATAAAACCAACTGCTTTTTTCAAAATACCACTTCTTTCTATACTGTGAATGTTTTTATTTTACCAGATTGCGTTAATGCGTTTTAAACGAAAATGAATCCGCCTAAAATTGTAAAGTTAATGAACTGTGTAATAAAGATTGTTACAGCAGGAGGGTCGATATGGGTATCGCAATGGCTATTTAAAGTTTTTGCAGCCCATTCACCAACAAATGCTGTGAACATACCTGTAATTGCTGCGCCAATAATGGCAGCAAACGGATTAAGTGTAGCTGAGAATACGATTACTGCGGTTGAACCAGAAGGTAAAACAATATGATGCCATCCTTCAAAATAATGTCCGCACATAATCAGGATCAGTGAGATAGCAGCAACAGAGAACCCAATTACTGGTGTCATTGAGAATAAGTATGCAGCTTCTTCACTTCCGCCAACTAAACCTAATGTACCTAATGTAGCAGCAACGCCACCAATTAAGATACCAATACCTGCGCCGTAAGTAAGAACAAATCCTAAACGGCTTCCAGTAGTAATCCATTCGCGTTTTTCACCAGCTGGTGTTTTTCCTGTGATACCAGTTTTACCAAATACTAAACGTACAATAATACCAGACAGCATTACGGTGAAAGCAACAGTGTCGGTCCAGCCGGCAGCGCCTTCTCCCAAAATACCATTAAAGAGAATTGGTCCAACCAGTGGTCCAACAATGTATTGGATCAGGAAACCAACCATACCGAAGATACCACCAACGATCAATACCATTGGATCACCAAATTTTACCAGTGGTGTTACGATGTCTTGACCATTTTCAATATGATTTCTTGTCATTGCAAACGCAGCACCAGCTACAGCACCAGCGAAGGCAACATGTGGACCAAACCAAGAACCAAAACTAATAATACCAATTGCAGGTGCCCCAAAATCTCCACCCATGATTGCCGCCAAAACGGTTAAACCGGTGAAAACAAAGGCTGTGATCCCGCCCATAAATGTGGCTAAGACGCCACCGCCAAATGCGGCGATTAACATTGTAAAGTCCATAATTATCCCCCTTAAAATATGATTTAGGACTCGATAGTGATTTTTTCACTATCCGCGGCTGAAATCCTGCCGCTAATACTTGCAAAAACTTTTGAACTCAGTTTACCATCGGGGATATCCCCAATAAGTTGTCCTCGTTCCACATGATCCCCAACGTTTACAACTGCTACTGCAGGAGCACCTATATGTTGTGACAATAATAGGTTGACTTTAGAAAACGCTTTATCCGTTTCAACCATCGGAGCCGGAAGATCATACTTCGTCAGTCCCAATCGTGATACCAAACGGTAAACGTTAAACTGTTTGCCTTCTCTGAAGGGCACAGCTGATGTTGGTGCATTGTGATGAGGATTTTTGATCCCTTTGCTTCCAAGTTCTCGCTTTAGCATGGTATTGAACTTCCAAGGTTGTAGGTCCATTACACATGCATATTGACATAAGCCACATTCACAGCATAGAAAAGCGTTTGTAGCTTGAGTGGACGTATCGCAGGTTGAACCATAGGCAGCAATCCGCATTAACTTATGGGGTTCCAGGTTATGGCCCAAAGCGTATCGCGGACACAGCTCGGTGCAATAGTTACATTGCATACAAGCCATCCCTGCCATTTTCATGGTTTCCTTGATGGACTTTGTCTTAGAAATTATCAATGGATGATCTTTTGCTAAAACAATCAGTCCTTTCGTTGTTTTTGTAATCGTTGACTCTAAATCGACGATTTTACCCATCATCGGTCCGCCGTTGATCACGACAAAATCCGTGATGGTTGTTCCGCCGGCTAATTCCAAAGCTTCGCGAACAGTAATACCAAGTGGTACCTTTGTTGTGAGCTTATTCTTAACCTCACCTGTTAATGTCAAATATGTATCTGTAACCGGTTTATTGTCTACCATTATATCATAAATGTTCAAAAGTGTCTCCACATTTATAACTAATGTATTAACATTTAACGGAATTCCGGCTTCAGGCACAATCCGTCCCGTTGTTTCATAAACAAGGACCTGTTCATCTCCCGCTGGATAGAAATTCTTTAACAAGTGCATTCTAATCTTGGGAAATGCTGGTAATTCTTTGTTTAATGCTTCAATAGCAGGTGTATATTTCTTCTTGAGGCCAATAATGCCTTCCTTTGCTTGTGTGTGATCCATAACAGCCTGGAGTGCCGTTAACATTTTAACAGCCTCCAGTGCCATCAGTTGTTGATCGACGCGCAATAGTGGTTCGCATTCTGCTCCGTTGACAACGACGGTATCAACTTTGCAATTTAATTTGACCTGGGTTGGAAACCCTGCCCCGCCAGCACCCACAATGCCAGCATTTTGTACCAATTCTACTAAATTTGCGCTCATGAACAACACCTCAATTATTTAATCGTAAATCCTCCTACTAATACACATCTTCTTTTACGAGTAAATGTCTTAGCAGATGTCAGACCTTCACCGGTCGGGCCAGCAATGGTAAAGGTTGTATAACCTTCGCCGCCTACACCGATACCAGCGTATGAAGGACCATTTTTAACAAAAATAGTGGTTTGCACTCTTTTTGCCATTTCAGTTAAGTTATTGATATTTGTTGAATGCAT
>CAZEBY010000137.1:0-3744 GCA_964510565.1 uncultured Lachnospiraceae bacterium | reverse complement strand
AAACCATGAGATATGTACCAACATTTTGCCTGCGTGAAGGAATGATGTTAGGGAATAATCTTTGGGGTGAACGGGGCGAGTTGATTCTGGCCAAAGATACCGTGCTGACTGAAGATTATATCGAACGAATAAAGAAATTGAATTATAATGGCATTTATGTTGAAGATGATCTGACCAAGGATATCCAAATCATCAATATCATCAATGATCGTGTCCGGGCCGAAACGGTTAAATGTATTAAAGACGTCTTTATCACTACCGAAAATAAGGGGTCCCTAAAAAAGAACGCCTTTAATGACATGCAAAAGCAGATTGAGAACATTGTCGATGAAATTCTTAAGAACAGCAGTATGGTAATCAATATGGTCGATCTGAAGGTTTTTGATGACTACACCTATTTCCATTCGGTGAATGTCGCCGTCCTTTCGATCGTTCTGGGGACAGCCCTGGGCCTGAGCCGGGAACAATTATGTGATCTGGGCATTGGTGCCCTGCTCCATGATATCGGTAAGGTTTTTGTCAAGAAAGATATCCTCTGTAAACCTGGGGTTCTCTCTGATGATGAATCCTGCGAAATGCAGAACCACTCCACCCTGGGTTATGACTACATCAAAAAAGTGTCGCACATCGGCATGTCAGCCCGAATCGGGATTCTCGACCACCACGAAAAATTCAGTGGCGGCGGTTATCCCAATGATTTAAGAGAAGAGAAAATTTCCCTGTTCGGACGCATCATCGCCATTGCCGATGTCTATGATGCAATGACTTCCGACCGGCCGTACCGCAAAGCGATCATTCCTTCGGAAGTTATTGAGTATATTATGGGATCATCCCATACTCTGTTTGATCCGGATCTGGTAAATATCTTTATCCGCAAGATCGCTCCCTATCCGATCGGTACGACAGTCGAATTGAGCAACCGACTAACCGGCATTATTATTAAAAATTACGAAAGCTTCTCAATGCGACCGATGGTTCGGGTTTTTAAAAAAGATGGCGAAGACGTTACTCCTTTTGACCTCGATCTCAGTAACCGGGCTTTTCTGAATATTACGGTTACCAGTGTTTTATAAATGTTCTTTAGCTATCAAAAAATAATTTAAAAAGTTCACGAGTGTTGTTCCCGGAAATGGAACGACACTCTTTTTTGCAAATATTTAAATCCTGACAAACCATGCTAATTTCATTGCCATCTGCCTCATTACATGTTAGAATTAACTTAATCATATCGCGCTTTTCAAGAAGCAACGAACCGCTTAAACAACCCTGGGGAAGCCTGGGGATTTTTTTGCTTAAATTTATCGTTTCGATACAGACGGAGGATTTATGAATTGAAAAAAAATTCCGAAAAAATTATCCAAGTTAACAACCTGGTCAAACATTATGGGGATCAAACGATCATCGATAAAATCAATTTTCACATCCGCCCCAATGAATTTCTAACTATCCTTGGCCCCAGCGGCTGTGGTAAAACCACTCTGCTACGAATGATTGGTGGTTTTGAAACCCCGGATTCTGGTGACATTCTTTTTGAAGGCAAATCACTGCTCTATATCCCGGCCAATAAACGACCAATTAATACGGTTTTTCAAAAGTATGCGCTGTTCCCACATTTAAATGTCTATGATAACGTTGCCTTTGGCTTAAAAATTCAAAAAAAAAACAAGAACGAAATCGATCGTCTGGTTCAGGAAATGCTGCGGATGGTTAATCTTCAGGGGCATGAACAACGGGATGTCAATTCCTTAAGTGGTGGTGAACAGCAGCGGGTTGCCATTGCCCGGGCGCTGGTCAATCATCCCCAGGTCCTGCTGCTCGACGAACCCCTGGGAGCCCTTGATCTCAAGCTCCGTAAAAACATGCAGCTGGAACTGAAGAATCTTCAGAAAAAGACCGGCATCACTTTTATTTATGTTACCCACGACCAGGAAGAAGCGATGACCATGTCTGATACCATTATCATTATGAACCGCGGCCGGATTCAGCAGATTGGCTCCCCGGTGGATATTTACAATGAACCGCGAAACGCCTTTGCGGCCGATTTTATTGGCGAAAGCAATATCCTCGACTCGGTTATGCTAAGAGACTGCCTGGTCAAACTCCAGGGTGTCGAAATTCCCTGTGTTGACAAAGGTTTTGGCGAAAACGAGGCGGTGCTTACCGTGATTCGCCCGGAAGATATTGAAATCCTCCCTCCCGGCACCGGTTTTCTGGAAGGTATCATTGAAACCGTGACCTTCCTGGGCATGCACTATGAGATCGTCATGAACTGCCAGGGCATCAACTGGCTGATTCACACCACCCGTGAATTTTTCCCCGGTGACCAGATTAGTATCCAAGTTGACCCCCATAATATTCATATCATGAAAAAGGACAGCGCCCATGAAATCATTTAAGGAATACATCGCCTATCCTTATGGCCTGTGGATGCTGATTTTTATTGCGGTTCCGCTGTTGGTGGTGATCTGGTTCAGCTTTTTATCCAACCCCGATTTTAAAGCCGGGGTCTACACCTTTACTTTAGAAAACTATCAGCAGTTTATGGACCCGGTTTATCTCGAGCTGCTCTACCGCTCGTTTCTATATGCCGTCATCGCCACCCTGATTTGTTTTATCATTGCCTATCCGCTGGGAAACCTGATCGTCTCGCTGCCCAGTCATCGTCAGAATCTGATGATTGTGCTGATGATCATCCCGATGTGGGTCAATTTTCTGCTGCGTACCTACGCCTGGATGGTGCTGCTCAGCGGCAGCGGGCTGATCTCCCAATTTCTGGGGCTGCTGGGCTTCCGGGATGTCCCACTGCTGTATACCCAGTCGGCGGTAATACTGGGGATGGTTTATAACTTTTTTCCCTATATGCTATTACCCATTTACACCTCCTTAAAAAAAATCGATCCGGATCTGTTGCGGGCCGCCACTGATCTGGGAGCCAACCATTTTCAGATGTTTGTTAAGATCAAGGTTCCCCTGAGTCTGCCCGGCATCGTCTCCGGCTGTATGATGGTCTTTATGCCGGCGGTGAGTACCTTTGTGATCTCAAACCTTTTGGGCGGCGGTAAATATATGCTGGTCGGCAACCTAATTGAACAGCAGTTTTTAACCCTGAATAACTGGAACTTCGGCTCGGCTATTTCGATGGTGCTGATGACCATTATCTTTCTGGTTCTCGGTATTGCCCGTTTAATCACCGGGAAGGAAATTGACACCGGAGGTCAGCTGTTATGAAAAAGCTTTTTAAAAACCTGGCCTTCGGCCTGATCCTGTTGTTTTTATATGCGCCGATTCTTATCTTGATCGTCTATTCCTTCAATGATTCAAAGATTATGGGACCCTGGGCCGGTTTTACGCTGAAATGGTATGTGCTGCTTTTTCAGGATCGCTACATTCTCCAGGCCCTGTACTATACCCTGATTATCGCCGTGGTAGCCACCACCGTCTCCACCATTGTCGGGACCATCTCAGCGCTTGGCATTTATCGAATGCGTTCCCGGTTAAAACGGCCCTATCTGTTACTCAATAATATTCCGGTACTGGTGCCGGATATCGTGATGGGGATCACCCTGATGTCGCTGTTCATTTTTGCCGGCATGAAAATGGGGCTAACCACCATCATTATTGCCCATATCACCTTTTGTATCCCCTATGTGATTCTGGCAGTACTGCCCCGGTTTAACCGGTTGCCGGAAAATATTTTTGAGGCGGCGCTGGATCTGGGCGCAACTCCGCGACAGGCTTTCTGGA
>CAZEBY010000136.1:0-3759 GCA_964510565.1 uncultured Lachnospiraceae bacterium | reverse complement strand
GTTCGTTTTTCGGTGACTTTGGGTTACGAAGGTTACCCGGAATTCCGGCGGGCGATAAAAAATGAAATCAACAGTAAACTGACAACTATTGAGCGGATTGACATGACCTTGCGAAACGAGCAAAAAGAGAAAGCCTTGCAGGAAACGGTGCATAATGTTTTAAAGTCAGATCTGTCAAACATTAATGCCACCTTTGAGGAATTTGACTATGAGATTTTCAAGTCCTGTATTGATCTGATTCTGGAGGCCCGGAAGGTGATTATTATTGGCTTTCGGACTACCACCCTGTTAACCGAGCATCTGGGTTATTATCTTAATCTGATTCTTGATAATGTCCGGGTAGTCAATTATGGGGTGTCCGATATTTATGAACATTTGATCCGGGTTAATGAGGAAGATGTCGTCATTGCCATCACTTTTCCCCGCTATGCGCAAAAAACTTATGAAGCGGTTGAATTTTTAAAGAACAAAGGGGTAAAAATCATTACGATTTCGGACAGCGAGAATGCGCCGATTAATGTCTTTACCCAATACCGGCTGATTGCTAAAAGCAATGTTTACTCCTTTGTTGATTCACTGGTAGCGCCGCTTTCGCTGATCAATGCGCTGGTGATTTCAGTGGGACTTAGAAATATCGGAAAAACCAGAGCGACCTTCAATGAACTTGAAGAAATATGGCGAGAGCATTATATCTATACTGGCGATGAGTTGGAAAAATAGTTCAGGAAAGGACAAAAAATAATCAATGAGTAGAATAGCAGTAATTGGTGGCGGTCCCGGCGGCATGATGGCGGCGGTGGCGGCTGGAGTAAATGGACATCAGGTTGATTTGTACGACAGTAACGAAAAACTGGGCAAAAAACTGTATATTACCGGAAAAGGTCGCTGTAATTTGACGAATGCAGTTGACATCGGGGACTATTTTGACAGCATCGTCCATAATCACAGCTTTATGTACAGTGCCTTATATTCGTATACCAATATCGACTTTATGGCCTTTCTGGAAAAAAATGGCGTTCCCTTAAAAACGGAACGGGGGGATCGGGTTTTTCCGGTTTCCGACAAATCCAGCGATGTCATTAGCGGTTTTAAGGTGGCATTGAAGCACAACCGTTGCCAGGTCCATTTAAACGCCAGAATAACCGACTTGTCAATTGCAAATAACACCATCAATGGAATTGTCCTGGAAAACGGCGAAACGCGGAGTTACGATGCAGTGATTCTGGCAACTGGCGGTAAGAGTTATCCCTCTACCGGTTCAGATGGCAATTTTTTTCAAATATTAAAACACTGGGGTCATCAGATCACACCAATGGCACCCGGGTTGGTGCCGATCAATACCAAAGAAGACTGGCCCCGGGATTTGCAGGGACTGTCACTCAAAAATGTGGGATTGACGCTGTATCAAAAAACACCAAAGGGGAAAAAAAAGGTCAAATCAATGCTGGGTGAGATGCTGTTCACCCATTTTGGTATCTCGGGACCACTGGTGTTATCGCTGAGTTCTTATCTGGTCGGGGCTACCAGAGACTTTAGTCTGGAATTGGATTTGAAGCCGGCTTTAAGTATCGAACAAATGGATATCCGAATTCAACGGGACTTCCTTAAATATCAAAACAAGGATTTTGGGAATGCTTTGGTTGATTTATTGCCATCAAAAATGATGCCTGTGATGGTGGCTCTGTCCGGGATTGATCCGGGCATAAAGGTTAATCAGATCACCAAAGACCAGCGTAAAAAGTTGGTGGAGTGCTTTAAACAGTTAAGAATTGGGATTGCCGGTCTGCGGGATTTTACCGAAGCCATTATCACTGTTGGCGGTGTGAATGTTAAAGAAGTGGATCCGGGAACGATGGAATCAAAAAAGATCAATAATCTTTATATCGCCGGGGAAATGCTCGATGTCGATGCCCTGACCGGTGGCTATAATATTCAAATTGCTGTTTCCACTGGCTGGTTGGCCGGGAATTCAGTGAAATAATTGTGGGTTAAGAATTGGAAGAGGGAGAGAAAGATGCAAATTGCCATTGATGGCCCTGCCGGGGCAGGAAAAAGTACGATCGCGAAAAAAATAGCAGCCGCTTATCAAATGACCTATCTGGATACAGGTGCCATGTATCGATGTATTGCCCATTGCGTTTTAAACCAGATCGGTGACCGTTTTGATAACGAGGCTGAAATTGTAAAAATTGCTCAGGACACTGCGATTCGCTTTGATGGCGATCGAGTCATCTGTAATGATAAAGACGTTACCTTGGAAATAAGAACGCCCCTGGTTTCCCGACATACCTCCGACGTGGCTAGAATCAAGGCGGTTCGGGATCTGATGGTCAATCAACAGCGGGAATATGCTAAAGATCATATGGTGGTCATGGATGGCAGAGACATTGGTTCAGTGGTCTTGCCGGATGCGGAACTAAAGTTTTTTTTGGATGCTGATGTCCTGGAGCGGGCGAAACGCAGAAAAATTGAATTGGACGAAAAAGGGAGCGGTAAAGCCCTGGACGAAATAAAAAGCGATATTGAAAATCGCGATACCAATGACCGCAACCGCTCAGAAGGACCATTAGTGAAGGTTGCTGACGCCATTGTCATTGATACTACTGGAAAAAGCATTGAAGAAGTTTATCAAGAAATGAAAATTCATATCGACGAGGTTTGCCGATGATTTATAAAATTGGTCGATTTATAACTTATCTGCTCAGTCTAATTCTCTTTCGAATTTCGATCACCGGCAAGGAGAATATTCCGGATTGTGGCGGTGCGTTGATCTGCCCCAATCACATCAGCAATATTGATCCAGTAGTGATTTCCTTTACAACTCCACGGGAAATCCATTATATGGCCAAGGCGGAGCTTTTTAAAAATCCGCTGCTGAGCTGGTTTTTCAAGAAGGTCAATGCGTTTCCGGTTAATCGGGAAAAGGTGGGGGTAGAAACCATTAAGACTTCCTTAAAAATTTTAAAAGAAGATAAGATTCTGGGAATTTTTCCGGAAGGACATCGGGTTAATCCGGAAGACCGGATTCCACCAGCCAGTGGTTTTGTGGTTTTTGCGATCAAGACAAAATCACCGATCATTCCAGTCCGGATCAGAGGCAAGTATCGATTCAGAAGTAAGATCGAAATTATTGTTGGAAAGCCGGTTTATTTGGAAGAATACTACGGAAAAAAACTGTCTGATGACGAAACCCGGCTATTAAGTGAAAAAATTATGGATACGGTCTATGGACTGGAATTGACTTGAGGTTAAAATGGAGATAATTATAGCCGACAAATCAGGTTATTGCTTTGGTATCGAAAATGCCATGAAAATGGTTCGCGATACCATTGAATCAGGTCAGGAAAAGATTTATACACTCGGCCCGATCAGTCACAACAGTCAGGAAACCAGGCGCCTGGCCGATCAGGGAGTGATGATAATAGCCGATGAGGATATTGGAAATATCGATACCGGATGTATTATTCTGCGTTCCCATGGGGTTGGAAAGAAAATGATTGAAGTCATTCAGGAAAAAGGACTCCCGATCATCAATGCCACCTGTCCCTTTGTTCGGGCCGTTCAGAAACGTGTTGAAAACTACGATGCGGCCGGGTATCAGATTGTCATTGTCGGAAATAAGGATCACCCAGAGGTGATTGGAGCCAATGGCTGGTGTCGGGAGCAAGCTTTAATAATTAATGATATAAATCAGTTGGAAAATCTTGAAAGATATGATAGAATATGTATCGTGGCTCAGACCACCATCATCGAATCCAG
>CAZEBY010000135.1:0-3765 GCA_964510565.1 uncultured Lachnospiraceae bacterium | reverse complement strand
GGAACATTTGTATTTTTCGAGCATCGCCTGCACAAAGCCATTCGCTTCATCGAGGCTTTCCAGACTCAGCGGTAAAATTTTTTTTGTTTCCATGGTTCCCCCTTAATACAAAGTTTAAGGACTGCCGTCTACACCACCCGATTTCTTCTCCCCCACCCACCGGCACAAGCCGCAGGGGTCTTTTGGGGGTGCATCATAAAAAACACACGATACCGACGTACCGTGTGTTTTTTTCTGATAAACAAACATATTTTCATCAAATCGGGTAACAGCAGTCTATTATAATCACCATTATACCACCTGACCCAATCTGCCGTCATTATAATTCAGTTGCCAGCCAACGCCAAATTTATCAATCAGCGCTGCGTAAACCTTGCTCCAGCAGGTTTCCTGGAGTTCGGTCTCGACGGTGCCGCCAGCTTTTAATTTATAGTAGAGATGTTTGATTTCATTGAGATCGTCACTAAAAATCACCAGCGTCATCGGATCCTTTTTAAGTCGCTGTGATCGGGTGTGCTTTGGTGAACGCCAGAACCGCGTTTCACCGGCCGCAAGCTCCGCCCGGATGACCAGTTTTTCGGCCTGATCGGGATTGGCTAAATCCTCTTCGGGGTGGGTTTCGCCAAACAGGATGATTTCCGGGTTATCGGTGCCAAAGATATCGGCATAAAATTCCATCGCTTCCTGACAATTTCCACTAAAACTTAGATAAGGTTGTAACTGCATTTCAACACTCCTTTTTAGGGTAATCATTTTTACCGAACCATGACATTCTATTCCCATTGATAGCCATTTTTTTACGATTTAAACGGTTTCGGGTAAAATTTTTGCAAGTTTCTGTAAAATAAAATTGACCAATCACCAATCTGCTGGTATTGTTATATGGGCAGTAAAGAACCTGCACTTTTTTTGCAGGCTGGTTGCAGACCACTGATGTTTTACTGCTGCGGTATTATTAAAGGAGGATTTGTTGTGAGTATTATTTTTTTAATTATCGGCCTGGTGTTACTCGTCAAGGGCGCCGATTTTTTTGTTGAGGGTTCTTCCTCCATCGCCAAGCGGTTTAACATCCCCTCGATGGTCATCGGTTTGACCCTGGTGGCCTTTGGCACCAGTGCCCCGGAACTGGCGGTATCGGTGTCGGGATCGCTTAATCAGGCCAACGGCATCGTCTTCGGGAACGTGGTCGGTTCCAATATTGTCAATGTGCTGTTTATTCTGGGGATTTCGGCCTTTATTACCCCGATCAGCATCAAGTCAAAAACCATTTTCAAGGAAATGCCCTTTGCTATTCTGACCACCCTCGCCCTGATGCTGATGGTCATGGATGGACTGATTAACGGTGATCCGATCTCGGTGGTTTCCCGTTCCGAAGGTTGGATTCTGCTGCTGTTTTTTGCCATATATCTGTATTCAATGGTCGAAATTGCGATCCTCGGCAAGGAAGAATCCGAAGGCGAGATTATTCTGTTACCGGTACCTAAGAGTATTCTCTTTACCATCGGTGGTCTGGTCGCGATTATCTTTGGTGCCGATCTGGTGGTTAAAGCGGCCATCGAAATTGCCACCCTGCTGGGGATGTCCGAAACCGTGATCGGTTTAACCATCGTCGCCATTGGCACCTCGCTGCCGGAACTGATCACCTCGGTGGTAGCCGCCAAAAAGGGTGAAAATGATATTGCCGTCGGGAATATTATTGGTTCCTGTATCTTTAATATCCTCTTTGTCATGGGTGTTTCCGGGGTCGTTTACCCAATTGAAATTGCCATGGAAAACTATGCCGATCTGTGGATTTTACTGGTCGCCATGATTGTAGTGGTGCCGATGATGTTTACCGCGAAAAAGATCAGTCGCTGGGAAGGCGCGGTGATGATGCTCGGCTATGTCGGCTACTCGGCCTTTATTGTCATGCGGGCTGTATCTTAGCTAATAATCAAAAAAAGCACTTGGCCTAAGGCCTGTGCTTTTTTTTATTAGGCTAAAATTATAGCTGACCGGCATACTGGTCAAGCAATTGATCCATTGCCGCCAGGGTGTCTTCTTTAGACAACACGTAGGGACTTCCCGGCAGGCTTTTGAAAAAGTCATCAAAAGCAGCGACAAGGTTATCTTCCTTTAATTTGATCGTCTTAAACACCTGTTGGCCGCCTTTTTTATAATGCAGAATCAGACGAATCAGGGTCGCTTCATTGATAAACTCAACGGCTGAATTGATCACGATCTTTTCTTCATTGAATGCATAGGTTTTACGGGCGTTGGTTTTTATATCATCGCGCACCTGTCTGGTCAGCATCAGCCGTTGTGCCGGGGTAAAGGGCTCACAGATCTCTTCGGGAAAGTACAGATTGCCGTCTTTCAGAAATTGTTCGAGGTTTTTTAGCGAAAAGACATTGAGCATTGCGCGGTTTTCTTTCTTAAAATAATCATAGAAACGATTTGTCGCCGCCACCAGCGGTTCATAAAACGGTAACTCCCGGCGGACCTTTGACGCCACCAGCTCATGGCTGGCATAATAGGCAAAACACGGTAAGGGCTCAACCACCTGACGAATCCGATAGGTGTGATCGAGCGAATAAATGTCAAACAAGTCCCGGCTTTCTTCGATAAATGGTTCACTCTGCTGGAGGATCGCCACAAAGCCTTTCTGATAAACCCGGTAGAGCTTTGCATCACGATAGCAGACGGCCCGGCTCAAATCGCGGGAGATGATAATCACTTCCGTTGAAGTGAGCATAAAATACGGGAAGATGACATTGATCTCCGGATTGGCGGTCGTTGATTGATAATAGTAATTCGAGTGATAGCTGACATTGTCAAGCAGCGATAAGCCGATCAGGGTTTTAAGGGCACCAATACCCGGGTCAGGGACATCTTCTCCGGCGTTTTTAGGAAAACAGAGGAGATCCTGAAAATACAGTTGTTTCCGGTTACCGAGCATCTGCTGAAAAATATGCTGATAAACCGCCTCAAAGTGACTGGGAATAGCCAGTTGTAAACGGGGCTGCTCAGTGCCAAACAGTTCCCGGTCGATGCACGCCTGAATCATCAAAAGAACGGCGGCGGTGCCGGTAACGATTTGAATTGCTTCGCGGTCTGCACTGGACAGCTCACCACTGTTTCTGGGGATGACTTCTTTTGAAAAAGGAATGTGATGGCTGGTGAGTTCCGAAATCACCGCAATCAGTTCGACTATCTTTTGCCGGTTAAAATAGGTCCGTTCGCCGAGCTGGTACATTTCCTGCAGGGTCAATAATTCTTCAATTTCAGTATTCGACAGCCGCAGCGCCTGGCATAAACTATCAAATACTTTTTTAGTCGGTGGCCGTTGGCCGGTTTTAACCCGTTGCAGGGTGGTGCGGTTAATTTTTGCCATTTCGGCCAGCGACTGAACGGTTTCCCCGCTTTCGTCAATCAGTTCGGCTATTCTTTTACTAAATCGTGTCATAGACTACTCCTGTTCGGGTTTTTTTATGTCTGAGCGTAATCAGGTCCTCCCTTTATTATAGCCCGGTTCCAGCCTTTTGCAAGATGTGGCATTCTCTGTGCCAAAAATATTTTGGCGTTTATAAAAGTGATTAGCGGATCACGGTGATGGAATGGTTAAATTCTGGCTTTGCGAATCAAAAAGACAGCTCCACCGCTCTTTCCGGGTGAAACTGTCGATTTTTTTTGCGTTCGCTATTTTTTAAAAGCACGGCTAGGCGATCTGTCCAATAATTTCATTGGCCCAGGCAATGGCTTCGCGATAATCGTGATAGAGATTGT
>CAZEBY010000134.1:0-3809 GCA_964510565.1 uncultured Lachnospiraceae bacterium | reverse complement strand
TTGGTCTGAAGAACATTGATATTCTAAATCCCAATGTTATCATCGGGATGTTTATCGGCGGGATGCTGCCATTTTTATTCTCGGCTTTAACCATGGAAGCGGTAGGATCTGCTGCCAATGAAATGATTGAAGAAGTGCGTCGTCAGTTCCGTGAATTCCCGGGCATTATGGCTGGGACCGAAAAACCGGATTATGCCAGATGTGTGGATATTTCTACTGCTGCAGCCTTAAAACAAATGATTGTACCAGGTTTAATGGCTGTGGCCGCTCCTTTGGCCATGGGTCTGATTCTTGGTGCCGATGCTTTAGGCGGTATGTTAGCCGGAGCGCTGGTAACTGGGGTATTAATGGCCATCTTTATGGCGAATGCCGGTGGCGCCTGGGATAACGCCAAGAAATATATTGAAGGTGGCGCTCACGGCGGAAAAGGCAGTGACGCTCATAAAGCAGCTGTTGTTGGCGATACCGTAGGCGATCCGTTCAAAGATACGTCTGGACCATCGATCAATATCTTAATCAAATTGATGACCATTGTATCTTTAGTATTCGCTCCATTGTTCTTAATCTAAATAAAAACTTAATCCTTTAATAAATGGGACCTGAATGCAACCCTGCATTCAGGTCTTTTTTGCGTTAGTGGCTAAGGTTAAGGGTAAAAAATATGGGTATGCAGTAATAAGAAGATGCTTAAATAAATCTGAGTGAACGCACAAAATGCAATGCAATATATATAATAAGATTGACAAAATAATATTATATAAATATAATTATATAAAAGGAGTGATGATATGATAAAAAGTGTATACAGTTTAATGCTATTCGATGAAATAGTTGAAAAAATAGATCAAATTGCCTATGAAAATAATACCAACCGCTCCCAACTGATTAATGATATCCTGGCTGAAAAAATCGGTCTGGTGACCCCGGAACAAAAAATTCAGAAAATCCTGGAGCAGCTGGACGAAAACTTCAGTGACACCTTGTCGGTAAGCCAGATCAATAAAAACTCCAGCATTCAATTTGGCAAAAGTCTGAAATATAAGTACCGCCCCAAGGTACGTTACAGTTATGAATTTATCAGCAGTAAGCGCGGCAAATACGCGGTGCTAAAAATTAGCTCTCGGACCAAATCAGAAAATTTAAATGAGCATTTCGATGAATTTTTCAAGCTGATCGCCGACATCGAAAAAGCGCAGCAAGACGATCATCGTGATTTGGCAGAGAATCTGACCAATCATAAATTCATCCGACCATTCGAAGATGAAGGCGAATTGACCCAGGATATTGAAACCGTCACTGATAATCTGACCCGGTATTTAAAAATGATTGACCGGGCGATGAACGTTTATTTTTCCAAGGTTGATGAAGCCGGGGTCAAAGATCTCACCAATCTGCTGGAGAACATCTATCGTGAAGATTACAAAAAAAATCACCACGATTAGTTGAGAACTTTAGGGTAGCACTTCGCTACCGTACCGACCAATTATTAATCTATTGTTTGCTGCGGGATCGGACAGGCTACGCCGTGTTCGCCCCGATGCAAACAACATGATGTAATAATTGTCGGTACTGATGTTATCGATTATTTTGATATTATAAAAATTATTTAAAACGAGGTACAATTATGGATATGAATTTATTCACCCAAAAATCATTAGAAGCAATCAAAACGGCGGAGTTGATCGCCGGAGAATACAACCACATGGAAATTGAGCCGGAACATCTGCTGATGGGGCTGATCACTCAGGAAAATGGGGTGGTCGGACGAATCTTTGATCGGCTCGGTAAGAATTCCCACACGATTGCCGAAGAACTGCGTCGCGAAATCGGTAAAAAACCCAGTGTCTCTGGTCCCGGGCGGGAACAGGGCAAGGTCTATATCAGCAGTGACACCGACAAGGTTTTAAACGAATCCTATAAAGAAGCCAAAAAACTGGATGACCAGTATATCTCCGTCGAGTGTATCCTCTTGGCGCTTTACAGTCTCGGGAAGAAATCTAAAGCAGTCGAAATTCTCGAACGTTATGGCATTACTAAAAAAGAAGTGGAGAGCATTTTAAAGGAAGTGAGGGGTGGGCAACGGGTGGTCAATGATCATCCCGAGGTGACCTACGAAGCGCTCAGCCAATATGGTCACGATCTGGTTCAGGATGCCATCGATAATAAACTCGATCCGGTCATCGGTCGTGACGCCGAAATCCGTCATGCGATTCGGATCCTAAGCCGCAAAACCAAGAACAATCCGGTCTTGATTGGCGAACCAGGGGTTGGTAAAACGGCTATTGTTGAAGGACTGGCGATGCGAATTGTTGCCGGCGATGTGCCAGAAGGCCTTAAAGACAAACGGATCATTGCCCTTGATCTGGGGGCCCTGGTGGCCGGCGCCAAATACCGCGGTGAGTTTGAAGAACGGCTTAAAGCAGTTTTAAAAGAGGTCGTTGACAGCAACGGAGAAATCGTTCTGTTTATCGATGAGCTTCACAATATCGTCGGGGCGGGTAAAACCGAAGGGGCGATGGATGCCGGCAATATGTTAAAACCAATGCTGGCCCGTGGCGAACTCCATTGTATTGGGGCCACTACTCTGGATGAATACCGTCAGTATATCGAAAAAGATCCGGCGCTGGAACGACGCTTCCAACCGGTGTTGGTGGATGAGCCGACCGTCGAAGATACCATTTCAATCCTTCGGGGTTTAAAAGATACCTATGAACGTTATCACGGTGTTCAGATTCTCGATACGGCGCTAGTCGCTGCTGCCACCCTGTCCAACCGCTATATCTCGGACCGATTTTTACCAGATAAGGCGATCGATCTGATTGACGAAGCCTGTGCTAAGATCCGTACCGAAATGGATTCGATGCCGGAGGAAATGGACGAGGTCCGTCGCAAAATGATGCAGCTGGAAATTGAAGAAGTAGCCCTGAAAAAAGAAAAAGACACCCTCAGTAAAGAACGCTTGGAACGGCTTCAAAAAGAACTGGTGGAATACAAAGAACGCTTCAACACCATGAGTATGCAGTGGGAAAATGAAAAGCAATCGGCCGATACCCTAAAATCCCTCCAGGAAGAACTGAACCAACTCACCTATGAACGCGAAAAAGCGATCCGGGAGGGGGATTACCGCAAGGCTTCAGAGCTGGAATATGGCTTGATCCCCGAGAAGACTGCAAAAATTGAAGAGATCAAACGCAAGGCTGAAGAAAAAAGCGATGAAAACAGTCTCAAGCGGGAAAAGGTGACAGAGGAAGAAATCGCCGAAATCATTTCTGACTGGACCAACATTCCCTTAAGTAAACTGGTCTCCGGTGAACGCGAAAAACTGCTGGCTCTCGAAGACACCTTAAAACAACGGGTCATCGGTCAGGAAGAACCGATCCTCAAAGTGGTCGACGCGATCATCCGGTCCCGGGCCGGGATTAAAAATCCCAACAGCCCAATTGGCAGCTTCCTGTTCCTGGGCCCCACCGGAGTCGGGAAAACCGAGCTGGCCAAGGCGGTTGCCGCTACCCTCTTTGATAGCGAAGAAAATATGATTCGCATCGATATGAGTGAGTACATGGAAAAATTCTCGGTCTCCCGCTTAATCGGGGCACCTCCGGGATATGTCGGTTATGAAGAAGGTGGACAGCTCACCGAAGCAGTTCGTCGCAAACCCTATAGCGTAATTTTGCTGGATGAGATTGAAAAAGCGCATAAAGATGTCTTTAATATCCTACTACAGATCCTTGATGATGGCCGGATTACCGACTCTCAGGGGCGCACCGTCGATTTTAAAAACACCATCATCATCATGACCTCCAACATCG
>CAZEBY010000133.1:0-3829 GCA_964510565.1 uncultured Lachnospiraceae bacterium | reverse complement strand
GAAAGACCAGATCAAAATCATGTTCATGTTTTATAAACTCAGCCAGTCTTTCACCGGAATAAAACACATCAATTTCGACTTGCTCGACAAATATACCTTGGTTTTCTAAAATAATCCCTTCTATTTGAGAACAGATAGCTTTTTGATCATCACATATCCCGATTCTAAACATTTTGTACCTCTTTTCTAGACAACAAGCTCATTTTACCGGAAAATAAAACAACTGTCCAGCCGCACAAATAATAGGAACCCAAATCTATAAATAACAGGCACAAAAAAACAGTACCAACGAACAACATATTGTTCGTCGATACTGCCAACTCTTTGATTTGTAAGATGTTCATTTATTATTTGATGGCATCCACAGCCGTCATCAGCTCCGAAATGGAGCTGTACCAGTTTTTAATCATATGGCGCATCAGCCCGACCTGCTCGGCCTTGGCTAGCAACCCAAAGATTGGAATTTTGGAGCCGTAAGCCGCGCCGATTTCGGCCCAGGCGTCACAGCCGGATGGACCAACGTAGATAATCAGATCGGCGCTGGTAACCGATGCGATACAAAAGTCAAAAACTCGTGTTCCTTCAGGGGACTCAATAAAATGCGTCAGCTCCTTTTGTGAAAGAAACGCTTCCTCCGGCCGTCCTTCCCGAATCCAGGACAAAATCGTGTGGCCCCGGCTTTCCAGTAAGTCCGTCAGCATTTCAACCGCATGCTGATGCTTCCATGATGCAGCAATATATATTCTCATGATTCCTCCACTTTGCGAATAAGATAGGCTCTTTGTTTATTATAACCGGCTCTGCTTTTATTCACAAGTAGAGGTTGTCTTTCCGATCAGGAATACCGTGCTGCTTGAAGTCAAATTATCATTGGATCATTTATTTTACCACACTGCCAGCAACTTTGACTTTTTTCTTCTGGGGTTTAGCTTTACTGCCATTGCCGCTAAGCATGATATACCCCTTACCCACGGATAGCCCTTGAACCACGGTGGTAAATAGCACAATCGCATAGGTCGCGACCAGAAACAAATTATAGGTAGGCTTTGCCAGTGAAATACTGGTGCCCATAATCAAGGCCAGACAGAGACCACCTTTTAATCCGGCCCAGGTCATAAAGGCAATAAATTTGTGGTTTGGCATGCCCTTACTCTTTGGCGGGTTTTTATTGAAGATCATTGAAGCATAGACTCCTGCCAGTCTGGCAATAGTATTAAAGACAATTGAACCGATGGCGATGGTGAAGATCATCCCCACCGACAGCGTGTTGATGTTTTTGATGTTCAGTAATAACACCCCGACAAGCAGGAATAAGATCCCGTTTAGCAGATTATCGACCACTGACCAAAAGGAATAGAATAAATCGCGCAATTCCTCAGTCATGCAGATATGGTTGTTTCGCTGCAGTCCGGCAATGGCAGTGGCGTAGTAGAGTCCACAGATTACGGCAGCAATTGGTCCGGAGAAAACCAGATATTCACAGATCAGATAAGAAAGCATTACCGTTAAGATGCTGGTAAAGATTTTGATAAAGTTATCATTTGACCGCTTAAACACTTCAAACAACAGGAAAGAAACAACAAAACCGACAGCCACTGCACCGAGAATTTCGGTGGTCAGGCCCCAGGTAAAGCCCATCACTGAGACACTATCAGTCGATAGCTTTAAAGCGGTTATCAGGGTCGCAAAAATCGCTACGGCCACCCCGTCATTGAATAAGGCTTCGCCTTCAATGATCAGGCCAATACGTTTGGGTAAACCCGCCTTGGCAAGAATACTCATCGCTGAAATCGGATCGGTTGGGGCCACAATCGCTCCCAGAATACAGGCTTCCAGAAAGGTAATATTGACATGAATCAGATAGCCCAGACCAAAGAACAACAGGCCATACACCACCGTCGAGACCAGGGTCCCGATTACCGACATACTGGCAATTAAAAACTTGTCAGCCTTGAAATCGCCAAATTCGATTCGCGAAGCCCCACTAAAGAGCATAAAACAGAGAACGCCTTTAAATAGAAAATCAGAAAAATCGAATTCCCGGTAGAGATTTAGAAATTCGTTTGGCAAATGAACCAGATTCAGGTTTCGACCAATAATATAAAGCACGACAAAGATAAAGCCAAAAACAACCAGACCGATTTCATAGGGTAGTTTTATTGTTTTTTCATTAATAAAACTAAACACAACGACTAAAAAAAGCAGGGCGCTGAACAGGATGAGCAACTGATCAAAGTTATACATTTCTTTCTCCTTTTGATTCATCAAAAAAATTTGCGCAAAAAAAAGGCGACAACAAAATAGGCTCACCTTGTTATCACCTTTGATACGTCCGAGTCTAAACAACAGCATACTAACTGGCTATTGATGTTAACCTAGTATACTTATGAAACTTCCTGAAGTATAGCACTTTGAAATTGATGTGTCAATGGCTTTTTATAATAATTTTACGTGATTTTTTATGTAAACGAGACGCTGTTTTTTCGTTATTTTTCTATCAAACTTTGTCCTGTTTTCGTAGTATATCCATCGGTTTAACTGGTGCGCACATCTGTAGATAATAACGCATTTTAGGGTGGGGCGTCGACTCAATGGTTGTGCCCTCGACATCCGTCATCATCGCAATCGTCTGGCTGATAAAACCTTTTCCGGGAATCATAATCTCGACCGTATCACCAATTGACACCTTGTTGCGCTGTTCAATCAGGGCCATTCCGGTGCGCTCATTATATTCCAGCACCAGACCGACAAAATCATAAGCCCGGGTATAACTGCCGGTTCCGTAATTCTGATCCGCTGCTGTCGTTTTGCCACGATAAAACCCTTTGGTGTAATTACGGTGACTGACCTTAGTAAGCTCCTCATAATAGCTGGCATCAAGTTCGGTTACTTCGGGGTGATCAAGACAATAATCAATGGCCTTACGATAGGCTGATACCACCGTGGCCACATAATAAAGACTTTTCATCCGTCCTTCGATTTTAAAGCTGTCGACCCCGGCTTTCATCAGGTCGGGAATTTCATCAATCAGACATAAATCCTTGGAGTTGAAAATAAACGAGCCGCTGGCATCCTCTTCAATCGAAAACGCTTCATCGGGTCGGGTTTCCTCAATCAAGTGATACTTCCACCGACAGGGGTGGGCGCAATCCCCCTGGTTGGAATTTCGACCCGTCATGTAGTGGCTCAACAGACAGCGTCCCGAATAGGAAATACACATCGCCCCGTGGACAAAAATTTCAATTTCCATTTCCGGGGACACCTTTTCGCGGATTTCCCGAATCTCCTGAAGCCCCAATTCCCGGGCCAGCACAATCCGTCTGGCGCCCTGAGCATGCCAGAATGCCACACTGCGCCAATTGGTATTGTTGGCCTGGGTGCTCACCGATATTTTTATGTCCGGTGCCACTTCCCGAACCACCGAAAAAACCCCGGGATCAGCCACAATCACGCCGTCAATTCCGAGACTCTGCAGTTCATTGACATAGTCGGGCAGACCTGCCAGGTCGTCATTATGGGGAATCATGTTCAAGGTGACATAAATTTTTTTATCACGGTCATGGACATACGCAACAGCCTCTGCCAGCGCCGCCTGATCAAAATTGTCCGCCTTGGCGCGAAGCCCAAATTTCTTGCCCGCACAATAGACCGCATCAGCGCCGTAATGGAGGGCATACTTAAGTTTTTCAAAATTTCCCGCCGGTGCCAGTAGTTCCGGTTTTTTCATATGTTTCTCCGTTCTTTAACTCGCGTTTAAATTCTCTTCCTATTAATAATAACTCAACTTTCCCAGCACTAAAATTCAGCTGAGACTTTATAACAACACACT
>CAZEBY010000132.1:0-3881 GCA_964510565.1 uncultured Lachnospiraceae bacterium | reverse complement strand
AACAGATTGGCATTTTTTTAGGAGTGCTTTTTTTAATCCTGTCGATTGGTAGCCTCTTAGAAGCGTTTCAACTGTTGTATTCAACCTCGGGGATTGTCTTTGGAGCCGGTGCGGCTGATATTGATGTTGGGTTAAAGGTTATCATCATAAAAAGCGTTTTATGCCTGGTGCTGGCAATTACCTCGATCGTTGCTGGTTATCAGAAAAAATATCTCGTCATGGGGGCCGGTCCGGTTCTGTTTGTGGTTGTGGTAATTCTGGGTGGAGCGGCCCAGGGGATCTATGAATCACTGATTGTTATTCCTAATCAGTTTACTAAAGAAGAGCAATATATTGCCAATAACATTGAATATACCCAACAGGCCTATGATTTATCCAATGTTGAAACGCGAGAGTTTTCAGGAACGCAGGAAATAACGGCTAAAGATATTAAAGAAAATCATATTACCATCGATAATATACCCATCAACGATCAAATACCGACTCAGGAGATGTATAATTCCCTCCAGGGAATTCGCAACTATTATCAGTTTTATGATGTGGATGTCGATCGCTATTTTGTCAATGGTGTTTATACCCAGGTATTCCTGGGCGCCCGGGAAATGAACAATACCTTACTGCCCGCAGAAGCGAAGACTTGGGTCAATCAGCATTTGAAATATACCCATGGATTTGGTGTGGCGGTATCTCCGGTCAACAAAACTAACAATGTCGGACAGCCTGATTTGATCGTCAAAGATATTCCGCCGGCTATTGATGTTAGTGAACTGGTTATCGAGGAACCGCGGATTTATTTTGGCGAAAATGACTACGGTTACGTTGTCACCAATTGTACTACCGCGGAGTTTGACTATCCCCAGGGGAATGATAACCAGGAAGTCACCTATACCGGGACAGCGGGCATACCAATGACCTTTATCAATAAGTTGGCATTTGCCCTTTATCATGGATCATCAGAACTGCTTTTGGCAAATGAAATCACTGGGGACAGCAAGATGCTGATCCATCGTAATATTTCAGAACGCGTCTCAACCATTGCTCCATTTTTAAGCTATGAAAGTGATCCTTATATGGTAATCGCTGAAGGTCGTCTATATTGGATTGTCGATGCGTTTACCACCAGCGATCGTTATCCCTATTCGCAGCCTTACAATGATGCCGGGACTAATTACGTTCGTAACTCAGTGAAGGTAGTGGTTGATGCTTATAATGGCGATGTGTCCTTCTACAAGGTTGATGATGAACCAGTACTGGAAACTTACAGTAAGATATTCCCGGGTTTTTTGAAAGATCTTTCAGAAATGCCGGAAGGAATCAAACAACATCTGCGCTATTCAAAAACGATGTTCGATATTCAATCGGATATTTACAAAACCTACCATATGTCAAACGCTAGAGTCTTCTATAATAAGGAAGATCAATGGGAAACCGCAACTCAGTTTTATGAAACTGAGAAAACAGAGATCCCAGTGGAATCCGCTTACACCATCATGGAACTTCCAGATCGTCAGGCAGAGTTTATGTTAACCGTACCCTTTACCCCTAAAGACAAAGACAACATGATTGCCTGGTTGGCGGGGGTATCCGATGGGCCAGGTTACGGTCAGCTGATTTTATATGAGTTCCCTAAGCAACAATTGATTTATGGCCCAATGCAAATTGAACAGCGGATCGATCAGGATACGATTATCTCGCCGCAATTAACCTTATTAGGTCAACAAGGATCCCGGGTTTTACGGGGAAATCTGATGTCGATTCCCATTGAAAATGCGATTATTTATGTGGAACCAATTTACATTCAAGCTGTTGGCGGTGAAAATAATCTGCCAGAATTAAAAAAAGTGGTGGTTTCTTATCAAAACGAAATTGTCATGGCAGATTCTCTGGAGTTGGCATTAGCACAGGTTTTTGATATTCAGGAACTTCTGAGCAATACGCTACCAACCCAAAGTGCTAGTAGCACTTCAACGACAGCAGAACTAATCGTCAAGGCAAACACCTTATTTAAAGAAGCTCAAGAAGCCCAAAAGGCTGGGAACTGGGCAGGGTATGGACAAAAAATAAATGAGCTGGAACAGGTTCTGGCCCAACTTTCGCAACTTTCTGGGGTAACTCAGTAGGATAAAATCATGAGAAATACAAAAGCAGGAGGAAAAAATGCTCGATATAAAGCGCATCAGAGAAAATAAGGAAGAAGTTCAGGCAGGTCTGGACAAACGGGGTCAATATGATTTAAATGTGATTACCGCCTTGGATGAAAAGCGTCGGGAAACTTTAGGACGGGTTGAAGAAATGAAGAGCCGCCAGAATGTGGTGTCTAAACAAATTCCGGTTTTAAAGAAAGAAAACAAAGATTGCACCGAGATTTTTGCAGAAATGAAGGAGCTTTCCAATACAATTAAAGATTTGGACGTAGAAGTCAAAACAATCGACGACGAAATCAAAATGCAGTTGTTGAATTTTCCCAACATTCCCAACCCGCAAGTAAAAGTTGGAAAGGATGATAGCGATAATCTAGAGATCAGAAAATGGGGTGAACCCAGAAAATTTAATTTTGAGATTAAAGCCCATTGGGATATCGGGGTGGATCTGGACATCCTGGATTTTGAACGCGCTGTCAAAATTACCGGTGCCCGATTTAGCATGTTCAAAGGCGAAGGGGCGCGGCTGCAACGGGCGCTGATCAATTTTATGCTATATACCCATTGTGAGGAACATCATTATACCGAAATATCCCCACCGTTTATGGTAAACCGGGAAAGTATGACCGGTACCGGACAATTACCAAAATTTGAAGAGGACGCCTTTCATTTGCCAAGCAAGGACTTTTTCCTGGTACCAACCGCAGAGGTGCCAGTAACTAATATCTATCGGGATGAGATACTGGGAGAAGAAGAATTACCCAAATACTTTACCGCCTATACCCCCTGTTTCAGACAGGAAGCGGGATCAGCTGGTCGTGATACCCGGGGATTAATTCGTAATCATCAGTTTGATAAGGTGGAAATGGTTAAATTTGTTCATCCGGATCGTTCCTATGAAGAACTGGAATCTTTAACAAATAATGCCGAGCGGATTTTACAATTGCTGGGAATCCCCTATCGGGTCGTTGAATTATGTACCGGCGATCTGGGCTTTAGTTCTGCTAAAACCTATGATATTGAAGTATGGATGCCAAGCTATAATCGCTATGTGGAAATCAGCTCCTGTTCGAATTTTGAAGATTACCAGGCTCGACGGGCAAATATACGTTTCAGAGATGGCGAAACTAGAAAAACCCGCTTTTTGCATACCCTTAACGGTTCAGGACTGGCTGTCGGCAGAACATTTGCCGCCATTTTAGAAAATTATCAGCAGGCTGATGGTTCGGTCATCGTTCCGGAAAAACTAGTACATTATATGTGGGGAAAAACTGTAATTGGTAAATAAGTCAATTAGGTGATTTCATAATAAATAAAATTAAAAAAGAAAGAAATGAATGGCACTTGTGATTGAGAATGAGGATCGTGTCAGATGGAGGATTAAAATGAACATGAATTCAAAAGAGTTGGTAATAACCGCAGATGGTTATAATAACATAAAAAAAGAGCTGGAATATTTAAAAACGGTGAAGCGTCACGAAGTCGCAGATCGAATAAAAACAGCCCGGGAGTTTGGCGATTTAAGTGAAAATGCCGAGTATGACGAAGCGAAAAATGAACAGGGTTTTGTTGAAGGGCGAATTTCAGAACTGGAACACAAGCTGAAAATTGCCGTTGTTATTGACGATAAAGATATTCATACTGAAGATGTTGGCGTTGGAAGTATTGTTAAAATTAAAAATCCATTATTGGACTTTGTCGCAGAATATAAAATTGTTGGATCAGCAGAGTCCGATCCTA
>CAZEBY010000131.1:0-3889 GCA_964510565.1 uncultured Lachnospiraceae bacterium | reverse complement strand
ACACGAATGGTGCCAATTGGTTTTACGTAACCTTGTTTCATTTGTTTACCTCCATGATTGTATCAACATTTTTTATACCTTTATCATAGACCCTGACACCATGTGAGAGTCAACAAAAAAACAGCCAAAAAATAATTGACTGTTAAAATGTTATCTGGATAAACTGCTCCTTGAGCGCTCAGTTATTTTCCAGTTCGATCTGAATTTCAGTGAGGTAATAGGCCGGATTTTCTTCGTTCCATGGGCCCCGATGACAGATTTGTCGGTTTATTCCTTTCATTTTATAGCCGGCATGCTCCGTCAACCAGTAAGCCAGGGCACAGTAAGCGGTGGCAATATTTTCGTAGGGCCCATAAACCATGGTGCTGGCCATCATTTCCACCGATTCTGTGATTCGAAACCGGAGTGGCTCCACCACATCCGCCTCCCGGGCAATCACCACACAGACTTCCACATCCACATCGGCTTCTTTATACTCATTATCGTGGTAAACTGCAAAGCATCGTTCCGTTAATGGCAAAGTGGAGCTTTGTTCATTTATTAAAGCGGTCAGTTCTTGCCAAAGCAATTCCTCACAAAAGTAATTCGGTATCACCCGCCGCAGTGAAATAACCGGATAGGATGGAATCTGCTTAATGGTAAAGTTATAACGGATCTCTGTCCCCTTATTTTTTATGCTATCCAAGGCGGTTTCGATTCTTCTCAGCTTTTGCTGTTGTTCCGCCAGTTCACGCCGCACTTCAATTTGTTTATTTTTTAATTGATCCGCCATAGAATCGCCGCTCCAATTTTTAAGCGCTATGGCGATCTCCGCAACAGTATAGCCGATATCTCGCAAAAAGACAATCTTTTGCAGCTGCGGTATTTGTTCCACCGAATACAGGCGATAGCCTGTAAAAGGGTCCGTCTTCGCCGGTTTTAACAAGTTGTTTTCGTCATAATAACGGAGCATCCGAATCGATACCTGAGTTAGTTTAGAAAACTCACCGATTTTAAACATTTCTACCTCTTATCATCTGTTCTGTTTCTGGTGTCGATCTATACAAACACCATTTGGATCAACACCATGTAGACCAGCGTTCCCCCGCCGATACTAAGCAGATTATTACGCTTCCAAATGTGCAACAGCGCCACAATGGCAACCGCAATAAACTCGGGAAAACCATGTGGTGCCACCATCACACTGACTCCTTTTAAACAATAAACCACCAGAATGGCAATAACCGCTGGCGGCAGCAGATCGCCCAGCGTTTTAACCAGGGCTGGTACTTCCTTTCCGCCGCCAAACAGGGCAAAGGGCAGAAAGCGGGTCAGAAAGGTGCATGTGGCCACCACCAGAATTACCAATAACGGCGTTAAAAATTCTGTACTCATTGACACACCTCCTGATTCTCCCTGAGTTTAATGCTGTTTTTAAAAACCAGCAACAAGCATACCGCCGCAATCAGCGCTGGCAGAATAAAAGCGCCAGGTCCAAAGATAACAAGCGATGCCACCCCACAAATCGTCCCCAGCAGTGCCGGTAAATGGGATTGATAACTGTACCACTGCTCAATGAAAATAACGACAAACAGGGCAGTCATGGCAAAATCAATGCCGGTAGTATCAAAGCCGATGAAGCTGCCGATGACTGCCCCAAGGGTACAGCCAATAATCCAGTAGCTCTGATCCAGGGCCGCCACCGTAAAAAACACCTGTTTCTCGTTCAGTTCCCTGGGAATATTCATCCCACAGAGCAGCGAGTAGGTTTCGTCAGTCAGCGAAAAAATCATATACCAGCCCCATTTTCCCATCGCTTTAAATTTCTCAATAAAAGACAGGCCATAAAAAATATGCCGACTTTGCACTGACAGGGTCAGGACGATCATCGACAACAATCCCATTCCGCCACCGAGCATGCCAATCAGTACAAACTGCATCGAACCGGCGTATATAATCAAACTGATGAAAAATGCCCAGATAAAGTTATAGCCGGCTTTTTCCAGCAGGATGCCAAAGGCAATCCCCATAAAAACATAACCGAATAGTACCGGCAGGGTTTGAATAAAGGCATATTTTAAGGTCTCTTTAAATGCTTCCTTTTTCTTGGTCATACTCAAACTTTTGCTCCTTATGCTTAATTTCTCTTAAGTTATGGAAATATTATAGCATAAATCTTGATGGTAATGGGTTTCAAAATTTTTTTGCCTTGCATAATCCCGAGCTTTGTTTATAATGGATTTACTTAAGTAAATTAACTATTACCTCAGTTAATCATTAATCTGTGAAAGGAGCTCAAATTGAATTTTTATGGACATGAACTGTTTAAGGCTTTTCATCGCATCAAAAAATCAAGCATGGGGCGTATTCATAAAGAATTTATGCAAAATCTCAAACCTCACGAATTTTTTATGTTAAAAACCCTTAAAAAAATGTACGAACAAGAACAGCAAGAAGCCCAGACAAACAATCTCCCGCTGGCTCCCGGCGTGAAAATTTCTCAACTTAGCCGGGAAACTGCCATTTCCATGCCCGGCGTTTCTCAAACGATCTCAACTTTGGAAAAGCATGGCTATGTGCAGCGGATTGCATCCAGCAAGGATCGCCGCCTGGTTTACGTTAACCTCACCGAAGCTGGTCGACAGTTAGAAACCGATGTATCAAAGTCCTGCTTCCAAATCTATGATGAAGCGGCCACCCTGCTGGGTCAAGAAGATACCCAGGCACTCGTTCGCTTATTAGACAAACTAGCTGGTGCTTTTGATCAGATTGATCAAAACCACTGCGACCTGGAACAAAAATAAAAAACAGAAAGGAAAACAACATGATCAAGCTTTCACGCTATTTAAAACCCTATCTGGGGGTCCTTTTCATCACCCTGGCACTGCTATTTGTGCAGGCCATTTCCGACCTGAATCTGCCGAACTACATGTCTGATATTGTCAATGTAGGTATTCAACAGAACGGGATTGAACACGCAACTCCAGAAGCCATCAGTGAAGACGGCTACGCTCTGATGACAACCTTTCTATCCGAAGCAGATAAGCAGACAGTGTCCGATAACTACCTGTTGATGAATCCAGGCGACACCAGTAATACTGATTATGAAGCCATCGTCAAAAAATTCCCGGCGCTGGAAACCGAATCGATTTATGTCCTGACGGATACCAGTGCCGAAACTTTTGAAACCCTGGATCCCATCTTCGGAGCAGCAACCTGGACCTTTATTAATTACATGCGTTCTCTGGATACCAGTGCGACCGATTCCAGTTCCACCGCAAGTGCAACCGATCTCGATCTTACCGAGATTTACCAGGCCCTGCCGATGCTCACGCAACTGCCCCCGACCACTTTTGATAAAGCCCGGGAACAGGCAGCCGAAACCCCGGAATCAATGCAGGTTCAAACCGCCGTTCAGTTCACCAAGCAATTCTATACCGAACTGGGGGTTGATGTCGGTGCCATTCAAAATCTTTACATTTTAAAAATTGGCGCCATTATGTTGCTCCTTTCATTAATCGCCATTTTAGCAGCCATCGGGGTTGGCTTTTTTTCAGCCCGAACTGCGGCTGGGGTTTCCCAAAGTCTCCGCCGGGATGTCTTTAGAAAGGTACAGTGTTTTTCTAATGCTGAGTTTGATAAGTTTTCAACCGCTTCATTAATCACCCGAAACACCAATGATATCACCCAAATTCAGACGATGCTGATTATGGGCATTCGGATTCTCTGCTATTCACCAATTCTGGCCATCGGGGGGATTATTATGGCACTGCGACGAACCACCTCCATGGGTTGGATTATTGTTGTGGCCGTCTTAGCCATTATCATGATTATTGGTGTGGTTTTTGCCATTGCGATGCCCCGCTTTAAATTGATCCAGAAACTGGTTGATAAACTGAACCTGGTCACC
>CAZEBY010000130.1:0-4041 GCA_964510565.1 uncultured Lachnospiraceae bacterium | reverse complement strand
AAAAGAATTCTTCGGTAGCTCCCAGCTGTCCCAGTTTATGGATCAGACCAACCCACTGGCGGAACTGACCCATAAGCGCCGGTTATCAGCTCTGGGACCCGGTGGTCTAAGCCGTGAGCGAGCCGGGTTTGAGGTTCGGGATGTGCACCATAGCCATTATGGCCGGATGTGCCCAATTGAAACCCCTGAAGGTCCGAACATCGGACTAATCGGATCGCTTAGTACCTATGCCCGGGTCAATGAATATGGTTTTATTGAGGCGCCCTACCGGAAGGTTTACGATGGTGTGGTATCCGATGAAATTCATTATCTGGCGGCTGACGAAGAAGGACGCTACACGATTGCCCAGGCCAATGAACCTTTAGATGAAAATAATCGTTTTATCCGCAAACAGGTTACGGGCCGTGCCGGCAGCAAACGGGATTTCGTACTGATTCCCCCGGATCGCGTCGATTACATGGATATCTCGCCAAAACAGATCGTTTCGGTGGCGACTTCCCTCATTCCTTTCCTCGAAAATGATGATGCCAATCGGGCCTTGATGGGTGCCAACATGCAACGTCAGGCCGTGCCGCTGCTGATTCCCAAGGCGCCAGTTATTGGTACCGGGATGGAACACAAGGCGGCCAAGGACTCTGGTGTGTGTGTGATTGCCAAAAGAGCCGGTACCATCGAACGGGTGGAGGCTTCAGCCATTCATATTCGCACCGATAACGGCGAACTGGATAAATATACCTTACTTAAATTTAAGCGTTCCAATCAGGGTACCTGTATGAACCATAAACCGTTGGTCAACAAGGGCCAATATGTTCAGGCCGGTGAAATTATTGCCGATGGCCCGTCCACCGAAATGGGTGAACTGGCCCTGGGTCGAAACATTCTGATGGGCTTTATGACCTGGGAAGGTTATAACTATGAGGATGCGATCCTGATCAATGAAAAGCTGTTAAAAGAAGATGTCTTTACCTCGATTCATATCGAAGAATTTGAAGCCGAAGCCCGGGAAACCAAGCTGGGACCGGAAGAAATCACCCGCGATATTCCCAATGTCAGCGAAGATGCCCTGAAGAACCTGGATGAACGGGGAATTATCTTTGTTGGGGCTGAGGTAAAATCCGATGATATCCTGGTCGGCAAGGTTACTCCGAAAGGCGAGACAGACCTGTCTGCGGAAGAAAAACTGCTGCGCGCCATCTTTGGTGAAAAAGCCCGGGAAATTCGCGACACCTCGCTGAAAGTTCCCCATGGTGAATCCGGAATTGTGCTGGATGTCAAGGTCTTCTCAAGAGAAAATAAAGACGAAGATTTAAAACCGGGGGTTAATACCCTGGTCAGGGTCCTGATTGCCGTTAAACGTAAAATTTCCGTCGGCGATAAAATGGCCGGTCGGCATGGAAACAAAGGGGTTATTTCCCGCATCCTGCCGGAAGAAGATATGCCGTTTATGCCGGATGGCACACCACTGGAGATTGTTCTTAATCCCCTGGGGGTACCTTCGCGAATGAATATCGGTCAGGTACTCGAAGTCCATCTGGGACTGGCGATGCGATCCATCGGTTGGCATATTGCCACGCCGGTTTTTGACCCGGCCGATGAGCAGGATATCATGGATCTGCTCAATCAGGCAGGCCTGCCGGAAGATGGTAAAATTCAACTTTATGATGGTCGAAGCGGGGAACCGTTTGATAATAAGGTCACCGTCGGTTATATGTACATTCTTAAACTCCACCATTTGGTTGATGATAAAATGCATGCCCGTTCAACCGGACCATACTCCCTGGTTACGCAGCAACCTTTGGGCGGTAAAGCTCAATTTGGAGGCCAGCGTTTTGGAGAAATGGAAGTTTGGGCGCTGGAAGCCTATGGCGCCGCTCACACCCTGCAGGAAATTCTGACGATCAAGTCGGATGATGTGGTCGGTCGGGTTAAAGCCTACGAAGCCATTGTCAAAGGCGAAAATATTCCGAAGCCGGGAATTCCCGAGTCCTTCAAGGTACTGATGAAAGAATTCCAGAGTTTGGGTCTGGATGTCAACATCCTCAATGATCAGGAGATTGTCAAGATCCTCGATGATGAGATGGATGAACGTGATCCGCTGGAAGAACTGGCGATCGAAATCGGCAGTGCTGAAATCCCCGAGATTGGGGATGAGGCAGAATTGGAAGACAGCTTCCAGATTAAGAGCATTGATGATGACGAATTCGAAGATGACTTATATTAATAAATTCAAAATAGAAGGGAGCGAAGCCATTTGTTAAACGAGGAATTCACCTTCAAATCCTTACAGATCGGATTGGCCTCACCTGAGAAAATCAGAGAGTGGTCACGTGGAGAAGTAAAAAAACCGGAAACCATTAATTATCGAACCCTGAAACCGGAAAAAGAGGGGTTGTTCTGTGAGAAAATTTTCGGACCGCAGAAGGACTGGGAATGTAACTGTGGTAAATACAAGCGTATTCGCCATAAGGGCATTGTCTGTGAAAACTGTGGGGTTGAAGTTACTAAGGCCAAGGTCAGACGGGAACGGATGGGGCATATTGAACTGGCTTCTCCGGTTTCACATATCTGGTATTTCAAAGGGATCCCCAGTCGCATGGGCCTAATTCTGGAGATGTCGCCCAGAAATTTGGAAAAAATCATTTATTTCGCTGCTTATGTGGTTACTGATCCCGGTGAAAGCAATTTTGACTTTAAACAGATCCTCACCGAAGCCGAGTATAAAGAAGCCAAGAGTGAGTTCGGTAATAAATTCACGGCTAGCATTGGTGCTGAAGCGATTCAGGAGTTGTTAAAACTGGTTGATCTCGATCAGGAATCAGCGGTACTAAAAGAAGAACTCAAGGGCAGCTCCGGTCAGAAGAAGATCCGGGTAGCCCGTCGTCTCGAAGCCGTTGAAGCGTTCCGCAATTCCAATAACCGTCCGGAATGGATGATTCTCGAAACGATCCCGGTTATTCCACCGGAACTGCGGCCAATGGTGCAGCTCGACGGAGGCCGTTTTGCGACCTCGGATCTCAATGATCTGTATCGTCGGGTGATTAACCGTAACAACCGACTGTTAAAACTGCTGGAACTGGATGCCCCGGATATTATTGTACAAAATGAAAAACGAATGCTACAGGAAGCCGTCGATGCCCTGATTGATAATGGTCGTCGTGGCCGGGCCGTCACCGGACCGGGCAATCGTCCCTTTAAATCCCTCAGTGATATGCTCAAAGGGAAACAGGGGCGTTTCCGTCAGAATCTTTTGGGAAAACGGGTTGACTACTCCGGTCGTTCGGTTATCGTGGTTGGACCGGATCTCAAAATGTACCAGTGTGGTTTGCCGAAAGAGATGGCCATCGAACTGTTTAAACCCTTTGTGATGCGGGAACTGGTCGGTCGAAACCTGTCTCAGAACATTAAAAGTGCAAAAAAAATGGTTGAAAAGTTGGACCCGATTGTTTGGGATGTGCTGGAAGATGTCATTCAGGAACATCCGGTGCTGCTTAACCGGGCCCCAACCCTCCATCGTTTGGGGATTCAGGCCTTTGAACCAATTCTGGTTGAAGGCAAGGCGATTAAGCTTCATCCTCTGGTTTGTACCGCCTACAATGCCGACTTTGACGGGGATCAGATGGCGGTTCACGTACCTTTATCGGTTGAAGCCCAGGCTGAAGCCCGTTTCCTGATGCTGGCCTCCAACAACATTCTGAAGCCTCAGGACGGGACCCCGGTTGTGGCCCCAACCCAGGATATGATTCTGGGAACCTATTATATGACCATCTACAAAAAAGATGGCAAGGGTACCGGTAGTATCTTTAGAGATCTGGACGAAATGGAAATGGCTTATTTCAACAAGGATGTCGATCTGCACTCGCTGGTTAAAGTACGGATTTCCAAAGAGATCGATGGCGAAACAATGACCCGTCTGGTTGAAGCCACGGTGGGACGATTTATTTTTAATACCATTATTCCTCAGGAATTGGGTTTTGTTAAACGGGATACCATCGAAGAAAAATTTGCCCTTGAAATTGACCGTCAGGTTAATAAAAAAGTATT
>CAZEBY010000129.1:0-4061 GCA_964510565.1 uncultured Lachnospiraceae bacterium | reverse complement strand
AGGCTAGTTTCCATTAACCGGAACGGCCGCCACCTGATTCAGTTGCGCACTCTTAATTCCCAGGATATGATTAAAGACCAGGGCAATGGCGGCAAAGACAATGATCACGATAAAGGTGGAGTTGTAACTGCCACCTGAGCTTTGCAGTAAATAGCTGGAGATCATTGGTCCGATAATGGCTGCCGGTACCAGCAGGAAGTTGGATAAACTAAAATTCAGTGGATAATTTTTTGCACCAAAGCTGGAATTGATCACGACCGAGGATAAGGCCGGAACCCCACCATAGGTAACCCCGACCGATAACAGACCGACAAAGATCAGAATCACATTATTAAAGGAAGCTCCCAAAAATAAGGAAATGCCGGCCAGTAATAAAAGCACGGTATTGATCCCCATCGCTTTAGCGCGACCCATTTTGTCAAACACTGTCCCGATCACAACCCGGCCACCGCCGTTGAAAACAGATACCAGTAATCCCAATTGGGCCGGCGCCCCAAAGGCCACCGCAATGGTGGCAGCACTCCCGATAATCAGCAAGCCGGACGCGGTAATCATAATACCCCAAAAGAAATAAGTCCAGAACACCCCGGTTTTTAACATTTCAGCGGCCGTGTATTCTTTCTTCTGACTGTTGCCAGCCGATGCGACGGCGACTTTTTTCACAGCGATATCCGGCTTCTTAATAAAGAAGGAACCCAGGGCCATCACAATTGCTCCCATAATTGCCAGATAGAAAAAGGTATCCAACACCCCGACACTGCCAATTAAAGAACTGATCATCGTCCCCAGAATCAGGCCACCCAGACCAAAACCCATCAGCAGGATTCCCGAAGCTAAGCCGGCTTTTTCTGAAAACCAGGGCACTACCGCACTGATGATGGCATTGTAACCCATGCCGACGCCGGTGCCGCAGAGCACGCCATAAAAGATATACAATAACATTAAACTTTGTCCTGGTTGTGTCGGATCCATTTTCGAGGCCCCGAAAAAACCGACAAACAGCATCGCCGCAACCATCAGCACGATCGTCTTGTTTTTGATAAAACGGGTTAATTGTCCGCTGACAAAACCGCCAATACAAAAAAAGATAATCGAAATAGTAAAATTAAGTGATAAGTCCGTGACCGTCCATGATTCAAAAACCTTGTTCAGTGGCGCTCTGAAAATTGACCAGGCATACAACAATCCCAGAAACAACAGCATAATGGTCCCCACCGTCAGGTAGGCCCACCGTTTCAAATTCTCATTTTTCATCATTTCCCTCTACTTCCAAAAATTTTCTTGCTTTATTGTATCAGCTTGCTAAAGTAAAAACAATCATAATTACCAGTAAATGACCTCTTTCTTACTGGTTTTTATCATTCTACTGGACAGCTTGTATCAAAAAGATTAAAATAAGTCCAAACAAAAGCAGCTACAACAGGAGGAAACATGAATTTATCATTCTTTATTGGCCCGCTACTGGGGGGCATCATCGGACTGATCACCAACGGCATCGCCATTCGGATGCTCTTTCGACCGCTCAAGGCAATCAGACTTTTTGGTCTGACCCTTCCTTTTACCCCGGGTTTGATTCCCAAAGAAAAACCTCGTATTGCCAAATCGCTCGGCGATGTGGTGGCCAATCATCTGCTTAATCAGGAGGTGATTAAAAACGGTCTGCTGTCCCGGGAAATGGACGATAAGATTACGGTGGCAGTCAATGATCTGATTGGCCGAAAAAAAGACAGCGCAGAATCCCTGCGGGAGTTGTTTTACACATTTTCCGGAGCACAGCGGGGCGAAAAAATGGTCACTGACGTGACCACCAAGGTTGTTGGTTTTTCCTACCAGCGGATGGTAAAAATGGAACTGGGACCCTTGCTATCAGAAATTGCGGTCACCGAAATAGTCAGCAATCTCCAGGGTTCGATGTTTGCAATGCTGATCAATGATAGTCTGATCAGTTCGGCCAAACTCAAAATGTCTGAAATCATTGAACGGATGGTGGTTGAAAAAGGTGAAGACCTCCTGACCAATATCTTTGAAAGAGAAAGTCAAAATCTCTTAGATAAGCAACTGTGCGATCTTTATCTTGAATATCAACTGCAGATTCCCGACTTTGTCGCCTGGATCATTCAAACGTATCATCAACTGATTGATAAAAATATCGGCGTTTTAATCCATGCCCTGGACTTATCCCGGCTGGTGGAAGATCAGATTAATGGCTATGATGTCCTGACTTTTGAAAAAATGCTGCTGGATATCATGCGCAAGGAACTCAATGCGATTGTCTGGCTGGGTGGCTTATTGGGCTGTATCATGGGACTGGTAATGTCCTTCGTCTAACAGATCAAAACCAAGATATAAAAAGGAGCTAAAAATGACTAAAAAAGTAGAAATTAATTGGGATCAATTGGGATTTGATTATATCAAAACAGATTATCGTTATCTGTCGTTCTGGAAAGAGGGACAGTGGGATGATGGGGTGATGACGGAAGATAATGTTTTGCATCTGGGCGAAGCGGCTCCCTGTCTGCACTATGGACAACAGTGCTTTGAAGGACTGAAGGCTTATCGAACCAAAGCCGGTGCGATTCAATTGTTTCGGGTCGACCAGAATGCCAAACGCTTTCAGGATTCCTGCCGGCGGCTGTTAATGCCAGTGATTTCCGAGGCGACCTTTATCAAAGCTTGTCTTGATGTCGTTAAGGCCAACGAAGCCTATATTCCGCCCTATGGCACCGGTGGCTCGCTGTATATCCGTCCGATGATGATTGGGGTCGGCAACAGCATGGCAGTCAAGCCGGCCAGCGAGTATCTCTTCACCGTTTTCTGCATGCCTGTCGGCGCTTATTTCAAGGGCGGTCTGACGCCGGTTAATTTTATGGTCTCCGACTATGACCGGGCGGCCTGTAACGGTACCGGCCAGCAAAAGGTTGGCGGCAACTATGCGGCCTCGATGCTGGCCCATGAAATTGCCGTAAAGAACGGCTTTGCCGATTGCATCTACCTGGACCCGACGACGCACACCAAAATTGAAGAGGTCGGCGCTGCCAATTTTTTTGGGATTACTAAAGACAACCGCTTTGTCACCCCCGCTTCCTCCTCAATCTTGCCCAGCATCACCAAATATTCGCTGCTTCATCTGGCCGAGCATGAATTGGGGATGGCCGTCTCCGAAGAGGATGTTTTTATTGATGAACTGGATATCTTTGCTGAAGCCGGTGCCTGTGGCACGGCCGCCGTGATCACCCCGATTGGTGGTATCTTCCATCACAACCGGCTGCACGTTTTTTACAGCGAAACCGAAGTCGGCCCAGTCACGAAAAAGCTTTACGATACCCTCACTGCCATCCAACTGGGCGATCAACCCGGTCCTGATGGCTGGATTACCAAGCTATAGCGCAACAATTGGTCGGTGCGGAAGTTCTCGACAACCTCAAACGATGGGTTTACGCCCATCGTTTTTGCTTTATTTTTGCTGCGCGGGTCGTTTCTTTTTTTTCTTTTTGCGGACCGAGTAGCCGAAGCTGCCGACCTTTTTGCCCAGGCCGAAGTATTCACCATGGACGTAGGCCAAAAGGTCAGCCTGATCGAGATGTAGTTTACCACCTTCATCAATCAGGCTGTCCGCCACATGAACCGCCTGAATCTCAGCCATAAACATATCGTGGGTGCCCAGCGCGATGATTTCTTTAACCCGGCATTCCAGACTTAAGGGGCTTGCGGCCAGCATCGGACACTTAACTGCCTCGCCAGGGATTGCGGTTAAGCCCATCCGTTCAAATTTATTGATCTCCCGGCCGGAGCGCACCCCGCAGAAATCGACGGCTTTGACCAGCGCTACAGTCGTCAAATTGATGGTGAACTCCCGGGTAGCGGTGATGATTTCATAGGATAAGCGGCTGGGCCGCAGCGAGATATAGGTCATCGGCGGTTTGGTATTAAGCACCCCGGTCCAGCCCACCGTTAAGATATTTTCTGACGCGGCCTCGCCACAGGTCACCAGCACCGGGGGCACCGGTGCCAGCAAGACCGAACCTGGCCATTTTGTTTTGCTCATTGGGTTTTTCTCCTTT
>CAZEBY010000128.1:0-4080 GCA_964510565.1 uncultured Lachnospiraceae bacterium | reverse complement strand
CACCATTATCAGGTGAAGCATAACCACAAAGTTCAACGTTAGCAGCTTTTAAAGCTGCATCTGACATTAATACGCCGATACCAGCTGGAGCACCAACAATAATTGCAAAAGCTTTTCCGATTGGAGCACCTAAAGTCATATTACAAGCAAAGCTTGCACGGGCAGTGTACTGGAATTCCAGATGTCCGGCTGCATTTGCATATACATCTCCGAAGGTTCTGTTTAGGTCATTAAGAGCAACCTCAACAGCACGTTTTGCATCAGATACATCTTCAGCACCAAAGATAATTAAAGAACCATGACCTGCACCACCTTCAGTATCTCTTGCTAATTCACAAGAAACAACTTCGCAATTAGTCGCTTTGACAGCTTCGTCAGCTGCGAAAATCTGAGGACCAGCACCAGTTCTGGCGGAAAGAATACCAATTGATCTGTATTTCGGATCAATTTTCATTGCTTCATGTAAAGTTCTGTCCACGTTTGCAATTACAAAACCAATTGTGTTTCCTACTGCTGTGCCGACATACTCAGTTAATCCGCAAACACCAGTTGCAGCAGCAACTGTGCCTGTTTCTTCAACTTCGCTCATTTTCTTCATAACTTCTTCCATCAATTTGTTCATTAAATCATCTTTCATTAATTTACACCTCCGTAATTATAAAATATTATAGACTTGGTAAAATTTTCTCCACATCACCGTGTGGTCTTGGGATTACGTGTACTGAAACAACTTGTCCAACTTTGTCAGCTGCTGCAGCACCTGCATCAACTGCCGCCTTAACAGCTCCAACATCACCACGAACCATAACAGTTACTAAGCCAGAACCAATTTTTTCGTAGCCTACTAATGATACGTTAGCTGATTTTACCATTGCATCAGCAGCTTCAATTACTGCTACCAGACCTTTGGTTTCGATCATGCCTAAAGCTTCGTTTGTCATAAGCTCTATCCTCCTTAATTTCAAGATTTTGTTACTGAAACTACTTATATTCTAATGCAAAGGTGATGGTAATTACTTGTGCTGTTATTATAAAAATATCATGCAATTTTTTAACTCAATTTGAAAACCTTTTACTTTCACGGTTTTTTCTATCTTTACATCAAAATCTAGGAGAATATTTTGTCGAGTGCCGATACAAAAATGTCATTGCGTATTTTTTTACTGCATAAAAAGAACAGGTCCACCCTAAAGTTTTCCTGTTCCATATTTTTACCACTTTATTTAATTTTATTATCAGGATACTTCCCGCTGGTTTTCCGAGAATTTTTCATCGGTTGATCGGACATTTCCTGCGATTTCATCTTCTTCCGACGTCACGCCGCGCCGCTCTTTGCGATACTCCGTCGGGGTCATCCCGGTGCTCTTTTTAAATACCTTGCTGAAATAATTCGGTTCATGATAAGAAAGATCCAGCGCGATATTAATAATTGGCACATCCGTATTAGCCAGCATGTCTTTGGCAATTTCAATTTTTCGTTCCGTCAGATAGGTTACAAAATTGACGCCCGTTTCTTTTTTAAAGATCTTACTTAAGTAATACGAACTCATATTGGCATACTCACCCACCTGGTCAAGCGAAATATCTTTATAACAGTTTCGGTCAATATAGTTCAAAATATCCTCGATATTGTTTTTTCGCGTCTCTTTATTGTCAAGCATCCGATCAAAAACCTTGTCAATAGTTTTCATGATTTCGATTTTTAAATCGTAACGATTTTTATAACCATTGACAAATTGCATATTATTGCTTGAACAAAGGGGACTATTCAATTCATAACCACACATATCCTGAGTGACAATGTTGAGTTCTTCCATAAAATGCTTGATTTCTGCCTGAATCGACATAATATCATAGGTGTGGTAATCGTAGATCATATCCAGATAACTGATCAGGGCTGTTCTGGCATCACTGTATTTTTTCTGGATAATTGCAAAAATAACTTCATTCATCTTTTCGTCAAAGCGTTCTTTAGCATTATTCTTTAATGAAGCAATACTCTGATTGATGGAGTCCATCAGTTGTTGGGGACGAATCGGTTTTAACAGAAAATCATCGACCCGCGCTTTGATGGCCTGATGAGCAAAATCAAACTCATTAAAAGCGGTAATTAAAATGACCTTCTTTTCATGATCTTCTTTTTTAATCACTTTTAAGACATCAATTCCGTTAACTTCCGGAATATTGATGTCCAAAAGAATGATATCCGGATTCAACCGGCGGATTTCTTCAATCGCGACCAAGCCAGAAGAGGCTTCGCCAACAACTTCAATATTTTCGCCATGTTGGCTTAGAATGAGTTTAATCGCTTCAATTTCTAAATGCTCATCTTCTACAATAAACAGTTTATACATGATTATAATCCCCTCCCAGTTAGAGATTTTCGAGGAATCTTAATGGTGATTTCCGTGCCCTTTTCCAACTCGCTTTTGATTTCAACCCCATAATCAACGCCGTAATAATACATCAGCCGCTTGTTTGCGTTATTGATACCAATTCCAGTATTTTTTTCGCGTCCATCCGCTTCATAGGTACCATCGAGAATTTTATGGATTCGATCATCCGGAATCCCTTTCCCGTCATCTACAATCTTCAATATTGCGATCTCTTTCATAATGTCCGCCGTTATCCGTACTTGACCACCCCTGGCATTGGGTTCAATGGCATGGATGATGGCATTTTCGACAAAAGGCTGAATGGTCATAAACGGACATAAGATATCTTCCGCCATCTCATCCACTTCCACTGAATAATTCAGTCGATTTCCGAGACGCATTTTCTGAATCGATAAATAATTCTGCACATGTTCCATTTCTTCTTTCAGCGTCACCACATTATTCTTTTCTTTTTTGAGGGTATACCGCATCATGTCTGAAAATGCATAAATCATGTCCTGTGTTTTATCGGCCCCTTCAAGAAGTGCCAGGCGGCCAATGGTGTTCAGAACATTGAATAAAAAATGTGGATTAATTTGAGCCTGTAAAGCTTTTAAATCGGCTTCTTTCAATGAAGCCTCGACCTCACTACGCAGTTTAACCTCTTCCATCAATTCCAGATTCTTATTATGCAGCTCCTCCTGAATAATGTGAATCATCTGTTTTTCTACCAGGTAATTGGCAATCGTATAAAGCAGATCGGCAGCCGCTCTGACCTGGGTTAGTGTCGTTTTCAATGTTTTGTCATATAAATCCATAATTTCAGGATTTTTCGAGAAATCGGTCAGTTCATGACTGGTACCAAAAGGCAGACGCTTCATTTCTTCTTCGTCAATTTTTACCTGTCCAGCCATGATCGCTCCCAGATAATTCCCTTTTACCATGATAGGAACCGCCAGATCCACCAGTCCGCCATGACAGATGTAAATCGATGGCTTCCCGGATCGTGCCGATTCAATTCCCCCATGCGCATCCGATTGATAGCAGCAATCCCGATTATTGCTGTCTTTTCTGACACAATTGCAGAATTCTGAAAAATTACTGTACTCCGTAATCGGATTGCCTTTGTAATCAACCGTCACCGCAGCAAGTCCGGTGGCATCTGAAAAAGCATCCTGAATTCTTTGCAGCACCTCTACGTCAATAATGTCAGTAATCTTGAGTAAGACTCTCATAAACAACCCCTTTGGACAATAATCCCATGATTTTCATTTTTCGTCGATTTCCATTGAGTAATATTATAACACATACAGGAAATTTTTGGCATTTTTTTTACTCTTTTAGATTTTTTTGCTTTGCATCAGTATTATATTGCTGTTAATTTTTAAATTTAGCTCCATTAAAATTAAAGCAGATATTTTCTTGACCGCGTTTTTTGAACCCATCCGATTTTTATAGCTGGCAATCCAATATACCGTATTTAGGCGATCTCACGCCGCTTAAGCAGTACTTTTTTAACTTCTTCATTGCATTTTCTAAAAAAACCATCTTTTTTTCAGCTTTTTTAAAAAAACACTTGCAAATTCGATACACCTCCAGTATACTATATAAGTGTCCAAAAGTTATCACGCTTTGGGGGTGTGGCGCAGTTGGGAGCGCGTCTGACTGGCAGTCAGAAGGCCAGGGGTTCGAGTCCCCTCATCTC
>CAZEBY010000127.1:0-4150 GCA_964510565.1 uncultured Lachnospiraceae bacterium | reverse complement strand
TATTTTACAGGAGGAAATGATTATGCTTACAAAAAGACAGAACCTGTTGGAAACGATTAAAGGGGGAAATCCCGACCGCTTTGTCAATCAGTACGAGGCCTTTGTCTGTACTGATGCCATCTATGGAATGATTATGGGTGATCCGATTACGGCTCAGGGTGGTTTTCCGATGCCTGGTGGCGAACCGGTTAAAAATGCCTGGGGAATCACCTTTGCCTGGCCAGCTGGCACTCCCGGCGCATTCCCCTTACACGATAAGGAACACAAGGTCCTCCAGGATATCACCAAATGGCGGGATGTTGTCAAAGCCCCAAAAACCGACCTGCCAGCCGAAGCCTGGGCGCCCTTTTTACCCGCCGTCGAAGCAATTGACCGCAACGAAGTGTTTGCTACCGTCTTTGTCGCTCCCGGCGTTTTTGAACAATGCCATCATTTAATGGGGATGGAAGATTGTCTGATGGGCTTCTATGAAGAACCGGAAGAAATGCATGCCCTGATCGACTACATCGTCGATTACGAACTGCGCTATGCCGCTGAACTGATCAAATATTACAAACCGGATTGTCTCTTCCATCATGATGACTGGGGCAGCTCCCTGAATTCGTTTATGGCACCAGAGATGTTTGAAGAATTTATCGTTCCTGCCTATAAAAAAATCTACGGCTTCTATAAGGCCAACGGCGTCGAGCTGGTAGTCCATCACAGCGATTCCTATGCCGCCAATCTGGTCCCACTGATGATCGAAATGGGGATTGATATCTGGCAGGGCTGTATTTCGAACAATAATGTTCCGGAACTGATTAAACAATACGGCGGCCAGATCTCCTTCATGGGCGATATCGATAACTCCCTGATTGATGATGAAAACTGGACCCAGGAAAGCGTTGGTGCCGAAGTCCGCAAGGCCGTTGCCCGTTGCGGCAAGCACTACTACATCCCCTGCATCACCCAGGGCGGCCCCGGCAGCGTCTACCCCGGCGTCTACGAAGCCATTACCACGGAAATCGATCGGATCAACGCCGGTAAATAATAATCGCTGATCTGATAAAATAACTACCATACCGACCAATTGTCGGTACGAGGTCATCTTTTACACCCCCATAGCCGGAGAATGAATTTTCTCCGGCTGTTTTTTTCGTCGGTTTATAAATATTCTTTTTTGTGGTGAAATAAGGGATAACTAAAGCATATCAGGATGCAAGCGAAATAATGGGAGAAATTGAGGACTTTGTTAAGAAGGAAATTATCACAGAAATTTAAGAGGATTAGAAATGAATAATTTAGAGCAGCGCATTAATGCGGTCAGAGCAGCAATAGCAAACAGTGAAGCCATTTTAATTGGCGTTGGCGCCGTACTTTCAGCGGCTGTCGGTTTAGATTATGGCGGGAAACGGTTTACTGATAATTTTACGGATTTTATCGAAAAATATGGGATCGAGGACATGTGCTCATGAAGGCTTTTGCTATGTTTTGATAGGATATTACAGCTGCAGGCTATCATAAATATTCGCTAACATTGGATGCCGATATTGGTCATGTTTAGGGGAGGTTTTGTTATGGTGTAGAGGTAGTTTAATTATTAATTAGCAGCCTCGGCCAGGTCGTCGGTGGCGTCTTCAGCCATATAATCTTTACCCCATTCGCACATCGAATCCAGAATCGGATAGAGGCTTCGTCCGAAACTGGTCAGGGTGTATTCGGTTTTGGGTGGTACCACCGGATAGACGGTGCGGGTTACCAACCCATCCCGCTCCAGCTCCCGCAGTTGCTGGGTAAGCATTTTCGGGGTGGCATGCTGGACGATTTTCTGAAGTTCATTAAAGCGCAGGGTCTGATCAATCAGGTGCCAGAGAATTTTGGTTTTATATTTTCCGCCAATCAGGCTGATGGTAGCATCAATGGGACAGCAGAAATGTTTTTTTTCGGTCATTTGGTACTCCTTTTATATTTAAATGGATACTTACTATCCTATTGGGTAGTAAGTGACTAATAAGTGCATACTTGTAATTATGAAAATCATTGGTAAAATGATAGCATGAATTGAAAAAAGACGCAAGACAGTGTGAAAACACCATAAAGGAGATTTTAAATGAGTAGTTTTAAAACAATTAACGCTGATGCCTTTGACCATAGTCCCTTTCGAATGATTGGAAAAGACTGGATGCTGATAACCGCCGAAAAAGACGGGAAAATTAACAGCATGACAGCGTCCTGGGGTGGCCTGGGGGTTCTGTGGAACAAAAACGTGGCCTATATTGTGATCCGTAAAAGCCGCTTCACCAAGGAATTTGTAGATAGCTCGGATTATTTTTCATTGACTTTTTTTGACCGCAAAAAGCATCAGAAAATGCTCAACTATATGGGTACCGTATCCGGTCGGGACGAAGACAAGATTAAAGAAAGTGGACTGACGGTTGCACATCAGGATGGGATTCCTTATTTTGAAGAGGCCAAAACCTTGATGTTATGCCGAAAGCTCTGTCGTCAGCCGATCGATCCCGAAAGCTTTATTGATGGATCAATCGATGATCAGTGGTACGCCGACAAGGATTATCACGATCTTTATATTGGGGAAATTGTTGAAATTTTGCAGAAGTAGTTTTAGTTAAAAGCAATATAAAATAATAAAATTTGGAGGAAAAAAAATGAACGCAATATTTAATCGAACCAGTGTCAGAAAGTATGAAAACAGAGAAGTGGAAGCGGAAAAAATCGAGCTGTTATTAAAAGCAGCCATGGCTGCGCCGTCAGCTGCCAATCAGCAACCCTGGGAATTTTATGTGGTCAAAAACAAAGAAACCCTGGCCGCTCTGGCTGACTGCAGCCCCTATGGCGGATGCATCAAGGATGCGGCCCTGGCAATTGTACCGGTTTATCGAAAAGAAATGATGATGCCGGAATTTGCCGACATCGATATGGCTGCTGCCACCCAGAATATTCTGCTGGAAGTGACCGAACTGGGTTTGGGTTCTGTCTGGATCGGCATTGCGCCACTGGCAGATCGAATGGAAAATGTTCATAAAGTTTTAAATGTACCGGATCATCTCCAGCCCTATGCGATTATTCCGATTGGCTACCCGGTGGCGGATGCAAAACAGCAAGACCGCTTTGATGCAGCCCGAGTTCATTTCGAATAAATTGTAAAAATTTGTTGAATTGATGATATTCAAAACCTGTTTTCAACCGGTGTCGATGGTTGAAAACAGGTTTTTTTATTTGCAAAGATCATCCATCGATAGTATCCTCCCGGTAACTATACCACTTTATAGTACGTACTTCACAGATTAGTAGCCAGGGTATAAGATATAGGTACAGATAGCGCTTTCTGATATTACTAGGATGGTTTAACGCCGGAGTTGGAACAGGATCTGGCCAACTGTTATCGCGTCTGTCTCTTACGGCAAAAAAAACATTGTCTAAAAACGAGCAAAGCCCCAGATCATTAATTAAACCACCGAAAAAAGTCCCGTTATTACTGCGGATCGGCTTGTTTATTGCGAAAAAAGAAACCGGTAAAGACCTGCTGCCGGCACGGCTGTTAACCTGGTATCCCCGTGCGGCGATCGGGTCCGGGGTATTGGAGATGATGACTGCAAAAGGGCAGAACGCGAAGGAACGGCGGTTGCTCAATCTGGTCAGACTTCAGGCCTCGCTGATTTGCTCCTGCACATTCTGCATAGATATGAACGCCGTCGGGATTGTCAAGAGATGTGGCGATTGTTTTGCTGCCCGGAATGCTAAAATATAGCCGCTTTTTCCAAACAGAGGATTCTAACCTCTGTTTTTTTATCCCTAAAAAGCCAGTCTTCACCCAATCTTCAGATAAGCTTCAAACCATCCACAAACTGTCATATTACAATAGCAACATGAAATGAACATTGAAACACAAATGCCTTTGGAGGTCAGACAATGACAGTTAATTACGCAAAAAACAAACCGTTTAGCAGCTATGAAAGTGAATACATGGATACCCTGAGAACCCTGTTTAATGAAAGCAGCCAGATCGAAGCGATCCGCTATTTTTTAAATACAACCTATCTTTATTTAAAAGTGGACAATATGAAAAAGCGCCAGCCCCAGGTGATTGTGCTGGGCAGTAGCATTCCCGAAGAATTGATTTATGCCGCCGGGGCCAAACCCTTTTGGATTC
>CAZEBY010000126.1:0-4209 GCA_964510565.1 uncultured Lachnospiraceae bacterium | reverse complement strand
AGAAAATTGACCGGGAAATGATAATGGAGGAAACATTATGGCTTTTAATATTGCAGTTGCAGGCAAAGGTGGCGTTGGCAAAACAAGTCTTACCGGTATGCTTATTGAATATTTAGTGGCAGAAGGTCTGGGTCCAATTTTAGCAGTGGATGCAGATGCCAATGCCAATCTTAACGAAGTGCTTGGAGAAGAGGTTGATCTTTCCATCGGTGAGATTAAAGAAGAAGTCAATCGGGCCGAAATGGAAGGCGTGCCATTACCGCCGGGTGTGACTAAAACTGACTTTTTAAGACTCCGATTAAATCAGGCGGTTGCCGAAGGAAATGGTTATGACCTGCTGGTCATGGGTCGCAGCCAGGGCGCCGGCTGCTATTGTTATGTAAACGGAATCCTTAAAACCCAGATTGATATGTTGGCGAGTAATTATCAATATATCATCGTTGATAACGAAGCCGGGATGGAACATTTAAGCCGGGGAACACTCGGAAGAATTGACATGCTGATTCTTGTCAGCGACTGCTCCCGTCGGGGAATTCAGGCTGTTGGCCGGATCAAGGAACTGGTTTCTGAACTGAAACTGAAGGTGCCGGTTATAAAGCTGATCGTCAACCGTGCGCCCGATGGCGTTCTAAACGAAGGAACCGCTGAAGAAATCGAAAAACAGGGCCTTGACCTGATCGGTGTTGTGCCATTGGATCAAAATGTCTTTGAATATGACGCTTACGGCAAACCACTGGTTCAGCTGCCCGCTGATTCACCAGCCAAGGTGGCCTTAAGAGATATTGTCAACAAATTGGAAATCATCAAAAACAATAAAAATAAATAAATATGAACGGGGCTGTTATGCAGCCCTTTTAGACGGAAACTGCGGAAAAGGGGAGATTGTTATATGAGTAAGGTACGATTTATAATTAAAGGAAAAAGATCCGTTGATTTAATTGCCGGTGAGGGCGAGAATCTGCTGGATGCAGCCAGAAGAGCTGGCGTCATGATCGATTCACCATGCAGCGGGAATGCCACCTGCGGCAAATGCAAGGTGAAAATAGTATCAGGTCAGGTTAAAACAGAAAAAACCAGACATATTTCTGAGGAAGAAATGGCCAATGGGATCGTTCTATCCTGTAATTCAACGATTATCGAAGATATCGTGGTGGAAGTACCAGATTTAGCCTCCTCTTTTGTAAACGAAATGCAGATCACCGATCTATCCAATAATGAAAACAAGAACATCAAATACGTTCGCAAAAAAATGATCAAAGAGGGGATGACCAATGCCAGTCGGCTCTGGTCTGAAATCATTCAATTACCATGTCCCAACATCGAGGATAACAGTGCTGATGAGGATCGCTTGAAACTCTATTTCAAACATAATCTTGGTTATCAAGATATTGCCATCAGCTTGAATGTGATAAAAAAACTGCCGGACGCCTTCAGAAAAAACGATTTTTCAGTTGAGGTGGTCTATTTAAAGCGCCGGGAAGTGGCTGAAATTTTGGATGTTAAACCATCCAATGGCGAAAAGTCTGTTTTGTATGGGATTGCTTTGGATATTGGAACAACCTCGGTATCGGCCTGTCTGGTGGATATGAATACCAACGAGATTTTAACAAAAGCATCGATGGGAAATGCCCAGGTTAAATATGGGGCGGACGTCATTAACCGGATTGTTTATTCTGAAAAAACTGGCGGTTTAGAAAAACTTCGTCATGCCATTGTGGATGAAAGTATCAATAATTTGATTGAAAAGATGGTAAATGCCGTCGGTATTACTCCAGCAGACATTTACGAGGTCTGTGCTGCTGGAAATACCACGATGAATCATCTACTATTAGGGGTGAATCCGGACTATTTAAGACGGGAACCGTTTATTCCGGCGATTAATGACATTCCTGAAATGAAATGTGCCGAATTGGGGATCCGTGTTAATCCGGAAGGGAAAATATATCTGGCTCCATCCGTCGCCAGTTATGTTGGCGGCGATATTACGGCCGGGGTTTTTGCCGTGCCGGTATGGATGCGGGAAGACTTTACCATGCTGGTGGACCTGGGAACAAATGGTGAGATTGTTTTTGGCAACAAAGACTTTTTGATGACCTGTGCCTGTTCAGCCGGACCAGCTTTTGAAGGTGGAGAAATAAGCTGTGGTACAAGAGCTGTTCCAGGCGCCATTGAACAAGTCATCATCAATGATGAAGACTTAAGACCTTTTTATAATACCATTGGCCATACCAGTCCAGTCGGGATTTGTGGCTCCGGAATCATTGACTTAATCTGTGAAATGAAGCGAACTGGTATTATCAATGGAAAAGGCCGAATGGACCGTGATTTATGCCATCCTCGTATTAAATTTGATGAATATGGTATCGGCCAGTATTATCTTTACTCCAAAGAACTGGATAACGGCTCAAAGGATATCTACATTACTGAAATTGATATTGACAGCTTTATCAAGGCCAAAGGAGCAGTGTTTTCAGCTATTTACAGTCTGATGGAAAGCCTAGATATGCCCATTGATGTGCTGGAAAACATTTATGTTGCTGGGGGTATCGGCACTAATTTGGACATTACCAATGCCATTGCGTTGGGGATGCTGCCAGATATACCGGTAGAAAAATATTTCTACATCGGCAACAGCTCGATGCAGGGATGTTATCTGGCCCTGACCTTGACTGAAGGAAAAGACAAAATTCGGGAGATATCTCAGAATATGACTTATATGGAATTAAGCGTCCATCCGTCCTATATGGATGAGTTTATCTCGGCCTGCTTTATTCCCCATACCAATATGAAATTATTTCCTTCCCTGGAAAACTAAAATAGGAGATTTTGAATGGAAAATACGTTACGGGATGAAACCGCAATTGAAGAGAAAAGAAAAGATAAAATACCCTATGAACACTATAAGGGTTTGTTAAAAGATCATGATCCTCATATGATCGCTGAAAACAGCACCTGTCCCTTTGACGAAGCGGGTAATTATTTTACCGCCACCCTGATGGGAACCCCTTACAAGGTTGCCTATCCTCAAGGCGATGTCACCGATATGGATGGACAGGATTTTGATAATTATAAACTGAAAACCATGATTTTGCGGTATTTGATTAATGCTAAAGGGGTAAAGGCTACTGGTGAAAATATCGCTTATCGTGATGTTTCGGGCGGGAATGTTTATTTTGCCTGCTTTGAAGGACGATGCCTCAAACGTTTTGCCTTTACTTTTAATTATAATCTTGATGGTTTGAAAAAAGCCATGACTGTTTTGGGTGCTGAACCGCAGAAGCTGGGTGATTTATCCTGGCGATTTGAAGTCATTAATAATATGTTTATGACGGTTATTTTGTGGGTTGGGGATGACGAATTCCCGCCGGAAGCACAGATATTATTTGACGCCAATTTTCCCAGTGCCTTCAGTGCCGAGGATATGGCGGTGATGGGTGATATTTTCATTCCAGCATTGAAGGAACTCAGCAAGAAATAATGAAACAAACAAAAATACATAATATTGATCCCCATTTTTCGGAAAGTAGTTATGTCATTAACCGTGATTTATTTAAAAACTATGATCCCGATGAGATGAGTAAAAACTCGTCTTGTCCCTATGATCCGGAAAATGGGCGGTTTGAAATGACCGTCCTGGGTGAAACCTATTTTGTTGATTACCCCAGTGGCCAGGTTGCGAATGCCCAGGGTCAGGAATTTGATAATTATTCCGTCAAAATTTTTATCCTCAGATATTTAATGAAGGCCAACGGGAAAGACAATACGGATCAATGGATCAGTTTTAAAGAATTTCCGGATGGTTCCTTATATTATTCCAATTTTCATAAACGCTGCATCCAGGTTTTCGCACAAATCGGCAACGAAATGCCGGAACATCTTAAAAATTATATGAGTTTTCAAAAAGCCGTAACCTATGGCAAAGGAGATCTTTCCTGGCAGTTCACGGTGACACCCGGAGTTGATATCGTCTGGATTTTATGGTTTGGGGACGATGAGTTTGAAGCAGAGGCCCAGATACTATTTGATAAAAAATTAACAGACGTCTTTAACATCAAAGATTTAGCAATTTTAGGGGATGTTTTAATGATTTCACTGAAAACCTTTACTTTGTCTTTAGACTCTAAAAAAAATTCAGATAAATTTTAGAAAAATGGCGAAAATTAATTGACAAACTTTTAACTAATATAGTACAATCTGTGTATACTTATA
>CAZEBY010000125.1:0-4234 GCA_964510565.1 uncultured Lachnospiraceae bacterium | reverse complement strand
CGGGTTGTGGATCTTAGAAAAATTTAGGAGGAGAAAAAATGATACGACAAGTTTCCATTTTCATCGAAAACCATGAAGGCCGACTGAATCATATTCTAAAAATCTTGGCTGAAAACAAGATCAATATCCGTTCCCTGAATATTGCTGATGCCACCGATTTTGGCATCGTGCGACTGATTTTGCAGGAAACCGAAAAAGGAATTGAGGTACTTAAAAAAAATAACATCATTTCCACCGTGACACCAGTGCTGGCGGCGGAGATTTCCGATGATCCCGGGGGATTAAGTATTCTGGTCAATGCCTTGACCGAAGCAAAAATCAATATCGTTTATGCCTATTCTTTTTTGCCTAAAAAAACCGACAATGCCATCATCATTATCCGAGTTGATGATGAGGTGCAACAAAAAGCTATTGAAACCCTGGAACAGGTCGCCGAGGTAAATCTGTTGGATCGGGAAACGCTGTTACTGAAATAATCTGACATCTTCGAGTAAATATGAAAGATTCGTAAATTCCCTATTGACATTCCATAAAACTTTTCGTAAGATCAAAGGTAAGAATTAAATGTAACTAAGAGAATGATTGATACTGGAAAGGCATACCATGGCAAAGTCAAGAAAAGGAACCCAAACCAAGAGTAACATTATTAACACTGCAAAGATTTTATTTTATGAGAATGGTTATAACAAAACTGGCATTCAAGACATTGCCGATCACGCGGATGTCAAGCTGGGAACCATTACTTACTATTATAAAAAGAAAGATGATATGATTACCGATATTTACAATGTGTTTTTTTTGGCGTTGTACGATTATGTATCATCTGTATCGGAGAACCTTAATCTTTATACCAAGTATTGTTATGCTTTGGTACTGTATTATGAAGCAATCTTAAATGATGAACGCAACAAAACCCTCTACTATGAGGTGCTGGTTAAAAATGTCAATCCCCACGGACGTACTAACATTACCAATACCCTTAATCGTTCCTGTCTGGATTTTCTCAACAAAAACTATATTGAGGCGGATCTCGAAGTCATCGCCCGTTCCGAATATGGGGCCCGCAAAGAACTGTTCATTGATTTCTACGAAAAGAATATCAAGTTTACCAGCCGGGCCATGATTTATTTCTTCATCCGCAATTTATTCAGGCTGATGAATTTAGATGGTGAAATGATCGAAAATACCATTCAACAGGGTTTTGAATTCGCAAATAAGAACAAACCAGAAGGCATTAAATTTTTAATCTAGACCATTTTTGAGGGCAGCATCCATTGGAATGCTGCCCTTTTTGCGGTTTGATTGGGGAAACGTTGAGCCGGGTTTGATCGTAAGAATTTATTAAGGAATTTCAGCGTTTTTTTGACAGAAGTTTGTGTTAAAGTAAAACCAAGATGAAAAAGAAAGGCGGAAGCTTGCAAATGAGTATTTTAATCTGCGACGATGAAAAAGAAATCGTTGAAGCGCTGGAGCTCTATTTAAAAAACGAAGGCTATGCGATTTTAAAAGCCTATACGGGAAGAGAAGCCATCGCGCTGGTGGAAAAAGAAGATATTGAGTTAATTATTATGGATGTGATGATGCCGGAGATGGACGGGCTTCGGGCAACGATGAAAATAAGAGAAACAAAAAATATCCCGATTATCTTTTTATCGGCCAAAACCGAGGATAACGACAAGATCATGGGTTTAACCATGGGTGGCGATGATTATATGACCAAACCCTTTAATCCGATGGAGGTCATTGCTCGGGTAAAGTCGCAATTGCGGCGTTACAATACCTTGGGCGGCTGTCCCGAAAAGGTGGGAACCTACCGCACTGGCGGGCTGGTGCTGGAAGATGACTATAAACGACTGACGGTAGATGGCGAAGAGGTCAAACTGACGCCGGTAGAATACAAGATCATGCACTTTTTGATGTCAGAAAAAGGAAAGGTCTTTTCCATCGATCAGATTTATGAGAATGCCTGGGAAGAACCAGCCTATAATTCGGACAATACGGTGGCGGTGCATATTCGGCGGATCCGGGAAAAAATTGAAATTAATCCCAAAGAGCCAAAATATTTAAAGGTGGTGTGGGGCATTGGCTACAAGATTGAAAACTATCTGGACTAATACGAAATTTAAACTGGTCTGTTCATTTTTGACGGTGGCCTTCATCACCATCAGTTTTGGGGCTTTATTTGAAGCCTACTGGTTTAATTGGGATTATCAGGCCAATACCAACAATTATCTGGAGAGTGCTGAACTGCAAAATAAAGTCCTGACTGCCTATGATGATATCGATCAGGTTTATAATTTCTACCAGAGCGAAGAAAATATCCGGGCCGGAAAGGCCATTGATCCCGCAGCGATGGAGGCCTATAAATGGGATATCTTAGCGGGATTGGATCTTATTGATCCAGACGATATGGGCGTTGCAACTGAGCAGGAGATGCTCACTGATCTCGATTTTTGGGAACCCTATGCTGATGAGCTTGAAGCGCAAAAAAAACAACTGATTAACGAAGGGTTGTTTCAGTATGAACGACTAAAAAAAGAATTGCAGCAAACCCAGGGATTAGCCTATGTTATTAACAGCAAAGGGGTCACAAACAGTCAGCCCAAAGACGCCAATCCGGATGATTTGCTTAAGCGACGGGTGAATTTCACTTATAACAAGGGGGCGATTTCCTCGACATTGCCTAAGATGGAACAATTCGAACCATTAGACTACGCTGTTGAACCAGATTTTCAGGTCATCATCGGGTTTGATGATGCCTATATCGCCCAACGGGAAGTGATGTATCAGGCTGAACGACTAAAATTTCTGTGGCTGATGAGCATTTTTATCGTCTCATTTATCCTGGCGGCACTTTGTGCGCTGCTGGCCTGTATTTCAGCTGGCTGCAAAAAAGATAGCGAGGGTGTCCAGCTGTTGCCGATCGATGGATTCTGGATTGATGCCCATTTTTTATTAGTGCTGGTGGTGGAAACCCTCATCGTTGCCGCAACTGTCTTTTTCTATGATCAGAATTTTCCCCGGGTCGATATGCTGATGCTTTTTGCCGTGGGGGCGGCGTTAGGGTTGAACTTTCTACTCTCGCTGGTGCGCATTTTAAAGGATGGCCGTTTTGGAGAGCGATTGTTATTTTTGAAACTGATCAAACAGGCATGGAAATTTATTAAAGACCAGTTCAAGAAGCTGGCTAGTTATTACCAGGATGTCATGAAGGGGTCGCCGACGGTAAAACGGTTAATGTTCTGGGAGATTCTGCTGGTGGTTCTGGCGCTATCGGTTCAGGTGCCAATTCTTGGCGTCTGCTCGTTTATCTGCATTATCTATCTGCTTTATTTGGGTGGGATAAAAGCAAAGAAATATGATGGGATTCTGGAAGGGTTGGAACGCATAAAAAATGGTGAAGTTGACTATAAACTGATTGGCTATGATGGTGCTTTGGGCGAACTGGCAGATGGGATTAATGCCATCGGCGATGGCATTTCATTGGCGGTGTCTGAAGAAGTAAAAAGCCAGCGGCTAAAAACCGAGCTACTGACCAACGTTTCCCACGATATCCGAACCCCACTGACCTCGATTATTACCTCCATCGATCTGTTGAAAAACGGAAACCTCGATCCCGAGGCAAAGCAGAAGTATTTGGAGATTCTGGAAAACAAGGCCCACCGACTGAAAGTGCTCACCGATGATTTATTTGAAGCCGCTAAAGCTTCGTCAGGGAATATTGAAGTCGAGTTTCAGGCCGTTGATCTGGAAATGCTAATGACCCAGGGCTTAGGTGAAATGGAAGAAGAACTTTGCAATTCCCGACTTGAATTTATTGCCCATTATCCCACAGATCTTTTTGTAGTGACGGCAGATGGCCGGCTGCTCTGGCGGGTGATTGAAAATCTGCTTTTTAATATTTTAAAATATGCCCAAAAAGAATCCCGGGTATATATCGATTTTTCAAAATGCGAGGTGGACAAAACCGGTATGGTGGTCTTCAAAAACGTCTCGGCCCGGCCTTTAAATATCTCCCCCGATGAATTGATGGAACGGTTTAAGCGCGGCGATGAAACCAGAAACAGTGAAGGCAGCGGATTGGGACTGGCCATAGCCAAAGACCTGATGACGATCCAGCAAGGGGAACTGAAACTGGAAATCGATGGCGATCTTTTTAAAGCTGCCATTATCTTACCACTGGCAGAATAGGCCTGATTATTTAAACTTTAAAAGATAGGATCAGATAATGATG
>CAZEBY010000124.1:0-4238 GCA_964510565.1 uncultured Lachnospiraceae bacterium | reverse complement strand
TACGCATCAAGGCGGACACGGCAACGCCTGTCCGAGCTTGTGGCGAACAACAGATTAACAATTGGTCGGTACGCAGTGACGAGCTCACCCTTTATCCAGAGCGCCAATCAGCGTCCACACTATTTATGCGCTTTTAAGTAATAAAAAAACGCCCGCCCCTGATTAATAAAAATTAATCAAGGACGAGCGCAAAAATTCTGCCCGCGGTACCACCTTCATTTACAGAGAAAAATCCCTGTACACTCTGCAGGATACTAACATATCCCTCGCAACTGACGTATGCGTCACGTCGCAGAATACTCGGAAATGGTCATTTCCTTTGACTGCGCCCTCAGTGGTCCATTTGATGCTCTGCGTTGTGCGAGGCTCTCAGCCTTCCCCGCTCTCTGTAACTGCACGATACACCGTTATCTCCACGTCAACGGTTTATTGATGTATTAAATTAAATAAAGCATAATCGATCTAGCCGCTTTTGTCAAATGTTTTTTGGCAACGTATCTTTTTTTGAGGCATTTCTCAGAATCAATTAATAATTTTCGCTACGACTCAGGCTACCATCCGAATACCAGTAGGTCCAGGTTCCGGTTTTTTGATTGTTGCTATAGTTGCCTTCAGCCTTTTTGACCCCATTGTCATGCCACTGCGTCCAAACCCCGGTCTTTTGATCATTGCTGTAGGTGCCGCTTTCCTGAAGTGTTCCATTTTCATACCAGTAGGCATAACTGCCATTTTTCAAGTCATTGAGATAGACGGTTTCTTCACGCTTATAGCCGTTTTCATACCAGTAGGTATGGGTGCCAATCCGAGCTTCATTGTCGAAGTTGCCTTCATATAAGCGGTTACCATTTTCCCACCAGGTTTTGGTCAAACCATGCTGCATCCCATACTGATACTCGATACGCTCGCCGATGGTGCCATTTTCATACCAGGCGGTGGCGATGCCATGAATCTTGTTTTCATAATAAGCCCAGGCATATTTTGGCTTGGTCATTTCCGGATCATAGTAGAGGAGATAGAGTCCATGTTTCCGACCGGCGGAATCATAATGGTAGTATCCATAATTACCCAGACTGCTATCCAGATCTTCCTTGATCAGGTTGGCATAGTCCGGTTGCCAGCCACAATCGTAATCGTCAGGTGCAGTGGCACCTTTTTGCAGCTTGCTTAGTGCTTCTTTGAGCTTGATAACTTCCGCATCAATAGCGGTCTGACTGTCAGCTGATGTCAGCTTCAGATTACAGCCAGCCAGATAAACCTGATACATTTCCCAGCTGTTTCGGGTATAGGTCTGGCTGTCATTATTTGTCGGCAACGAAGCCACCAGGGCATCATAGGCACTGGTATCAGAACCAAAAATGATTTCGGCATCAATGATTGCCGTGCGAGTTTCGTTCATCCCCGCTGCAGTTGGCTGCCATTTAGTCGCCGTTATCAGACTCAGGGTTTGTATTCCTTCACTAGGCAGATCGCCCAGCACATATGGCGTATCCGAGTCGATAGTAGCGAGCAACTCGGCATCGCCGTTGTCTTTCTTTTTAAACAGGTAAACCGTCACGTCGGCACTATTGCCGTTGGTTATTTTTAAACTGGCCTTTTCACTGGGGGCAAATCCTTTGGTGTTATACCGCAGAAAAATCATATGCGTCTGAGCCGAAAGCGCATAAACTTCCGAGCTGAACCGATATTTCATCTGGGTGTAGGGATCATCGACCTTATAACTTTTCCCCGAGTCAATCACCGCATTGGTATGGATTGACCAGGTGGTATCTGGCATCGCTTTGGTCAAGTCCCCGGAAAACAGTTTTTTGACAAAATCCGGCCAGTTATTATACCAGTTGATATCATTAAATCCCGCACTGAGTGCCTTAAACAACTCATCATCGGTTTTAACCGCTTGCCAGAGCTTACCCATCGCCTGGGTGCCGTTCTTCTCACTCATGTATTTGAGATAAAGGGCGGTGGCGTAGGCGTGGGCATCCTGATTATGACAGGCGGTTTTACTGACCCGCAGTAAGCCATATTTACCGAACCAGCCGACATTTTCCGGATCCAATACACTGGGCCAAAAATTAGGATAGTTTTTCATCATTTCAAATTCCATCCATACCGCTGAGGCTTCCTGCAACAGGCTCTGATTGCGGCCATCAGTTGGGAGATACAATTGCTCGTAGTAGTGGAAAAGCTCATGGGCGACTGTTGCCCGAATTTGCCGGGCCGCATCAGCGTCTTTAAATTTACCGGAGTTAATGCTGATCCAGGCATTGGACAACTGACTGGCCCGGGTGTAACCGGATACCTCCAGATAACCCCAGGCTGTGGCACTGCGACCGCCAAGATAACGTTCGATCAGACAATTAAAATCAAATATATCTACCGGCAACGGATTCCGCCCCCCAGTATAAGGCAGATTTACCCCGGTTTCGCTTTTAATGAAAGCGGCCGTCTCGGTTAGGGCCGTTTTTATTTCCGCAATTAACTGCGGATTGGCTTTGGCCACCGATACCGGAACGGTCAGATTAAAGCCGCCAACCGTTTCAGTCCGGACATCCGGCATGACGTAAAAGAGCAGTTCATAATTGGGTATCGCCGTCTCAATGGTGCCTTCATCACCCAAAGTCGTGACAATATCGGTATTCATAACCGGTAACAAAATTTTAGCCTGGCCGTTGACGACCTCCGCTTTAATCAACTGGCGGTTGGTTCCCCCGCTATCCGATGACGGCTGAAAACTGCTGTTGTGATAAACTGCCACATAGGTATCGCCCGTGTTTGCCGGTAGCGTATTTAGCGGCAGGGTCACTTCAAAATTGCCCTGCCAGACATCGGGAACCCCATTGAGCTGATAAAAAGATTCCCCGCCACTCCCTTCGGAAAGTCGACTGAAATGGAAACTGCTGGTTTGGCTTAAGGCCCCGGACGGAACCGTCACCGCTGCGCCGTCAGAAAGACTGACCACACCGCCAGTTGACGAAACTTCCGCCGTCCCGGTTAAATCGGTCACCACCGATACCGCATCCTTTACCAGCCGGATCTGAATTCCTTCGAGCCGTAGTCCCTGTCCCTGAGTTCCGGCGATTTCGCCATTTTTAGCCCATTTGCTTTCCCAACCGAGATTCTGGACATGGGTTCGGTATTCCACCGAATAGCCTGGCAGATCAATCAATTGGATTTGAATTCCCTCCAACCGTAGACCCTGACCCTGGGTACCGGCCGTCGAACCGTTGATTGCCCAGAAATTCTCCCAGCCAACATTCTGGACGTGGGTTCGATATTCAATGGCGGCGCCGTCCGGGACATCGCCGGTCAGTTCAATTTCAATCCCTTCCAGCCGGTATCCATACCCCTCGGTACCGGCACTTTCACCGTTTTTTGCCCATTGTGTTTCCCAGCCAATATTCTGGACATGGGTATGGTAACTTATCCCGATGGCTTCACTTGTTTCGATAGCGGCAGTCGTTGAACTAGCTTGCGTCGTTGGCAAATTTGATTCGGCCATAACGGGACTGACACCAAGGCTTACCAAGCCCACTAGGATGGCCAGGATGCTGATAACAGATGCTGTTCTCTTTTTCATTTTTTCCTCTCTTTCATTCTTTTCTTTCCCACTTATATTGATTACTTAACTTATTTTGTAAACCTTACCATCTGTCGGGAATTCTGTCAATTACATATACTTCAGCAATTGCTAAACTTTTTTCCAGAATTATTCTTTTAGTTGTGGTTTCAAATCAAAAGAAGCGCTTTGATGAACCTCAATGCGTATCATCAAAGCGCTTTTTATTATTTCTCTGGCGAGTGTTTCGCGGCCATTTTGCCTAACCGGATCAGTTACTCGTGTTGATTAATTGTCATCTTCATCGGTACAAAGCGGATGCCGTTGTTTTCCTGTTCCCCGGCGATGTCCACAAAGCCAAAGCGGTGGTAAACGGCCACCGCATAGGGGGACGAATTAACTGTCAGGACAAAGGGGTCTCCCGGGTGCTGGCTTTTTAGTTCGGCCAGTACCGTGTCAAAGAGCGCCCGGGCAATGCCCCGGTGGTGATAGTCCTTGTCGACAAACATCAGTGAGATATGAAGTTCATCCCGGGTACCAATCACCCCGACGATCCGGCCGTCCTCATAAAACCCCCAGAGAACCTTATGACCGGAGATCAGATCTTCGTTCATTTCTTCCAGCTTGAAATCCAGATAATTGGTAAAGGTCTGGCGACCTTCTTCGCTGTAACCCTCGGCAATGA
>CAZEBY010000123.1:0-4242 GCA_964510565.1 uncultured Lachnospiraceae bacterium | reverse complement strand
AGGTTAATTTTGTCGATGAAGCCCTTCTGGAAATTGATCCCAATGTTTCCATTGTCCGGGGATATTTCAGTGAGGTGGAAGATACCGAAGAAGCAGTACACAAACTGATTACCTCAGTGAAGATGTTGCCTTCTTTTGGTCTGGATCCTGGTGCCTGTGAGATGCTCATTACCGAGGTCGAAGAGGAGGATTGGGCCAACTCCTGGAAAAAATTCTATAAACCCACCAAAGTCGGCAAAAGCATTGTTATCAAACCGACCTGGGAAGACTATGTGCCTAATGAGGATGAGATCGTCATCAACATTGATCCCGGCATGGCCTTTGGCACCGGTACTCACGAAACCACCCAGCTGTGCGCCATAAAACTGGAAGAGTATATCAAGCCCGGGGACGTGGTGCTGGATATTGGTTGCGGCACCGGGATACTCTCATTGATTGCCGGAAAGTTGAAAGCCAAAAAAGTAGTGGCTGTGGATTTTGATACCCTGGCCGTTAAAATCGCCCGGGAAAATGCCGAACTCAATGATTTAGGCGGTCTGGTGGAAATCCGCGAAGGGAATCTTTTGGATGTCATCGATGAAAAGGCCGATGTGATTGTGGCCAATATTCTGGCTGCCGCCATCGTCGAATTGTCGGGAATTATCAAACCCTACCTGAAAGAAAACGGGATCTTTATTTCTTCCGGCATCATCATTGACCGGTTGGGAGATGTCCTCAATGCCCTGGAAGCGGAAAACTTCAAGCTCGTTTTTGTACAGCAAATGGGTGAATGGGTTGGCGTGGTTGCCCAGAAGAGAGACTAGTATGCATCGCTTTTTTGTCGAACCTGGTCAGATTTCTGAGTCCACCGTGGTGATTTCCGGGGAGGATTTCAAACACATTACCAAGGTTTTGCGGTTGGGCAAGGATGATGTCATCGAAGTCTGCGACGGTCAGGGCAATGACTATCAGGTTGTCCTGGACAGCCCGGCAGATCGCACCATTTCCGGTCAAATAAAGAAGCAGGAACCTTCTCAGGGTGAAACACCGGCGCTTTCAATCACCCTGTATCAGGGCCTGCCCAAGGGCACTAAAATGGAAATGATCATTCAAAAAGCGGTCGAGTTGGGTGTTTATGAAATCGTCCCCTTTTCTTCACTGCGGGCAATTGTTCAGATCAAAGACAAGCAGGACAAAAAAATCGACCGTTGGCAGCGGATTGCCTATGAAGCAGCCAAGCAGTCGAAACGGGGGATCATCCCGGTGGTCAAGGCGCCACTAACCCTGTCCGGCGTTTTGCAGCAAGCCAGCTGCTACGATCTGATGCTTCTGGCCTATGAGGACGAAAACCGGCAGACCCTAAAAGAAGCGCTGACTGCTTTTGAAAAAAAACAGGACATTGATAAGCCGCTAAAAATCGCGGTGATCATTGGTCCTGAAGGCGGCTTTGCTCCCCAGGAAGCGGCGGCCTGCCAGCAAGCCGGGGTGGTCAGTGTCAGTCTGGGCACGCGGATCCTGCGCACTGAAACTGCCGGGATGGTGGTGCTCAGCCAATTGAATTTCTGGAAGTGAGGTGGATACGAGCGGTATGAATAAGATAAATAAAAAAGTCGCTTTTATGACACTGGGTTGTAAGGTCAACACCTATGACAGCGAGGCGATGATGGAGCTTTTTGAGTTGGATGGCTATTCCATTGTCGATTTTTCCGAGGTGGCCGATGTGTATGTCATCAATACCTGCACAGTGACCCATCTGGGCGATCAGAAATCCCGGAAAATGATGCGCAAAGCCAAACGGCTCAACCCCGAGGCGATTATCTGTGCGGTGGGTTGTTATGTCCAGGTGGCTCCCGAGGAAGTGGAAAAAATAGTTGAAGTGGATCTGATGATTGGCACCAAAAATCGTGGTGATATTCTGGCCTATATTGAGGCCCACCTTGCGGATGTCAGCCAGCGGGATTTTGTTTCGGATATTATGAAAGAAAAAGTTTTTGAACCGCTGAAGATTTCCGAGGTTAAGGGAAAAACCCGGGCCTTTATAAAAATTCAGGAGGGCTGCAATCAGTTCTGCACCTATTGCATTGTCCCCTTTGCCCGGGGGCCGGTGCGAAGCCGAAATCCGCAGCAGATTATTGAGGAAGTCAACCGGGTGGTGGCAATGGGGTATCGGGAGGTAATCCTGTCCGGGATTCACATTGCCTCCTATGGGGTCGATCAAGCAGACAGTGGCAAAACCGATCTGATTGATCTGATTGAAGCCCTTGATGGGATAGCGGGTCTTAAACGAATCCGGCTGGGGTCGATGGAACCGCAGTTTATCACGCCCCAGCGGCTTAAACGATTGGCTTCCATGGACAGTTTCTGCCCCCATTTTCACCTGTCGCTGCAAAGCGGCAGCGACACCGTGCTCAAACGGATGGGCCGTCGTTACACCACGGCTGAATACCGGGAGATTGTCAATCAGATTCGAGCGGTCTTTCCATTGGCCGCCATCACCACCGATATGATGGTGGGTTTTCCCGGTGAAACCGAAGCAGAATTCAAGGAGAGTCTCGACTTTGCCAGGGCAGTCGGTTTTTATCAGATCCATGTATTTAAATATTCCCGACGAACCGGAACCAAAGCGGCCGGGTTTAAGGATCAGATCGATGACAGCCAAAAAAATTCCCGCAGCCATAAACTGAGTGAATTATCCCGGGAATTGGAAGTGGCTTTTATCAAAAAAAATGACGGCACCATTGCCGAGGTGCTTTTCGAAGCAAGTCACGATGCTGCTGGTTATGAAGGCCATACCAAAAACTATTTGCCGGTGATTTTCAAAACCGATGAAGAAATAAGTGGTAGAATCATCCCGGTTAGGGTATCATATTCTAGTCGGTATGCTGACAAATTAATTGGAGATTCAATAAATTAGGAGGAAGCTATGTCCCAAGACTGTATTTTTTGTAAAATCGTCAATAAGGAAATTCCCGCCGATGTGGTATATGAAGATGACCGGGTTGTTGCCTTTAATGATATTGCGCCCCAGGCCCCGATTCATGTGATTATCATTCCTAAAGAACATTTTGATTCGATTCTGTCGGTCCAGGCTGGCAACGATATTATCTGCCATGTGCACACGGTAGCCAACCGGATTGCCCTGAAAACCGGCATTGCCGAAAGCGGTTTTCGACTGGTCAATAATTGCGGTAAGGATGGCAATCAGACCGTGCCCCATCTGCATTATCATTTATTGGGTGGGCGACCATTATTATGGCCGCCAGGCTGAAAAATAATTGACAGCGCTATAAATATTGCGTATAATAAAGTTTGACTCATACCATGTTGATTAACAATACCGGAAATTAGCAACGGATTAGAGGGGGGGGTTGAAAATGTCTGAAGTAAAAATCAAAGAAAATGAAACACTCGAAAGTGCATTGCGACGTTTCAAAAGAAAAACTGCAATGGCTGGGGTTATGTCTGAAATTCGCAAAAGAGAGCATTATGAAAAGCCAAGCGTAAAGCGAAAAAGAAAATCAGAAGCAGCTAGAAAAAGAAAGATGAAAAAAAGATAGGATGTGACTAATTGGCATTAAAGGATCAATTACAGGCTGACTTAAAAACAGCAATGAAGGAAAAGGATAAGGTCAAGAAATCGACCGTTACCATGATTCGGGCGGCGATTTTACAAGTCGAGAAGGATCAGCAAGTGGAACTGGCAGATGACCAGATTCTTGAAATTATTGCAAAACAGCTCAAACAACGTCGGGATGGCCTGGCTGAGTTTGAGAAAGCTCAAAGAGACGATTTAATCCAGCAGGCTCGCGAAGAAATAGAAATCATCGAGAGCTACCTTCCTACACAATTAACACTTGATGAAATCAAAGTAATTGTGGCTGAAACAATAACAGAAACCGGTGCTGTTGACGCCAAAGACATGGGAAAAATAATGAGTGCCCTGATGCCCAAGGTTAAAGGTCGGGCGGATGGTAAGCTTGTGAATCAAGTGGTCAGAGAAAGTCTGGCATAGCAAAAAATATTAAGACCACACATATAAAGAGGTTTGTCCCTGAGGGCAGGCTTCTTTTTTGTTTGAAAAAAATTGAAGCATGATTAGAAGCTGCCGTACTGACCAATTGGTGGTACGATGAGGTATGCTACAAGGTATTTTAAGACTGTGGTGATATAATCCAACCAGTAAATATTAAAACGGGAGGATTTAATGGATAATCATATCAACCTTGAAATTGGACTGAGTCAAGTCCAGGTTGAAGAAAGGAT
>CAZEBY010000122.1:0-4320 GCA_964510565.1 uncultured Lachnospiraceae bacterium | reverse complement strand
AAATGAGAGCAGTAGTTACGGTTATTGGAAAAGACCGCACCGGAATAATTTATAATGTATCTAAAATTCTGGCTGAAAATGAAGTCAATATTGAAGACATCAGCCAGACGGTTATGCATGATTTTTTCACCATGATCATGCTGGTGGACATGTCAAATATGTCAGTCGATTTTAATGTCCTGAAAAACGCCCTGGAAACCGTTGGCGAAGACATCGGCATGTCAATCCGTATTCAGCATGAAGATCTTTTCAATGCCATGCACACCATTTAGGCGGCCTGATTATGGCAATGTTTAAAGACGTCCTTGAGACGGTAAGAATGATTGAAAAAGAGCGCCTGGATATCCGAACCATCACCATGGGAATTTCATTGCTGGACTGCATTGATTCCTCCGGAGCCAAAAGTCGCCAGAAAATCTATGATAAAATCACCCGCTTAGCCGAAAACCTGGTTAAAGAAGGGGAGCGAATCGAAAATGAATTGGGCATCCCGATTGTTAATAAGCGCATCTCGGTTACCCCGATTTCGCTGATTGCTGGCAGCAGCGACGATCTTAATTATGTCGAGTATGCCAAAATTCTCGATGCTGCTGCCGCTACCGTTGGCATTAATTTCATCGGCGGTTTTTCGGCATTAGTTCCCAAAGGTTTCACTAAAGGCGACCGGATTCTGATCGACTCCATACCTGAGGCCCTGGCAACCACCAATTGTGTCTGTTCGTCAGTTAATCTCGGCTCCTCTAAAGCTGGTATTAATATGGACGCTGTTAAACGGCTGGGCGAGGTGATTAAAGAAACCGCCTACCTGACCCGGGATGCCGATTCGATCGGATGTGCCAAGTTTGTGGCCTTTGCCAATGCGGTTGAAGACAATCCCTTTATGGCCGGCGCCTTCCACGGTATCGGTGAAGCCGAATCGGTTCTGAATGTCGGGGTTAGCGGCCCCGGCGTTGTCAAACGAGCCCTGGAAAAAGCCCAGGATGCCTCCTTTGGCGAAATGGCTGAAATTATCAAAAAAACCGCTTTCAAAATTACCCGAGCTGGCCATTTGGTTGGTACAACCGTGGCAAAACGCCTGAATGTCCCCTTTGGTATTTTAGATTTATCGCTGGCACCAACTCCGGAAATCGGCGACAGCGTGGCCCGAATTCTGGAAGAGATGGGTCTGGAACACTGTGGTACCCATGGTACTACCGCAGCGCTGGCAATGCTTAATGATGCCGTTAAAAAGGGCGGTATTATGGCCTCCACCTCGGTGGGCGGCTTCAGTGGCGCCTTTATCCCAGTCAGCGAAGACGAAGGGATGATTGAAGCCGTGGAATGTGGCGCTCTGACCTTTGATAAACTGGAAGCCATGACCAGCGTCTGTTCAGTTGGGATCGACATGGTCGCCATCCCGGGTGACACCCCAGCTTCCACCATTTCCGGTATTCTAGCTGATGAAGCTGCCATCGGCGTCATCAACAATAAAACCACCGGGGTTCGAGTGATCCCCGTTTATGGCAAAGACGTCGGCGATACTGCCGAATTTGGCGGACTTCTGGGACGGGCCCCGATTATGCCCATCAATAAAAATGACTGTTCGGTTTTTATAAATCGTGGTGGTCAGATTCCAGCCCCGATTCACAGCTTTAAAAACTAACAAATGATCAACCCAGGAGGCCTGCAACAGCAGGTCTCCTGTTTTATCAAAAGGAGTAACTAAATGAATCAAGAATTATGGGAAAAATGTGTAACCTATCACGGACATCACTGTCCGGGCCTGGCGATTGGCGTCCGGGCTTCGCTGGAAGCGATCAAAGCGCTTTCGCTCGATATGAGCAGCAATGACAAAATTGTCTGTGTCGCCGAGAATGAATCCTGCAGTGTTGATGGAATCCGGGTGGTGCTGGAATGCACTGGCCAAAAAGGCAATCTGTTTTTCATTCAAGGTGGAAAACAGGCTTTTTCGGTTTTTAATCAAACCACCGGTGCGAGTGTCCGGTTGATTTTAAAAGAGCTGCCAGCAATGGAGCGTGATGAAATGGAAGACTTCCTGCTGAATGAACCTGATGCATCAAATTTATTTGATTTTGAAAAACCCCATTTTGAATTGCCTGAACAGGCTTAATTCCCTCGATGTTTTTAATAACACCGTCAAGCTCAGTCTCTAATCACTGTGGTGGCGGTGTTTTTTAATCGCTATGTGATCACCGATTTATGATACCAGCTGGCGACGCTGATATGGTATACTATAGGCAACCAATAAACCTATAATTATCGAACGAGGTATACCGATGTTTACTCTGCCAACTTACACAGCTCCTGATTTTACAGAAAGCTTTTTTGTTAAAGCCCCCAGTGTTCGAACCATGCCGGCTCCCATGGATGGGGTGGTTCCGGAAAACTTTTATGCCACCACTATCTACCCCGAATATTTTAAAATTCATGATAGCTGGCAGCTAATGGCTGAAAGCCGGATGGACTGCGTGGTCGTAATCGCCGATGATCGGCCCCATGCCATCGAATTCAGAAACGTCAAGAAAGGCGATGCGGTTGTGGTTGGACGTCATGAAGACGGCGAAAACGGTGTTTATGTCGATCATTTTGCTTTCAGAAAAAAACAGGAAAACGGCGATAACTTCTCGTTTCGAACGTCAAACTCCCGGGAAACCGCTTACTCCCGGGACTATGACCGACTTTATGAATTACTCGAGTTTGAACGAGAGAACGGCTATATTTTGTGGGTTCTCGGCCCGGCGGTTACCTTTGATCAGGACTCCCGCAATGCCATGACCCATCTGATCGAGATGGGCTATGTCGATGCCCTCTTTGCAGGTAACGCACTGGCAACCCACGATTTGGAATCCCACTTTTTTAACACCGCTTTGGGTCAGGACATTTACTCCAAAGAAAATAAGTCCCTGGGTCACTATCATCATATTGAAACCATCAATCGGGCCAGGAGCTGCGGTTCCCTGAAAAACCTGATCGAAAAATATAAAATTACGGATGGTATCGTCAGTTCCTGTATTACCAATAATATTCCCCTGGTTTTAGCCGGTTCGATTCGGGATGATGGCCCCTTACCGGGCGTCTATGCTGATGTTTACAGCGCCCAGGATGCGCTGCGGGTACACACCAGAAAAGCCACCACGATCATCTGTCTGGCAACCCAACTCCATACCATTGCCACTGGCAATATGACCCCCTCCTACCAGGTCATTGATGGCGCAGTGCGACCGGTTTATTTTTATACTGTTGATATCTCCGAGTTTGTGGTAAATAAACTCAAAGATCGGGGCAGCCTCAGCTCCAAATCAATTATCACCAATATCCAGGATTTTGTCGTCAACTTGCAACGCAATTTATCGTTAAAGTAATGTACGTACGCAAAAAAAGACCTCTGCCGAAGCAAAAGTCTCTACCACTCGATGATAAACTACATAATAGATGGCAAAATTAATGGTAGTACGGAAAAATTAATCAATTGCAGCACCCAGATCGTACAGGCTGGCGGGTCAATGTGACTATCTGCATAACTGTTAAAGGTTAACCCGGCAAACTCTCCGATTAAAGCACCCAAAACCCCAGTGATGGCGGCAGCAATAATCGCTGCCAATGGGCTTAATGTACCCGAGAATACAACAATCGCGGTGGATGCTGCTGGCAATACGATATGATGACAGCCATAGAAAGGTAGTCCCATGCAGGCAAAAATCAGACCAAATGCGGCGATCCCAAAGGCAAAACCACCCATCTGTGAGAAAATATATGCGGCTTCTTCAGAACCGGCCAACGCCATGTTTCCAAAAGCTACCACGATTCCGCCAACCAGAATCCCAAATCCGGCACCGATCACCAGGGTGAAAATCATGTCTGAACCCTGAGGCAGATAATGCCGGGTCACACCGGCTGGCGTTTTTCCGGTTAAACCAGAATTTGTGAAAAGCAAACGCACCAAAATCGCCGAAATAACCACGCTTAAGGCAACCGTATCGGTCCACGCTGCTGATCCAAATACATTAGCTCCGATTAGGGTGCCAATGGTAAAGTTTAATAAGTAACCAATAATACCAAAGATTCCACCAACCAGCAGTACTGAAGCGTCTTTTAAGCCAGCAAGCGGTGTGATAATATCGCCGCCGACTTCCAATTTACCAATTTTTTTAGCATAACCGGCAGCTGCTACTGCACCAGCAAAAGCAATACATGGCGAGAACCATGATCCAAAGCTGACGATACCAATCGCTGGCGCTCCGAAATCTCCGGCAAGAATTGCGGCAACAACTGTTAACCCGGTAAAAATAAATGATGGCACACCGCCGATGGCAGCTGCAA
>CAZEBY010000121.1:0-4486 GCA_964510565.1 uncultured Lachnospiraceae bacterium | reverse complement strand
TTTGCTGCTGATCATGGTGTCTTTGAAGAAGGCGTTGCTGCGGCACCTCAGGAAGTCACTGGCTTGATGGCACAAATGGTTATGGCTGGAAAAAGTGGCGTAGCTGCTTTAAGTAAACAGGCGGGTGCCGATATTTTTGTTTGTGATGTGGGCATGAATACTGATTTGGAACCGAAATCAAAAATTCTCGATAAAAAAATCAGAAAAGCCACCTCAAATATGCGAAAAGGTCCGGCGATGACCCGGGAAGAAGCGATTCAATCCCTGGAAGTCGGCATTGATGTAGCGCAACGGGCGATTAACAACGGTTATAACATTTTAGGTACTGGAGAAGTGGGGATTTCCAACACCACCGCCAGTGCGGCCATTATTTCAGCGCTTAGTGGTGTTGATGCTGGTGAGTTGACTGGTGCTGGAGCCAACCTGTCAGAAGAAAAGCAGGTGGTCAAAGCCCAGGTAATTCGGGATGCTATTGCACTGAATCAACCGGATAAAGATGACGCCATTGATGTGCTGGCCAAGGTTGGCGGTTTCGAAATCGGTGCCATGGCGGGAGCGATGCTGGCCGGAGCGGCCAATCACATTCCCGTATTAATCGATGGTTTTATCTCAACCGCCGCTGCGGCCATTGCCATTGGGATTAATCCGGAGGTTAAAGGTTATTTGATTTGTTCGCATGCGTCAGCTGAAAAAGGCGCCGCCTATGCTTCCGAATTTATTGGCGCCAAACCATTTCTGAATATGGGAATGCGTTTGGGTGAAGGCAGCGGTGCGGCGATTGCCTTTAATATAGTCGAAGCAGCCCTGTATATGAATCGTGAAATGGCTACTTATGGTGATGTTGGCCTGGGCGTTGTTTAAAAATTGAAGCAATAAAATTAAAGCCCTTCAAAAGTGAAATCTTTTGAAGGGCTTTTTTCAGGCTTGACTCGGATAACATCAGGGATCAAGATAAGATAAGTTTTAGAATTTTGAACGTTTTAACAATTGAATTTGACCAATCATTAAAGCTAAACCATAAACAATGGCAAGTGTAACCGGTAATGCCATGGCCGGGAGAGCAAAATATTCCAGCTTTGTAAATGAGGCGAGGATCTCAAAAACAGGTGGAAAAACCCAGGTGATTAAGCAGGTTTGTGGGAAATAGCCAGCCAGGGAACCTTTTGATATGCCCATGACGGTGACAAAGAATAGCAGCAGCACAGCCATTTTCCGGTTTTTGATAATCCGGGGATGAAAAAAAGCACCGGTCATAGCCCCTAAAAAGGCCAATAAACAATGCAGGCCAAACCCGATTGCGATATCATCAAACTGTAAACGACGGGTGAATAAGTGACCGTTGTTGACACTATTTAAGATCATCGGATAGAGGATGCCAATGACACTCATGACAAGGCCGATGATCAGGAGCACCAACAGTCGGCTCAGATAATAACGGGTGTCGTTATTAACCCTGAGTAAAACCAGCTGTTCGGTAACTTGGTTTTCAAGTTCAGCATAACTAAAACCGACATAGGCCATAATAAAGAAAAGTACGCCAGCCGACTCAGAAAAGCTCGAAACAATCGCAAAAGGCATGATGCCGTAGGCGGCAAACAAATAAATCAGATAGACTAAAAAGGGCAGCAAAAATTTATAAGATTTGAGATAGCATTTGAAATGATAGATTAACAGATTTTTCATGGCTTCATCCCTTCCATCGTGCGCAGTCTGAATTCATCTTTTAACAGCTTCTTGAGAACCACATGACTGTGATCACTTTGAACAATCAGTTTTAGGCGGTTATGATTCCATTCAGCTCGCTCGATTAAATCCTGAAGACTTGGATCAATTTTCGTCCCAGGCGGGGCTTCGAAAATCAAGATATCATATTTAATTTCCTTTAGGTCGGATAAATCGAGGGGCAGCAACTGGTGATCAGAAATTTCATAAGCATGGTCAGCCAGTTGACTCACGAGAAATCGTTCGTGACAGGACATAATTGTGGCAAGACCCTGTTGCTGCAGTTCCTGAACCATCTGGATAAATAACTTTTGAGATTGGGTGTCCTGGCCGGATAACGGCTCATCCAGCAGCAAAACATCAGGAGGATCCAGTAAGGCTTGGATAACTGCCACCTTTTGGATCGTACCTTTGGAAAGATGTTTGATCGGAACATCAATCATGTCAGCCATCTGAAAGGCCTGAAACAATTCAAACATTCGGGTACTGATTTTCTTTTGAGACAGTCCGCCAATCAAACCCATGGATTTAACAAATTCACTGGCTGTCAGATCGATTTTAGGGAAATTCTCGGGGATGTAAGCAAGCTTAATTTGGGGCGCATAGTTAATGGTACCGGCAGAAATTTTAGACAAACCAGCAATTATTTTGAGCAGGGTACTTTTGCCACTGCCGTTATGACCCAGCAAAGCAATGGTGGATTCTTTTGTGATGGTCAGATCGATATTTTTCAGGATTAGCTTTTTCCCGAAATATTTAGAAATGCTATTGAGTGAAATAAGAATATGATCCATGGTAAACTCCTTATCGGTCATTGTTCGGATTGAAGCGACGAAAATATAACGAAACAAGTTAATCCTATCACATGTATTTTTAAACGGCAATGATCATAAGCTTCAGGATCATTAAATAGACTGGAAATATTGCCTGAACAGACGGATCTAAAAAATTCTTGACATTATTTTAAGGTTAGTAATATAATAATTGAAATAATTAAAAACTGTGATTGAGGAAAGTAATTTTCATTAGAGTCTTCAGAGAGTTGGTAGCGCTGGAAACCAATGGCAATGATGTTGACGAAGTTCCCTCAGGAGTTGATTGGCTGAACATTCATGAGTAAAGTAATTTATTCGTATCACCATTAGGCGAATCCGGTGTCCCTCATCGTTAAAATAGGAAGAACGGGGCTAATGTTGGTCGTGTTCTAAAAAGGTGGATTAGTTAATAATCAAATTAGGTGGTACCGCGAGTCAGACTCGTCCTTTTCAATAAGGATGGGTCTTTTTATTTTACAAAGGCTGGAATGATGACTTTGTTTACAGGTAAACAGCAAGGCACTCCCTAATCATAAAGATGCCACAGTACGTGCATCTTGAATTTCACACCCATAACCACAAGCGATCCGATTTTAGATTAAAGAAAATTTTGGAGGAAAAAATGTATTGGAATAAGAGCTACGAATGCATGCCAAGAGAAAAACTGCAGGAGCTGCAGTTGGAACGGTTAAAACGAATGGTCAATCGGATTTATCACGATGTCCCGTTTTATCGCAATAAATTTCAGGAGAAAGGTCTGATGCCAGAGGATGTCAGCTCCCTGGATGATCTTAAAAAGCTGCCTTTTACAACCAAGGTTGATTTGCGGGATAATTACCCGTATGGGCTTTTCACCGTCCCGCTGGAACAGATCGTCCGAATCCATGCATCATCCGGCACCACCGGTAAACCGACGGTGGTTGGTTATACCCGGAATGACATCGCGATGTGGTCGGAGTTGATGGCTCGCTGTCTGGTGGCAGCTGGAGCTGGTCCGCACTCGGTGATCCAGAATGCCTATGGCTATGGGCTGTTTACCGGTGGTCTGGGGGTTCATTATGGGGCCGAACGACTGGGGGCCTCGATTATTCCGATCTCCGGAGGGAACACCGCCAAGCAGATTATGATCATGCAGGACTTTGGCTCTACCGTCTTGACGTGTACCCCGTCCTATGCGATTTATTTATCAGAGGTGCTGGCGGAGTCGGGGATTGATCCGGAAACTTTAAAAATCAAAGCCGGTATTTTTGGGGCTGAGCCCTGGTCGGAAAACATCCGCAAAGATATCGAGAAAAAACTCAAAATTAAAGCCTATGACATTTATGGTTTATCGGAAATCATGGGACCGGGAGTCGCCATCGAATGCGAATGTCAGGAAGGGCTTCACGTCTGGGAAGATCACTTTATTCCGGAAATCATTGATCCCAATACCCTGGAAGTACTGCCCTATGGCGAACAGGGGGAACTGGTGATTACCACCATTACCAAAGAAGGGATTCCAATTCTTAGGTATCGTACCCGGGATATTACCCGGATTATTGCCGAGCCCTGCAGCTGTGGCCGAACCCATTTGCGGATTAACCGTCTCCAGGGACGCAGTGATGACATGCTAATTATCCGTGGGGTTAATGTTTTTCCAACTCAGATTGAAAGTGTCTTGCTGGAAATTGGTGAGGTAGAGCCTCATTATCAATTGGTGGTGCGCCGGGATGGTTCGCTGGACACTCTGGAAGTTAAGGTTGAACTGAGTGAAGCGTTGTTCTCGGATCGGATCAGTAATTTGGAGAACCTCGAAAAACGGATCCGTGACCGGATTCAATCGACCATTGGCGTCAGTGCCAAGGTGGCTTTGGTCGAACCGAAAAGCCTGCCCCGTAGCGAAGGAAAAAGCCAACGGGTTGTGGATCTTAGAAAAATTTAGGAGGAGAAAAAATGATACGACAAGTTTC
>CAZEBY010000120.1:0-4526 GCA_964510565.1 uncultured Lachnospiraceae bacterium | reverse complement strand
CGCTGCCGTGTCCGCTCCGATGCGTACAACATGATGTAACAATTGTCGGTACTAGTATTAAGGTATGTTTCCAACTTTTGGGAATAGCCACGCTCCACGAAAAAAGACTTTAAATCTTTGCTTTAAAAAGATATAATAAATAGTTGTCGAGTTGGTGTTTAGGATTCAAAAGAGGTGAGAGTATTTATGAGTGAAAAAAGAGATTACTATGAGGTGCTGGGGGTCAGTAAGGATTCCAGCCCGGATGAAATAAAAAAAGCATATCGAAAAAAAGCCATGGAGTTCCATCCGGACAAAAATCCGGGTGACAGTGTGGCCGAAGAAAAGTTTAAGGAAGCCAATGAAGCCTATGAAATCTTAAGTGATGCTGATAAAAAAGCCCGTTATGATCAATATGGCCATGCCGGGGTCGATCCCAATGCCGGCTATGGCGGTGGTGGTGGCTTTAGCGGCGGCTTTGGCGGGTTTGAAGATATTTTTGGCGATATTTTCAGTGCCTTTGGCGGTGGCGGTGGCTTCGGCGGCGGTCGTGGCGGCCGACGTTCGAACCGCGGATCGGACATGAAGATCAGTATCAATCTGTCCTTTCATGAAGCGGTTTTTGGTGTCGACAAGAAAATTAAGATCAAACGCAATGAAGAATGTGGTAGCTGTGGCGGTTCCGGGGCCGAAAAAGGATCAACCTCAAAAACCTGTGATCAATGCGGCGGCTCGGGTCAGGTTTATGTAAGACAGCAGACACCGTTTGGAACCGTTCAACAGGTGCATACCTGTGACAAGTGCCACGGTGAAGGGAAAATCATTGATAAACCCTGTCCCACCTGTCATGGCTCAGGCCTTGAATCCAAGGAACGAACGATCAGCATCAAAATACCGGCCGGTGTTTATGACGGCTCGATTTTACCACTTCGAGGTCAGGGCAATGCCGGACCAAACCATGGCACTACCGGGGACTTGCTGGTCTATATCAGTGTTCGGGAAGATCTCTTATTTAAACGCAGCGACGACGATATTTATTATGAATTGCCAATAACCTATGCTCAGGCGGCGCTTGGTGACAGCATTGTGGTGCCGACGATTGACAGTAAGATCAAGCTAAAAATCCCGGAAGGTACCCAGAATGGCAAGGTCTTCCGCTTAAAAGGAAAAGGGGTTCCTAATGTCAATGGTCGGGGTCGGGGTGATCAGTTTATCACCATCAAGGTGGAAGTACCCCGTAAGCTCAACCGCGAACAGCGCCATGCCTTGAATGAATATGCCCGATTAGCCGGGGAAGATGTTCATCCTGAAGGGAAGCGTTTCTGGTCACGGGTCGAAGCCGAGGAAAAGGAAAGTCATCCTAAAAAAGACGCCTGATTGTTTGAGGTTCTCAATAAACGCGCGTACCGACCAATGATTAAGGGGTCAGACCCACATTAATCTGATGCCTCAACATGTTGGGACAATTGTCGGTACGACGTTTGTTTTAATCTGAATGCTTAAAAGCCGGAGAAATTCGGCTTTTTTTATTGACAAAAAATGAGTAGCGGCATATAATGAATTTATTAAAACATATCGAAATAATATGAAATGATATAGCGGGATTTATAAATTAAATTTGAAGAATAAAGTGAGGTAGCAAGATGTCTAAAATAGCAAAGAGTTTGACCGATTTGATTGGCAATACCCCTCTGTTGGAATTATCGAACTACGAAAAAAGTCTGGAGCTGCAAGCAAAGCTGGTGGCCAAACTGGAATATTTTAACCCACTTTCGTCAGTGAAGGATCGGGTTGGCTTTGCAATGATTGAAGCAGGGGAAAAAGCGGGAATGATCACAGCAGGTACTGTGATCATTGAACCAACCAGCGGGAATACCGGGGTTGGTCTGGCTTTTGTGGCGGCCGCCAAGGGTTATCGGATTATTTTAACGATGCCGGAAACCATGAGTATGGAACGTCGTAATCTGCTTTCAGCCCTGGGGGCAGAATTGGTGCTAACGCCTGGGGCAGCCGGGATGAAAGGCGCCATTGCAAAAGCCAATGAACTGGTCGAAACCATTCCCAATGCCTTTATCCCGCAGCAGTTTGAAAACCCTGCCAATCCGGAAATTCACCGTCAAACCACCGCGCAAGAAATCTGGAACGATACCGATGGTGAAGTGGATATTTTTGTGGCCGGCATTGGCACCGGTGGCACGATCACCGGTGTCGGGGAAGTGCTCAAAGAAAAGAAACCGGGAGTAAGGATTGTGGCAGTCGAACCGGAGGCTTCACCGGTACTGTCCGGCGGCAGCCCGGGCCCTCATAAGATTCAGGGGATTGGCGCCGGTTTTGTGCCGGAGGTCTTAAATACGACCATTTATGATGAAATCATCAAAGTCAGCAATGACAATGCCTTTAAAACTTCCCAAAGTATTGCTCAAAGAGAAGGTCTGCTGGTGGGGATCTCGTCCGGGGCCGCCCTGTATGCGGCCACTGAACTGGCCAAACGACCGGAAAATAAAGGCAAGACCATTGTGGTGTTGCTGCCGGATACGGGCGAACGCTATCTTTCAACGGGGTTATATACATCATGAAAATATCAACAAAAGGGCGATATGCCCTGCGACTGATGCTGGATTTGGCGATTAACAATACCGGAGAATACATCCCCATCAAACGGATTGCTGAGCGTCAGGAGATTTCGGAAAAATATCTGGAGCAGATCATTACCCAGATTTCCCGGGCCGGTTTTGTCCGCAGTGTCCGGGGATCACAGGGGGGCTACCAGCTGGCTAATCCCCCGGAAGAATACACCGTCGGGATGATTTTGCGGCTGATGGAAGGGGAGCTGTCACCGGTAGCTTGTCTGGATGAGCCCGGTGGCTGTGACCGCGCCGATCGCTGTGTCACGGTCGATGTCTGGCGTCAAATCAAAGAGGCGGTTGAAAATGTGGTGGACAATATTACCCTGGCTGATCTGGTCAAGTCCTATAATGAAAAGGGTACCTGTGAGTATTTTATTTAAGTGATTAAAAAAGCCCGAAGTTTTCTCTTTGCGAAATCTTCGGGCTTTTTGTGTTAAGGTTAAATCAGATTTTTCAGTAACTCGGTGTAGTCGGTGATCGTAGTGTACTTTTGATGATTAAGCAGCAGCTCTTTGGAAATATCCATTGCCAGCAGCACAGGAACCAATCGGTCGGCTTCGGGCAGCCTGAGCAGGTCGTAACAGATGCCGCGATTGGCCAGTCGGGACATTACGTTAACCCCGGTGTAGGAGAGGGCATTTTGCAACTGGTCAGTGAGATAGCCTTCGACATCGAGCGTTTTTAAGCTGTAGCTTTCCTCGCGGTGGGTGGCCACCAGCTGACGGAATTCATTTTGAAAGGTGCAATAAAGATCGCAGAGGGTGTCTAGCAGATAAGCCTGGAAATCCGCTTTTTCCGGGGCGGTTCGGGTGTCATCACCAAACCAGGAAAGGTAGTTCAGGGTCAGGCTGGCAGTCAACCGGCCAAAATCCTGGGCCAGGGGCCCAAAACCGGCAAATTCGCCATCGATGATCCGCACGTCATTAGCGCTGATCATGATGTTTGAGCTATGCAGATCAGTATGGATCAGGCATTCCCGGTCATTTAAGAATTTGTTTTCGAGCCGTTTAAATTCGGCTTGAATGGCGGGGTTATCCACCAATTCAGTTCTCTTTTTGTCGGTGCCGGGAATCATCTCCCGCTCCCGGGAAACCCCGATGTTTTCATGGAAAAGAAAGGGTACCAGGGCAGTATATTCGGGATTGACAAAGAAGTGTTCAACCTCGGATTTTTTATAATTGGTAAGATGCAGATTGGATGAGTAAAACAGATTGCGGGCAAAAAAAGCGCCAATTTTTTTTGTGAAGTGGTCGTGCTTAACCATCCGGCACAGCTCAAAGCGCAGCAGGCTCAAATCCATCAGATCTTCCATGACGATGATCCGGTTGGGTTCGTCAAAAAGATAAATTTCCGGGCTGATGCCGGGATAAACCGAGTTCCAGAAAATAAGGGTGGCAATTTCAGAGCGCATTCGGCCCAGATCCAGGGTCCAGCCTTCGGAATCGGTGTCTTCAACGGTGTTGTTTTTTTCGTCTTCAATCCGAAATCGGGGCATCGAGAGCATCTGCTTCATGACCACCGATTTACCGGTTTGGTCATAGACGTGATAAATTAAATTGACAAAGCCTTCGATGCTTTCCTTGACGGCGTGTAAATCCACCACGGTAAGGAAAGCATCAGCCGGAAAGATCGCTTTTTCTTTAAGGTAGTTGGCAACGCCTGCCACTGTTAAATTGCCATAGCTGTCATAGGTCATTTTTTCACTTCCTTAGTTATAGTCTTATAAAAATTATTTACTACGGTGGGGTTCCATAAAATGATGGATGGCCGCTTCCAGTTCGGGGATACCTTCGCCGGTGTAGGAGCTGACCACATAGATGTGTTTGGGATTAATACCGGCATAGATCAGCAGATTGCGGCTGCGTTTGATATTGCATTCACCCAGATCCGTTTTGGTGATCACCCCGATGGAGGGGATGT
>CAZEBY010000119.1:0-4532 GCA_964510565.1 uncultured Lachnospiraceae bacterium | reverse complement strand
AAAGAAAGATAAACAAATGATAGACAAGGCTTACGTATATATCGTAAAATGTAATGATAATACCCTTTATACGGGATGGACCAGCAACATTGACGAGCGGATCAGGGTTCATAATGCGGGCACCGGGGCGAAATATACCCGCGGGCGGTTGCCGGTGACCCTGGTTTATTGGGAAGCGCTGGCGACCCGGTCGGAGGCCCTCAGCCGGGAAGCGGCCATTAAAAAAATGTCACGAACTGAAAAATTGAAGATGATTAAGCACTACGAATCACACAATCAGTAAAGGAGCTTTCATTATGAATCCGTTTGGCAATGAATTTCCGGCTTACGAATCCCTGGCTGATGGCAATGCCATTATCCTTATTTATGATCTTTTTATTCTGTTGCTTTTTTTATTTGAACTTTTTTTATTTTATAATAAAGAACGCCTGACCGAAGCAGTCAGGCAGAATCAAATAAAAAAAATCAAACCGTTGCGCCGTTTTATGGTAAAATTGATCGTTAACTATGAGTATCAGGGGGTATTGATGGTCACCGCTGTGCTGTTGGTCATCTCTTTGATCGTGGTGTCCAGTCATCATCAGATTCTCTTTGGTGAATTGGTGGGGATTTTTGGAAGCTTTGCCATTTTTATTCTCGTGGTATTTTTGGTCCAGCATTTATTTATGAAAATTGATCAGTTTCAGGATCTGATTGTCTCGCGCTTTGTCGATCTGATCTTTTATCTGGTTCTCGGGCATTACTTTGTGCTGTTTGCCAATTTTATTTCGCCGCCGAGCCTGCCCCTGGGTTTGTTCGGCTTAACGTTTGCCTTGATGCTCTGCTTTTCGGTGATGATCCGGGCGATTGCCAACCCCAGTATCATTCGCAGCTCGGTTTCCAAACGGCGCAAATACCATGAAACCGCCAGTATCTTAAAGGGCATGGTGGTGCTGGTGGTCAGTGAGATGAGCATTCTTTACCTGATGGTTTATAATTGTTTCAAGATCAACCCGAATTTTTACGTAGCCGATACCGACCGGGCCCTCGATGCCTTTGATCTGCTCTATTACATGGTGATCTCCTTTGCCACCATCGGCTATGGGGATATTCATCCGGTTCGTTTTCAGGGGATGATCTACGGCGAACTGGTGGCCATGGTCATCGGCCTGGCCAGTATGTTCAGTACCGCCTGCTTTGTCGGCGCGGTCGTGGCCGGTGCCGCCCAGATGAGCTGGAATCAGAGTTTGTCAGCCAAAGAACCAAATCCGGACGCGCTTTCTTCGCAGTGCGAACGCGCGCAGCAAAAGAGTATCATCACGATGGTTTGGGAAAAATTGAAAAATAAAGAGCGGTAAAGCAAATAATTTTTAGAAAGGTTAGTAATGATGAAATTTTATCTTGCATTATGGTTGGCTAAATTAATGGGGATTGCCATTAAACTTGTCAGCAAGGGACGGGGAACCAATCTACCGGGAGAAAAAGCGTTGGCAATTGATCCGGAGTTTGTCAAACATTTTAAAAATATTGATTATTCCAAGGTTGTGTTTATTACCGGAACCAATGGGAAATCCTCGACCACCAATCTGGTGACCCATATTTTAAAGCAGAATGGCAAAAAGATTGTTTCCAATCTGGAAGGCGCCAACTTATTGGGGGGCATTGCCACCAGTCTGGCCAAAGAAGCCAGTTTGTTCGGGAAACTTAAGGCCGACTACTATATTTTCGAAACCGATGAACGCTATCTGCCGTTAATTTATGCCCAATTACCGGCTAAAAATATGCTGATTACCAATCTTCAGAAAGATCAGGTGCAGAGAAATGGGGATCCGGATTTTATTATCCGTAAGTTAAAAGAGGTGGTCAATCCGAAGATGACCCTGATCCTCAATAACGAAGAACCGCGATCCCGATTTTTCGAGGAAATCGCCCAGCGCTCGATTTATTACAGTGTTGCCAATCATGATGAATCCTTCGTAAAGAGCGGGGATTACCCGACTCAGGCCTGTCCCAAATGCCACCACGATCTGCGCTTTGACTATTACAATGTCGACAGCATCGGCGCTTTTGCCTGCGACTTTTGTGGTTTTGCCAGCAAAAGCAGCCCGGACTATTTGGTTACGGCGCTTAACTTTAAAGACAAAACCTTTAAATTAAAGGATGTGGTCTTTTCCATGCCTTATGATCTGCCGTTTATGTTTTATAATTATGCCGGGGCACTGGCGGTCTGCGATGCACTCTGCGGGATTACGCCGGCCGCGGCCGCCAAGGCGTTTGAGAATTTTAAAAACATCGGCGGTCGCTTTGAGGTGTTGACTTATAAAAATAAAACGATCAAATACATGCGGATTAAACAGGAAAATCCCGATACCCTCCAGAGTGCCTTAAATATTATGGCTTCGGATCAGAGTAACAAAATGGTGGCGCTGGGTCTTTATGTGGTCAATGATTTTGTCCCGCATTACATCAATACCTTTTATGCCTTTGACTGTGATTTCAAGCCACTGGTTGATTCGAATGTGGAGCGCTATCTGTGTTTCTCTGAGCATGTAGCCTATGATACGGCCAATCGGCTGATTTATGACGGGGTTTTAAAAGACGCGATCACGATCATGGACAGTGACGACATCAGCGAAATTTTTGCCGAAATCGACAAGGCCGAAACCGATAATATTTATCTGATCACCTGGATTTCCACCTTTGAAAAGATGAAAAAATTCATTGAAGGAGGACAGTATTAATGGAACAAACCATCAAAGTAGGCTGGCTGTTTAACAATCTTTTTAACCTTCATGGCGACCGCGGTAACCTGTTGGCGATTCGGGCCGAAGCGAAACGGCGGGGCTACCAGGTTGAGGTTACCCCGATTAATCTCGATACAAAGACCTTTAACCCGCAGGCATTTGACTTTCTCTTTTGTCCGCCGGGCGAAATTGAGCATTTTACGGCGGTGGCGGCCTATCTGGAACCACACCGCAACGCCCTGATGGCGTTTATTGAAAACCGACCGCTGCTGGTGACCGGTACCTCGGTGGCGCTTTTTGGCGAAACCATCAAGCGCGATGATCAGTCCGAGATTATCGGACTGGGGATCATTGAGATTGAAAGCCGCGAAAATCACGTGGTTTATGGCGATGACCTGCATTATCATTGTCAGTACAATGGCAAGGAACTGGAAATCGTTGGCAGCCAGATTCAGATGATCGATCTGGCGATCAAGGAAGAGTCACCCTTTGGCCGCCTGAAATATGGCTACGGCAATAACGGCAAAACGAAGTTTGAAGGGATCATCAGCGGCAAAGGGATTTTTACCAATACGCTGGGGCCGCTGCTGGTGTGTAATCCCTGGCTAACCGAAGAAATCATCACCTTGATTGAAACCAATAAGCGCTGGCCAGTGTGGGAAGAGCACCGGGATAACAGCCTTGAGCTGCAGTCACTAAAAAGCAAGATCACGCATCTCAATCAAAAAGAAACCCGGTTAACAAGCATCAACGAACGTTAGTTGAGACGCATAAGGAAAAAAACGTGAACAAAAAAAAAGTCATTATCGGATTAAGCGGCGGCATCGACAGTGCGGCCTCCGCTTATCATTTACAAGCGGAAGGTTACGAGGTAATTGGCGTAACCTTTAATTTTTTGGATGCCGAAAATACCATTAATGCGGCCAAAATGGTGGCACAAAAACTAAAGATTGAGCACCAGGTGCTATCCGCTCAAGATGCGTTTCGGGAACACGTCATCACACCGTTTGTCGCCGGCTATCAAAGGGGCGAGACACCCAATCCCTGTCTTTTATGCAATCAGCAGCTGAAGTTTAAATTGCTGTATGACTTGGCCCGGGCCAATGGCGACGCGAAAATTGCCACCGGCCATTACGCCGAAGTCCGCAAGCAGCAAGAGACTTATCAGCTGTGGGCCAGTCCCAATGCGCGCAAGGATCAGTCGTATTTTTTATATCATCTGAATCAGGAGATTCTGGGGCGCTTAATCTTTCCGTTGCAGGCCTATACATCAAAAGACGAAGTCAGGCAACTGATTATTAAGCGGCTGCCGGAGCTTGCCCGGGGCGTTGAAAGTCAGGGGATTTGTTTTATTCCGAAGAAGGGCCACGGCCTATTTCTTAAGGCGGCGGTATTTGGCAACAACCCCACGCCGCCCGGTAACTTTGTCGATACCGCAGGCAAAATTCTGGGGAAGCATTCCGGCATCCAGCACTTTACCCCCGGCCAAACCCGGGGTTTGGGGATTACTAGTGACAAGCGACTGGCGGTGATTGAGGTGATCCCGGCGACTAATACGGTGGTCCTGGATGAAGAAGCGCGCCTGTATCAAAGCCGGATTCTGGTCGATCAGTTGATCGTCCAGGCGCAAGGCGGTCTGCCGGAAACCGGTTTAACGTTTAAAGTCTGCCGCTGGGGCCACGACTATGCGGGGCGCATCGAACAGCTGTCGCCGACGCAGGTGATCGTTCACAGCCAGGTTCCGGTCCGGGCGCCGGCGCCGGGGCAGGCGCTGGTCTTTTATCAGGGGCGTCAGGTGCTTGGCGGCGG
>CAZEBY010000118.1:0-4705 GCA_964510565.1 uncultured Lachnospiraceae bacterium | reverse complement strand
GGTACTCAAAACAGCAACTTCTGTCCTGTGATTATTAGAAGGCCATTTGCCTTCAGAAACGGAGGAAAGTACATGTTTTATGTTAAAGAACGACTCAGCGATACGACTGAGATCATGGTACAAATCCATTACAACAACGTCTTTTGTGCCTGCCCTGGATGTGGGTGCCCGGTTCAAGTTGATTTAGCTGATCTATTTAGTGATGATGACGCTGACCTTTATAGCTCTTCGGTTTATTGTCCTGATTGCAGTCAGAAATTGATGGAGGAACGCAGATGAAAGAACTCATTCCCAAAGATGAATACGGTGTTTTTGCTGATTCCAAATCTGGATTAAGTGATTTTGCTCAGCGAAAGCGTCACTTGGAATGGTACAAGATGAATCTCGAAAAGAAGATTGCCTGAGCGAGGTGGATGAAATGACGATTAGCAAATTTAACTCAGAAGGCTACTACGATCCCACCGCCTATGAAGCCTTAACGGCGGTGGAAAAATCAGAGGCAGCCATTAACGCCTATCGTCCGTTGGTCTATATCTGTTCCCCATTCTCTGGGGATGTGGATACAAATATCAAAGCAGCCAGACGCTACAGCCGATTTGCGGTTGACAGGGGGTTTATCCCTGTCACACCGCATTTGCTGTTTCCGCAATTTTTAAATGATCGTATTCCGACTGAACGAAAGCTTGGCTTATTCTTTGGCAATGTCTTAATGTCAAAGTGCTCTGAGATCTGGGTGTTTGGCAGCAATATTTCCAATGGCATGGCTGCTGAAATAAAACGAGCCGAGTGGAAGAAATACCCCATTCGCTATTTTACCAAAAATTTAGAGGAGGTATAGCCTTATGTTCACCATTTACTCAGCAGATGTTAACGGCAATCCCAGCAACTGCTCCTATCCCCACAAGCACGTCATTATAGATGAAACTAATCTCAGGGATGCGATCTGCCACGATTATGTCTGTGCCGAATATAAAAACAGCTACCGCAACGGCCAAAACTTTATCAGCAGCGATTGCCTGCCAGTCGACTGTGATAATGACCACTCCGAAAATCCGGATGATTGGATGACCCCGGAAGATGTAATGCAGGTTTTTCCGGGCGTTACTTTTGCCGTGCATTACAGTCGTTTCAATGAGCGTGAGAAAAACGGCAAAACCGCACGACCAAAGTTTCACGTACTCTTCCCAATCAACTATATGACTGATGCGGCGCTCTATAGCAACATGAAAAAACTGGTCAATGCCATTTTTCCTTACTTTGATACCCAGGCGCTGGATGCGGCCCGATTTTTCTTTGGTACAACGGTTGCCAAGGTCGCTCTTTATCCTGGTCGGATGAATCTGACTGAGTTTCTGGATGCGGACATTTTTGATGAAGGCATGCCTGACAACCAAAATGATGGTTCCGTTATTCCAGAAGGCAGCCGCAATGCCACGATGTCACGTTTTGCCGGGCGGATCATCAAAAAATACGGTGACTCCGACCAGGCGTATCAGACTTTTCTAGACGAAGCAGCCAAATGTGTGCCCCCGCTTGATAACGCTGAGCTTGCAACCATCTGGCACAGCGCCCAGCGTTTTTATGCCAAACTGTCAAAACAGGACGGTTATCTGGCACCAGATGTCTATAATGACCCAACCTCTTATAAACCGGGTGACTTCTCAGACGTGGGCCAGGCTGAGGTACTGGCGAAATATTTCTGCAATGAACTGCGGTATTCTCCAGCTACCCACTTTATCCGCTACTCCGACCACTACTGGCAGGAATCAGAACCCGGCGCCCAGGCAGTGGCACATGAGCTGACTCGTCGCCAATTAAAGGAATCTGAAAAAGATCTGCTTTTGGCTTATGAAACACTGAAAAATTGTGGTGCCCAGGCGATATTAAACAGCGCCACCAAGAGTAAAGCCGAACAACTGATGAGCGCTGAACAGCTAGAAGCTTATCAGGGATTTTTAGCGGCAAAGGCCTATCAGGCATATGCGATCAAACGTCGTGATTCCAAGAATATCTCCTCAACCCTAAAAGAGTCCCGCCCGATGCTTGAAATCTCACCGCGGGACTTGGATGCTGATTGTTTTGCCCTGTGCACCCCGGAAGCAACCTATGACCTGCGTCAAGGGATGACCGGTGCCCGGGAGCATTCGCCAGAGGATTTTATCACCAAGATTACGTCCGTCGCTCCTGGCCAGAAGGGTCAGCAGATTTGGCTTAACAGCCTTGAGCTTATCTTCCAGCACAATCAGGAACTCATTGATTATGTACAGATGATTTGTGGTCTGGCTGCAATCGGGAAGGTATACGTAGAAGCGCTGATCATCGCTTACGGTGATGGCCGTAACGGTAAGTCAACCTTCTGGAACGCGATCTCCCGGGTGTTGGGTCTGTACAGCGGCAATATCTCGGCTGACACCTTAACGGTCGGATGCCGCCGAAACATCAAACCGGAAATGGCAGAGGTTAAAGGCAAGCGTCTGCTCATTGCCGCTGAAATGCAAGAAGGTGCGCGTCTCAACGACTCCACCGTCAAGCAGCTCTGCTCCACCGACGATGTGTTTGCCGAGAAGAAATACAAAGACCCGTTCTCATTCACGCCATGCCATACCCTTGTGCTGTATACCAACCATCTGCCTCGGGTCAGTGCATCCGATGATGGGATTTGGCGACGACTGATCGTCATTCCGTTTTATGCCAAGATTACCGGTAACAGCGACATCAAAAATTACGGTGAATACCTGTATGACAATGCGGGTGACAGCATTCTAGCCTGGGTCATCGAAGGTGCCATGAAGGTCATTGCGCTGGACTACCAGATTCCAGTACCGGCGTGTGTGAAGCTAGCCATCGATGAATACCGCAGTCAGAACGACTGGTTTGGCCACTTCATCGAGGACAAATGCGAGGTTGACGACAGCTTCAAGGAAAACTCCTCTGCCCTTTATCAGGCTTACCGCTACTATTGCATCAATACCAACGAATATGTGCGGAACACGGCTGACTTCTATCTCGCCATGGAAAATGCCGGGTATGAACGGATTACACAAAATCGCAAGCGTTATTTCAAGGGCCTGCGTTTACGAACAGATGATGATGTTTCTGAGGATTTTTTGAACTAATGACAAGGTGTATCAATGTCACCTACTAAACTTTTCTTAAGGCTATAAAAATAGTTATATATAAAAGTTTAGGAAACAACATTGATACACCTTGCACTTCTTCAAAAATTCGAGCTGATGGAGGAACGTATGAAAGAAAAACAGTTAGAAAACAAGTTAAGATTGTCGGTAAAAAAAGCTGGTGGGATTGCCCCAAAGTTCGTGTCTCCCGGTTTCGATGGGATGCCCGACCGCCTGATCTTATTACCTGATGGGATCATCGCTTTTGTGGAACTAAAAGCTCCTGGTAAAAAGCCACGCCCACTCCAATTGGCAAGGCACCGGCTACTCCGCTCCCTTGGCTTTCGGGTCTATGTCATCGACAATGAAGAACAGATTGGAGGGCTACTGGATGAACTTCAAACCGCATGATTATCAGGCTTATGCCATCGATTATATCAAGACCCATTCTGTGGCTGCCGTTCTCCTCGATATGGGTCTTGGCAAGACGGTGATTTCCCTGACTGCTATCGCAGATCTCCTGTTTGACAGTTTTGAGGCCCACCGTATCCTAGTTGTGGCACCCCTTCGAGTGGCCCGTGATACCTGGCCCGCCGAGATTGGGAAATGGTTTCACCTGAACCACCTGACTTTTACCGTTGCTGTCGGCAGCGCAAAGGAACGTCGTGCAGCACTCTTAACCACCGCAGATATCACCATCATCAACCGGGAAAATCTACAATGGCTGATTGAGGATAGCGGTCTCCCCTTTGATTTTGATATGGTGGTCATTGATGAATTGTCGTCGTTTAAGAATCACCAGTCAAAACGCTTCCGGGCACTTTTGAAAGCCAGACCCAAGGTCAAACGCATCATCGGTTTGACTGGCACCCCGAGTTCTAACGGTCTGATGGATTTATGGGCTGAGTTTAGACTGCTTGATATGGGAGAACGTCTTGGCAGGTTCATTGGTCAGTACCGCACCACTTATTTTAAGCCGGACAAGCGTAATGGCCAGATCGTTTTTTCTTATAAACCACTACCGGGTGGCGAAGAAGCGATTCATTCTAGAATCTCCGATATTACAATCTCTATGAAATCGACGGATCATTTGCAAATGCCAGAACTGGTTTCATCCCAATATGAAGTGCAGCTCTCTGACAATGAACGCATCCGATACGATGAACTAAAACGGGATTTGATATTGCAGCTCCCAGATGGCGATGTGACTGCAGCAAATGCCGCTTCTCTTACCGGGAAGCTTTGCCAGCTGGCCAATGGAGCCATTTATTCTGATAATGGCGATACCATCAAATTCCACGACAGGAAGCTGGACGCTTTGGAGGATTTAATCGAAGCAGCCAATGAAAAGCCGGTACTGGTGGCCTACTGGTTTAAGCATGACCTTAACCGCATCAAAAAACGATTTACCGTCAGGGAGATCAAATCCAGCCAGGACATCGCTGATTGGAACGCCGGAAAAATTCCGATCGCCGTGATCCATCCGGCTTCGGCTGGGCATGGCCTGAATCTGCAGTCTGGTGGATCAACCCTAATCTGGTTCGGGCTGACCTGGTCGCTTGAACTGTATCAGCAAACCAACGCCCGCC
>CAZEBY010000117.1:0-4713 GCA_964510565.1 uncultured Lachnospiraceae bacterium | reverse complement strand
GAAATGCTTCTCAACAAGAAGATGATTACCCGACAGAATATCGCTGAACGGCTTGATGAAGCAGAACGAGCAGGCCATTCGGTGTTGGATTTATTATTAAGGGACCGGATTGTTTCGCAGGCTGAATTAGTAAATTTTTTTAATGAGGTGTGGGGGTTTGAATGCTATGATCCCCGCAAAGATGCGTTGAGTCCAGGGGTTTTACCTTTGGTTTCGAAAGAACTGGCCCGAAAGTATCTGGTTTTTCCCTTGAATGTGGATCGTCAAGAGCAGCTGACGGTGCTGATGGCCGATCCGACCAATGAAGAGACCCTGAGAAAGATCAAGCAGATTACCGAGAAGCGATTAAGAATTCTGGTCGCTGAAAAAGATTGTATTCGGGGGTTGATTGACAAATACTATCATCACAAATATGCCAATCAGGATAATATTGCGTGCAAGAAAACGGTAGAAAGCATCGAAACGCAGCAGACGTCAACAATCATCACGCTCGTCAATGATCTGATTAGTGAGGGGGTTTCACGGGGAGCCAGTGACATTCATGTGGAAGCTTTTTCCCATAAGATTCAAGTAAGGTTTCGGATTGATGGGATCTTAAAACCGGTTGGTCTGTTGGATTCAGATACCTGGAGGGGTGTGATTACCCGGCTGAAAGTACTTGGCGGCTGCGATATTGCTGAGCATCGTCTGCCTCAGGATGGCGCATTCACGACCAGGCATGAAGAGCGTCAAATTGATGTGCGTTTATCGATTATCCCCACCATTCATGGGGAAAAGATTGTGCTGCGTTTGCTCGATCAAAAGAAATTTCTTAGTTCAATTGATGAGCTGGGATTCTCTCCGGAACAGAAAGGGATCTTAAAAGAAATCACCGATGCACCCCATGGGATGATTCTAGTCTGCGGACCAACCGGAAGTGGAAAATCAACCACCCTGTACTGCCTGCTAAATGGTCTCGATCCCAAAACTCAAAACATTATCACCATCGAAGATCCGGTGGAGTTCCAAATGGAAGAGATCAACCAGATTCAGGTGAATGAGAAAACCGGTTTGAATTTTGCCAATGGCCTTCGGGCGATTTTGAGGCAAGATCCCAATGTGATTATGGTTGGCGAAATCCGTGATGAAGACACCGCAGAAACGGCCATCAGGGCGGCCATTACCGGGCATTTGGTATTATCCACCATTCATACCAACAACGCCATTGCATCGATCAATCGTCTGATGGACATGAAGATTCCCTTATACCTGCTTTCGGCAGCCCTCAGAGGAGTGGTTTCTCAAAAACTGATTAAACGTTTGTGTCCAAGATGCAAAACAAAAGCGCCAGCCACTGAAGTAGAAAAAAAACTGCTGGGCATCTCAGATCAGGATATTGAACTCTTCTACCCGGTGGGGTGCACCCTTTGTCACGGCAGTGGTTTTCAGGGGCGAATTGCGGTTCAGGAAGTGCTCAAAATTACCCGCAGGATCCGCGAAGCCATTGGAAGAGGTGATGATTATGACGCCATCCGAGCGGTAGCCATTGAAGAAGGGCTAAAACCGATTGAAGAGTCGCTCAAACGACATCTGATTCTCGGAAACACCTCGATTTCGCAGGGGCTGGAGATCTTGACCTTTGAAAATGAATGGCATCGTTAGGGTGGGGCGATGGATAAACTGTATCGTTATAAAGCAAAAGATCATCGTGGTGAAACGAAAATCGGAACGGTGACAGGCCAAACACTGCGAGAGGCAGCTCAGGTTTTACAGAATCAAAATCTGATTGTGATCGAGATCAGAGAAAAAAGGCAGTCCGAAGAACTTTTAAAAAAGGAGTTTAATCTTCGTATTGCTTCAGTAAATGGTGAGGCATTCAGCCGCTTCTGCCGACAATTTCAGATCATGCTAAATGCTGGAATTCCAATCTTAAAGTGTCTGGAACTGATCGCTGAAGAGATTGAGAATCGGGGCTTTGCCAAAGACATTTCCGGGGTTGGTCGCCGCATCCAATCCGGGGAGAGTTTATCACAGGCGATGACAGCTTATCCCAAATCGTTTCCGACCTTATTCGTTTTTATGGTGGAAGCTGGAGAAATAAGCGGAAATCTGAATGTTGTTCTTCTTAAAATGGCCAAGCATTATGAAACCGAAGAAAAGAATCGGCGTCAACTCCAGCAGACGCTTTTCTATCCGATGATGTTGAGCATTGTGTTTGTGTTGGTACTGATCTTTTTAATGACCATGGTACTGCCGACCTTTGCCGACATGTTTGTCGCAATGGATGCGGAACTGCCGGCACCAACCCGGTTTTTGCTGGGACTGAGTCGGGGATTGCGAACTGGATGGCCAATCATTCTGTTGAGCATGGCCGGGCTGGCGACAGGACTTTCGCTGTTAATAAAGATCGATCAAGTCGCCAAGCTGAAGGATTGGTTGAGCATACAACTGCCGTTAATTGGGGTCCTGAATCAAAAATGCGGTCTGGCCAGAATCGCCACAACCATGGGAATGCTGCTGGGCAGCGGGATTGATCTGCTGGCGGCACTGAATCGTTTGGAAGGGGTTGCCAATAATCGATATCTTAAAAACGAAATGAATATTTTGAGAAGAAAGGTAGCCAACGGAAAAAGCCTCAGTCAGGGAATGGCGGAAAGCAATGTCTTCCCCAGACTTTTTTGCCAACTGGTGGCCATTGGGGAAGTCTCCGGGTCGCTGCCGGAAGTTCTGGAAACTTTGAATCTGATTTATTCAGATGAGGTTCGGGTCCGAATTAAACTACTGCATACCACGCTGGAACCGCTGATTCTAATGGTTTTTGGCGGACTGGTACTATTTATTCTGGCAGCAATCATGCTGCCGGTGTTTGAGATTTATTCGGCATATTCCAGCATGTAACAGAAAAGGACTTTCTCAAATATTTTGAGAAAGTCCTTTAAGCAAGTTTCATAAATCAGATATGATTACGCCCGGATAAAATGGCGTGACACTCGTTGTAGTAGAATTTTTTTGCATCGCTGACGGTTAGCTCATCAAAAAGATGATAAAGGTTAATCGCCAGATTTTGGGTTGTTTTGATATCCAGATCTGTGCGTTGGCAGGTTTTTAAAAAGTATCCCATGCAGGCTTCTTTGCTCCAGTCATCTCCGCCCAGAAATAATCGACGCAGTTCTTCCTTGATTTCTTTTTCGGTCCACTGTGAATCAGTCGCAGAAACGGTATCCTTTTCTTCAATCATTTTACCAGCTCCCTTCACTTCAGAGAATTTTTTGCTCAACGTCATTATAGCATAGCTAAAAAAAAACTGTAAATGGAATGGAGGGTAAAAATTCTTCTAAGTTTTTATTAAGCAACAACAGCAGTAAATCGGAAAAAATTAGAATGATGCATAAAAAGCAAAAAAAAGTACTGGATTTTTTAAATGTAATCGGTTATAATAAGCCCATGGTGTGAAAACGTTTTAATTTCCTTTCTTAATTTTCTTAAAAAAGAGGTGTGTTAAACATCTCTTTTTTATTTTTTGGCGGATGTCGACCAATCTTTAAAAGGCTTTGCTTTGGTTATTCTCTAGAGTCATTCCGGACTAACTGTTTTTTTCTCTTGAAATATTTTCGTTTTAAGGTTATATTTAAGTTCACGAAAACAGAAAGAAAGTGGGGAAAAATATGAATGCAGTAAAAATTAAAGACGATATTTTTTGGGTAGGAGTGAATGATTATCAAACAACACTTTTTGAAGGGCTATGGCCAATCGATCAGGAAGGAGTTTCCTATAATGCTTACGTGATCAATGACGAAAAAGTAGCCATTATTGATACGGTTAAAACCATCAAGGCTGATGAATATATAAAAAAAATTAAATCCCTGATTGGTGATAAAAAGGTGGACTACCTGATTGTCAATCATATGGAACCGGATCATTCCAGTGGGATTACTGATCTGCTGGCAGAGTATCCGGAGATGGTTATCGTGGGCAATAAAAAAACCTTTCCGATCATGAACAATTTTTATAAAATTGCCGAAAACCTGCACGAGGTTGGTGACGGCGATACCCTTTGTCTGGGAAAACACACCCTCCAGTTTTTTATGACGCCGATGGTCCATTGGCCGGAATCGATGGTTACCTACGATACGACCGATAAAGTACTCTTCTCTATGGATGTTTTTGGCAGCTTTAAGGCACCGGTAGGCAGCATTTTTGATGGGGACAATGATCTGGACGCTTTTGAAGAACCAACCCGGCGTTACTATGCCTGCATTGTTGGCAAGGTGGCCGGACAGGCCTTAAAGGCATTAAACAAACTCGGTGGCCTTGAAATTGGAACAATTTGTCCATCTCATGGCTTGATCTGGCGGGACAATCCCAAACATATTTTGGATATGTATGTAAAAATGAGCGCCAAAGAAACCGATCCCGGGGTGGTAATTGCTTATGGTTCGATGTATGGCTGTACCCAGAAAGCGGCAGAAATGTTAGCGATCGCCTTAAAGAACGAGGGCGTCAAAGAGGTGAAGCTCTATGATGTGGCTAAAACAGACATTTCCTTTATTGTTTCAGATATCTGGAAATATAAAGGGCTGTTTTTAGGCGCGCCATCTTATTACGGACAGATCTTTCCGAAAATGGCGAATCTCCTTTACAAATTGGGGGAAATCAAAGTGGATAACCACAAGGTCGGATTTTTTGCCGATTACAGCTGGAGCGGTGGTGCCGATAAAAGCTTTAATGAATTTA
>CAZEBY010000116.1:0-4715 GCA_964510565.1 uncultured Lachnospiraceae bacterium | reverse complement strand
TCCAGAAAAACCGGGGCCAGATCCTGATCTATCTGGTGGTCTTTATGGTCCTGGCCTTGCTTTTGACCAATGCCTACACTCCGCCCCAGGATACCGATTTTACCAAAACTAAAGTCAACATCGCCTTTATTAATGAGGATGGTGATTCCGAGCTGGTGGCTGGACTTAAAACCTACCTGGGCGAAAACGCCAACCTGGTCGATCTTCCCGATGATCCCCAGAAACTCCAGGATGCCCTGTTTTTCAGACAGGTGGAATACATCCTGCGGGTGCCCGAAGGTTTTACCACTGCCATGTTAAACAGCCAGGAGATCCAGCTGGAAAAAACCATCGTCCCCGATTCACCCAGCAACATCTATATGGATCTGTTGATCAATAAATACCTGAACACCGTGAAAACTTATGTTACCTATCTGCCCGGTCTGAGCCAGGCCGAACTGGTTAGCTATCTGGCGGCGGATCTGGCTGAAGCAACGCCGGTGACGGTGATCTCAGGCAGCAACCACTCGGCCGCTGCCGAAAAATCCGGCTACTATTTTAATTATATTTCCTATTCGCTGTTTGCCATTCTGATTCTGGGGGTCTGCTCGGTGATGCTGGTCTTTAATGATACCGATCTGAAACGACGCAATCTCTGTTCGCCGCTTCGCGCCGCCAACATGAATTTCCAGATGATTCTCGGCAACCTCAGCTTTGCCGTGCTGACCTGGCTGGTGCTGATCTCCGCCAGCTTTGTGATGTATGGCCCTTACATGTTCACCACCAACGGCCTGCTGCTGTTATTAAATTCCTTTGTCTTTACCCTGGCAGCCCTTTCAATCAGCTATCTGATCGGCAATCTGGTTAAAAGCCGGGGCGCGATGTCGGCTGTCGCCAACGTTTTTGCCCTGGGTACCAGCTTTATCAGTGGCGTCTTTGTGCCCCAGGAACTGCTCGGTCCCAATGTCCTGACGATTGCCAGCTTTACTCCGACCTACTGGTATGTCAAGGCCAATAACGAAATCGCGGCCGCAGCCAGTTTCAATGCCAACACACTCCAGTCGATTTTTACCAGCATGGTGCTGGTGTTAGCCTTTGGGGTAGCGGTGCTGGGGGTGACGCTGGTGCTGATTAAGCAACGGCGGGTGGAAGGCTGATTATCACATTAAAAACAAAAACAGGACCGGGACAACGGTGAGGTTGTCCCGGTCCTGTTTTATTTGAAATGTATTTAGTCGTATAACACCTCACACCTCTTCCCCGTCGCCGGGGACTCCCTTGCCTTGAGCTATGCACTTGGCACTGCCTTCCCGTGCAAGGGCTATCGGTTCAAGGGTGTCGCCACCACGACAACAGCCCAATCCATGGGGTCGAGATTTTTTGCCACATAATTGGCGTCACAGAAGTCGAAATATAACTTTTTGCACCGTTAAACATCCCGGAAATGGGTATATTTTCTTATATCTACCAACCGGAGGTGATAGAATGAGCCAAACAAACGAGCCCAATATGTCGCTACTGAAAAAGCTTCTGACTGAAATGCCGATGATCTATTATGCCCTGGACAGAGACTGGAAATTTACGCTGTCAGAGGGCCGGGGTCTTCAAAAACTGGGGCTGAAACCCAACGAGGTGGTCGGTCGCAGCGCCAAAGAAATGTATCAGGGGATGCCGGAGATTATCGAAATGCTTAACCAGGCCTTTCTTGGCCAAAGTGTTCATGTTGAGCATCAGCTGGGGGACTTGTATCTGGAGAATTTTATCATTCCGATCTATTCAGAATATGGAAAGGTGATTGGCATTCTGGGGTCAGCCCTTGATATTACTGACCGTAAACGATTTGATCTGGAACTGAAAAAAAGCCAGCAATTTCAGCAGGCCCTGATTGACAGCATCCCCGGGTTGCTGTATTTATACGACGCCAATGGGGAACTGACCTTTTGGAATAAACAGCATGAAACCATCACCGGTTATTCCACTGCGGAACTGGATCATTTCAAATTAATGGACTGGTACCCTGATGACCCCAAAAGTCAGGAAGCGGTTGTCAAAGGACTGGAACACGTCCAGCGTGACGGCTTTGGTGAAGCGGAGGCCGATCTGCACATCAAAGACGGTTCAACACTACCCTTCTATTTCACAGCCTGTCCCCTGACCATTGATAACGAAAATTATTTTGTCGGTGTCGGCATTGATATTTCCAGCCGCCAAAAAATGGAACAGGAACTGATTGAATTGAACCATACCCTGGAGAAACAGGTTGAAAACCGAACGCGGCAATTACTTTTATCCAATCAGGATTTGTCAAAAGCCAATGAGGAGCTGACCACCCTCAATGAAGAAATGCGGACCATGAACGAGGAACTGATCCAGCAGAATGAAAAAATTAAAAAAATGCAGCACTATCTGATCGAATCCGAAAAAATGACGGCCCTGGGCCAGTTGGTGGCCGGTGTTGCCCATGAAATCAATACCCCCATTGGGGTTGGCATTACCGCCTCAACCCATTTATCGGATACTATCACGGAATTGCTGAAAAAACTGGAAACAAGCGGACAATCCGAGGAACTCGCCCCTTACCTGGAAGACATTCAGGATGCGGCGATGATGATTGACAAAAATTTGGGCAGAGCCGGCAAACTGATTCAAAGCTTTAAAAAACTGTCCGTTGATCAGTCAAACGAACCCAAGCGGACCTTTGATGTGGGTGAATATTTGAATGAAATTCTGATCAGCCTGAGTCCGTCCCTCAAAAAATCTAAAATTCGGCTCGATGTCCAATGCAATGAATCACTGACCATCAATGGCTACCCTGGCTCTTTTGCCCAGATCATTACCAATCTGGTCATGAATTCGATCACCCATGCCTTCGATGAAGACGCTCCGGGAACCATTCACATTAAACTGACATCCTACGACGATGGTATTTTGTTAACCTATTCCGATGACGGAAAGGGCATCCCCCCAGAAAACCTGCCGAAAATCTATGATCCCTTCTTTACCACCGAACGGGGACGAGGAGGGACAGGGTTAGGGTTATCGGTGATTTATTCGATCATTACCCAGCAATTTAACGGGTCCATCCAATGCCGCAGTAATCCCGGCAAAGGCACGACCTTCATCATCCAACTTGCAACGAAAGGAGTAACAAACGATGATGTCAGCGAATAACCATCCCTGGAAAATATTGATTGTCGATGATGATGAAGACATCCACGATGTCACCGTTCTGACCCTGAAACGCCTGGTCTTTGACGATCGCCAGCTGGAGTTTCTTCATGCCTATTCCGCCCAGGAAGCCCGCCAGTATTTAACCGGACATCCTGATATTGCCGTAACTTTAGTTGATGTGGTCATGGAGGCGGAGTCCGCCGGCCTTGATCTGGTTAAAACCATTCGGGATGAACTGAAAAACGAAGCCATTCGCATCATTTTGCGCACCGGTTACCCAGGGTTGGCCCCTGAGGAAAGTGTAACCCTGAACTATGACATCAACGATTACCGCGGTAAAACCGAGCTAACCGCCCAAAGCCTGAAAACCGTCATCATTACCGCCCTGCGTTCCTACAAATCGTTAGTAACCATCCAGAATCTGAACCATGAAATTGATGATACCCAGCGGGAATTGATTTATTCTTTAAGCGAAATTGCCGAGTCCCGCGGCACCGATATTGGCAAACATGTTCAGCGGGTCGGCCTGATATCTGCTTTAATCGCCGCCAAAATGGGCTTCCCCAGAGAAGAACTCGAGCATATCCACCTCGCCGCCTCGATGCATGATATCGGCAAGATGGCCATCAACGATTCGATCTTAAATAAACCCGGCAAATTAACCCCGGAAGAATTTGAACATATGAAAAAGCATTGTGAATATGGCTACGAAATCCTGCGTTACTCCGAGCGGAAGCTGCTCAAAACAGCGGCGATTATTGCCTATGAGCATCATGAAAACTTCGACAGCAGCGGCTATCCCCGTGGCTTAAAAGGGGATGCGATCAGTTTAATCAGCCGCATTGTAGCTCTGGTGGATGTCTTTGACGCATTGGCAACCAAACGGGTCTACAAGGGTGTCTGGGCTCAAGATGAGATTCTTGGCTTCATCCGCAGTCAGATCGGGATAAAATTTGATCCCGAAGTCGCCTCCGTGTTTTTAGAAAATCTGGACGAAATCAACCGGCTGGTTGAAAATCTCCAGGAAGACGAAAAAAAATGATCCCCCTCATGGGGGATCAGAAATCCAGCGGCTCATCCGCCATATTCCTAACAAACATTTCAAAATGATCCGCTATTATGGACTTAATGCCAAATACCGCTCTCAGATGTCATACTTCCACTATGCCATCAATTCGGATAAACGGAATACCCTCCGCTCCTTTGTTCCTGCGATCATACCATAAGCATTCTGAAAATCTATCACCATTTCCGATCGACACATCTATTCCAACTGACGAGCTCCATTATAACGATCTTTTTTAGTATTTCTGCAAAATCTGTTCACGTTCCTCTTCGTTAATTTCTTTGTTCTCCCGTACCAAATTTCAATGGGTATAATCTAAAACGGCTATCTCATCACCAAGCTTTTTACGAATAGCGGCCAGCATTTGCTCTGCATGGGGACATTTGAAACCAATCGGGTTGCCTTTGGTAATACAGGATGCCAAAGCGATGGTGTCGGCACCACGCTTGACCATTTCCGCTGCCCGGGTGACGGCTTTTTTGCCCGGACATCCGCCACA
>CAZEBY010000115.1:0-4794 GCA_964510565.1 uncultured Lachnospiraceae bacterium | reverse complement strand
GTGTCTGAGGAAACGCCGCCAGCATTGATCACATAATGCGACTGGTACTGTTGACCATTTTGATCAGTCAGGGAAAAGCCGGTAGCTGTTTTTTTTATCCCGGTAATTTCGGTGTTTAACAACAGCTCAACGCCATTGGCCACGGCATTTTCGGCCAGGGCAATGGCCATCTCATAGGGTGAACAGATACCAGCACCCTTACAGTACAGAGCGTATTTGACATCGGGATTGACATTTGGTTCCATGGCCATCACCTGGTCGTGATTGAGGATTTCCAGATCATCGACGCCATTGGCCAGGCCATTTTCATATAATTCCTTAAGTTTTCCCAATTGTTCTTCTTCAAAGGCCAGCACCAGCGAACCGATTTTTTCAAAGCCAAAGTTAAGCTCCGCATTGAGTTGGTCAAATTGCTTTCGGCCTTTGTAACACAGACCGCCCTTGACTTTTGTGTGGGATTCGGCAAAGCCCCCGTGAACAATCGCGGAATTAGCTTTGGTTGCGCCCATTGACACATCATTTTCCTTATCAAAAATAACCACAGATAATTGGTAACGGCTTAAAGCGCGGGCAATCGATGTTCCGATGATACCAGCGCCGATAATAGCGACATCATACATAGCGATCTCCTTCAGTATTCTAAATTTTTGGCTATAAAATTATTAAATTACATACCCATTTTCCTTGGCATCTCTCAGAAATTCATAGAAGAATTCCCGTTTCATATAGTTAAGTGGTGCATACTCCAGCTGGTTATAGGCAAAATTTAATTTCGTGACAGCGGCCTCGAAAGAGATGTTCTCCAGGGGAATCCCGCCAGCGGCAATCAGTTCCCGACAGGAAGCGTAAAGATCGCCATGAATATTTTTATAGGAAATCAGATAATGATCGACCTGGGGATTGTTTTTGATAAAAGCCAGGAGCGAGGTGCCGTTTTCCCCGGTAATATTGCCACTGCCACAATGGTAAAGCGAGTGGAGCACAGCCCGGATTGGGCGTTTGCCTAGGTCGATCACCTCATAGTTCAAACCGGGATAGGCCCGCAGTGCCAGTACCTCATTACGAAAATCACTAATCGTGGGGACATCATCGGGGGCCGGATTGTAAAGCTTAAGCATGGTGGGGTTTTTAGGGCTGGGGACACAGCAGAGACCCCGCTGATCAAATACCCCCAAAGGACTGCCAAAACTGGTAAAGTCATCCCGCAGCCAATCCGCTTCCTGAAGACGGGTCGCCAGGTGAACATAAATGACATGATCACTGTTTTCATAAAGCGTATAAAATCCGGGCAGTTTCATATTACTAATAAATGCCACCGCTGCCGAGAAATTGACAATGGCGTTGCTGTTTGGTTCGCCGATGGCGTAGTTGGCAGCTACTAGAACAACCGGAATCAAAGGACTGTTAAGACCATAAGAAAGGGCGGCAGCGGTATAGGGCAGGGTATCCGAACCGTGGGCAATAATGACGCCATCGTAGTCGCAGAGTCGATGGGATTGCAGAGTTTCTATGATTTGGAGCCAGTGTTTTGGCTCGGCGTTTTCACTGAGAATATTAAAGGGACGGACGACCTCGAATTCGACCTCGCCGTTGTTTTGTTCTTTGTAGATGGAGAGCAAGTCGTCACCGCGACAGGAATCGACATCGATACAACCATCATTGACGGCGCTGCCGATCGTCCCCCCGGTTAATAGTAATAATATTTTGGGTGTTTTTTCCATAGCTGAGTATCCTTTCAGTAATTTAGAATAAGTATAACACCGATTCGAGATCAGGGGAATAAAAAAAGCAAACAGTTGAAATGTGTTTGCTTTTTAAAGATCAGGTAAAAGAAATTGGGAAATTACTTCATTTCATTGCGCCCCAGGAAGGTGTTTTGCATATAACGGTTTGAAAAATCAGGATCGGTGGCTAACTCGATGTGGGTGGTAATTTTTGGAATCTCCTCACAGCGTTTCGCTTCATCCTGAGATAACAGGAAAAGCTGGGAACCAGTTCCGGCGCCATTGCCAATGGAACGGATCGGCACGCAGGAGATTTCCGGAAGTAAACCGATAAATTGAGCGTTTTCGATATCGATGTAATTGCCAAAAGCGCCGGCCAGGGTTATTTCCTTAAGATCCGTTGCTTTGATGCCGTATTTTTCAGTTAGCAGGCAGCAGCCGGTAAAGATGGCAGCCTTGGCCAATTGCACCGCCCGGACATCTTTCTGGGTGATAATCATTTCTTTGCCGTTGGGGTTATCCTGATGACGGACAAAAACAAAATAGCGCTGATTGTTTTCGTCCGTTTTAAAGCGATCTTTAAAAGGGTGACTGTCAAGATCCTCGCCTTTAATAAAATTACCGCGGTCATAAATTAATTTTTCCCGATACAAGAAGGCAATGGCATCGATGATTCCCGAGCCGCAAAATCCCAGGGGGGCAGCATCGCCGATAACATGACATTTGATTTGATTGTCAATCAGCTCAATTTTTTCGATGGCTCCCGTTGTACCACGCATCCCCATATGGATACCGGCACCTTCAAGAGCAGGACCGCAGGCAGTCGAAGCGACAAAATAGCGGTTCCGGTTGCCCACGGCGATCTCGCCGTTTGTTCCTAAGTCGATCATTAAGCGGTAGTCATCATCCTTTGGCAGACCCAACAGAACGGCGGTGGTGTCGGCACCAACAAACCCACCCAACAAGGGTAGAAAGGTTATTTTGCCACAGGGGTTAATATTGAGAACAAGCTCTTCGGCGTTAACGACCACCATATCTCGGGTAATCCCGGTAAATGGAGAAAGGCCTAAGTGCAGGGGATTCAAACCAAGGAAAAGGTGGGCCATGGTGCTATTACCGCAGAAGACGCACTCATAAACCGATTCAGACGCTATTTTTGATTCATAAAAAAGGTTTGATAAAATATTGTTGACGGTTTCGATAATAGCATGTTGGATAGCCTTCAAATTTTCAGGAGACGTGGATGCATAATCGATTCGACTGATCACATCGCCGCCAAAAGAAATTTGCTTATTCAAGGAGGAATACTGATGAATCAGAACTCCGTTACTCAGGTCATACAGATAGCCGACAACCGAGGTGGTCCCAATGTCAAAGGCAACCCCATAGGCATTTTGTGATTCATTACTGGGGATCAGATCGATCACTTCATCCTGATATAAGATAAAATTCATTAACGAAAAGTCTTTTTGATGAAAAATTTCAGCTGATTTCTGTAGTACTTTAATAGAAGACATCTTGACTGGCATATCAAGGGCTTTACGGATGGCTTCAAGATCGTAGGAGCACATCTCAGTTTTTAAGTGAGTCATCGGGATGGTAACCACCCTGGTTTTGGGGTTGAAACTCAACTCTGCATTGTCAGTGGTTTCAAGGATCTGGGAGATAATCGCTTCTTTTGAAATAAGAATAGCCATCTCGTCGGAAACAGGATGTTGACAGCCCAGAACTTCAGAAACGATATCGTTTTCACGAATGGTGACAAGGCATTTTTTGCAGGTTCCTTTTCCGCCGCAAACCAAATTTTGTGGAAAACCAGCAAGAGCACAGGCATCAGCGACTGTTTTGCCAGCTTCTACCTGAATGTTTTTATCCAATAACGGGAACAATACACGAATTGTATTCAATGATGACATAAATTTGTCCTTTCGTAGTCATAAATTTGAGTTTTAAACTGTTCTCATTATAACCGTTAAAAATGAGATTTTCAACCGGATGGGAAAATATTGAAGTAAGTCATATTTCCTTGGCTAATTTAGCTTCTATGTATCCAACAAATCGTGAGATGATGGGAACGGTTTTGCGGCGGGTGCTCAGTTAGAAAAAAGTTTTAAGAAATTACTGCAAAGTGTTTTGTCAGAAAAAAATGGGTACATATTAAAATCGGTGATCAGTTGATTGGCATTTATGATCTAATGAAACGGTAGCGTATTGGATATATACCTGAGCACAAATGGCAATAATGCGGTTATCCCTAATAATCAATTCTCTAAATATTTGAAGCTGATACAAAAAAAAGCGGTGAAACGATCGCTTTTTTTATGTGTATTTTTGTAAAAAAGCTGCGATCTAAAAAATTGAATTCATTATGAAAGTATAAAATCAACATGTAAAATATCAACTGAAATACGCATAGAAAGCTGCTTAAACATTAAATTGTTGGATAAAAATTTACTTGTCATTTTATTGTTTGAGAATTAACAAACAACAAAAGAAAGTAAATTGATTTTAATTAGAAAATTATTGACATTAGAGAAAAATAGTGATAACCTGAATTTAGATTGTATATACATGTAAATAGTTGACTATGTGCCAATAATAAATGCTTACAAGACGATATCAGGAAGGGCGAATGGAATAGCACAAACAGGGTATGGAAGCTTAGTGATTCAAAAAAATGATGCGGAGGTGGATACGGTAAATCAATGAAAGGCAAAGGCAGTTTTGTGGACGGATGAAAACAGGGATTCGAGTAAAAAATAATGGTAAAAAACACAAAAGTTACAAAATCAGGATAAATAAACAGAACAAGGAAAATAGTGCATGTTTAAAATCATTTAATAAGCGACAGAAAACATTTATGAGAATATAAAGCCTATGCGTTAAAAAAATGCACGGATGTTTTGCGTCGCAGAGTAAAAAATTGTTCTGAATATTGATGTAAACCTGGTTAATGTAAACGTTATTCGTTTTTTTTCAGTAAAAAATTGTCACATTTATTATTTGATTTTTAGTTTGAAATCATATATCATAAATGCAGATGTTAAAAATTTATCAAAGTATTGGAGGA
>CAZEBY010000114.1:0-4798 GCA_964510565.1 uncultured Lachnospiraceae bacterium | reverse complement strand
ACGGAGCCCTGGTGCTGGGTCTGACCATGGATGAGACCGGAATCCCCAGTCTGGCGGCTGATCGTTTTGCTATTGCCGAAAAAATCATCACAACGGCAAAATCTTATGGGATTCCCCAAAAAAATATCCTGATTGATGCCCTGGTGTTAACGGCCTCGGCCCAACAGAAGGAAGTCCGGGAAACCATCAAAACCCTGGAAAAACTGAGATCCCAACTGGGGGTGCCCACGGTGTTGGGGGTTTCCAATATTTCTTTTGGACTGCCCAACCGGGAGCTTCTAAACCGAACCTTTTTAGCGATGGCGCTGGAAGCGGGACTGACCACTCCGATTATGAATCCCGGCGATCAGGAGATGATGGACACCATCAAAGCTTTCCGCGCCCTCTGGGGTTTTGATGGGCAGTGCATTGCCTATGCCAACGCCTATAAGGACAAAAACGCCGGTGCAGTCAAAGCAGAAACCGCGCGAGCCGTCCTGGGCTTAAAGGAAATCATTGTAGAGGGACTGACGGATCAGGCGGCCGCAGCCACTGCCATTCTTTTAAAAACCCGTGAACCGCTGGATATTGTCAATAATGAGATCGTCCCGGCCCTCGATGCGGTGGGGGACGCCTTTGAAACCGGCGAATGCTTTTTGCCCCATCTGATTTTTGCGGCTGAAACCGCCCAACAGGCCTTTGAAGTTATCAAAGAAACGATGGCCCAAACGGGTCAGACTCAGGTCGCCAAGGGCAAAATTGTGCTGGCGACGGTCGAAGGCGATGTCCACGACATCGGCAAGAATATTCTTAAAGTAATTCTGGAGAACTACGGCTATGAAATTCTTGATCTTGGCAAAGATGTCAAGGCGGATACGATTATTCAGACCATCAAGGCCGAAGGGATTAAACTGGTCGGTCTCAGTGCTCTGATGACAACCACGGTCAAGAATATGGAAAAAATCATTAAAGAAATTAAAGCCAGCTGCCCGGCCACGACCATTATGGTTGGTGGAGCAGTGTTAAACCCTGAATATGCCGAGACGATCGGCGCCGATTATTACGGCAAAGATGCCCGGGAAGGCGCTGGTATTGCCAAAACCGTATTTAAATAAAACCAACACGTATTGCCAGCAATAAACTTCTCCGGGAAATTACAGGTTATTTAAAAATAAACAAAACCAATAACACCAGGAAAGATTAGTAAAAGGGATAAATGACCATTAAAAGTCATTTGTTCCTTTTTTTATTGAGACCTGATTGCAAGAAAACCAATGAACTATTGGTATTTGGTATAACAAGCAGTTATATATGCAATAATAATATTCTAATATTTCATGAGGAATTATTCGGTGATTGTGATAATATTAACAGATCATTGAAAAGAGGAGGATAATCTTGTTATGAAAAAATTATCGGTTTTAGTGGTTCTTGTTTTATTTTTGGGTGCGGCTCTGACGGGGTGCGCAACAAGCCAGGCAAAAAGCGAAACAGAGGTGCCTGCGGAATTAACAAAAATGAACGTTGGCTATTTGCCTTCGCCGGAAGATTTGCTTTACTTTGTAGCGAAAGAGAAAGGCTTCTTTGAAGAAGAAGGGATTGATGCCGAGTTATTCCAGTTTACAAATTCAGCGGAAGGGTTAAATGCGATTGTGGCAAACAAGCTTGATGTTGGTGCATTTGGGGTTTCTGCACCGCTGGCGTTTACTGCAAAAGGGGCTGATATTGTTATGATTGGTGGTCAGAATTCAGGGGCATGCGCTTTGGTTTGTATGCCGGATCGATATGATGAGCTCAAAGACATTAACAATTACAAAGGTAAGAAAATAGCAAGTGTGAAGCTATCGACAGCGGATGTAATCTTTAGAGGTGCCCTACTGGATGCCGGAATTGATTGGAAAAACGGTGATGCTGAGATGGTAGAAATGGAGTCACCAGCAGCAACAATGGAAGCACTGAAAAAGGGAAGCGTCGATGCGGCATTGATTTGGACACCTTATGTTGCCATGGCTGATGATCAAGGTGTAAAGGTAGCGATGTACATTACTGATTTATATGAAAACAATGTATGTTGTCGCCAAACGCTGCTCAATAGTAAATTAGAAGAAAACCCGGAGCTTTGGGAACATTTTATGACAGCATTAATTAAAGCCTACGATTTTTATCAAACAAACCATGAAGAAACGATTGATATCATTGCGAAATATGTACAGGTAGACAAAAAATATTTAGAAAAAGAAACATATGCAGAAGATGCAACGATGGTCTGCAGTCCCGATCCAATGAAAAAATCAATCAATAAATATTGGGAGATTATGAAAAAAACTGGTTTTATCGAGTCAGATATTGATATTAATGATCATATCAATGTGGATATTTACAAGAACGCATTGGATAAGATCGCCAGTGAAAATCCAGACAACAAAAACTATCAGGCATTACAGGCAGAATTTAAATTGGAAGACTGATCATTCCAGTGGAAAAGAAGCCGCAATTTACATCAGAAATTAGAATGGTGGCAGAAGAACCTTATTTAGAAATAGATAAGGTTTTTCTGAGTATAAGACGAAGGTGTTTGGAAAATCAGATTTGACGAAAGAATATAATCGGAAATATGGAGAAAGATACAGAACGATGATGAAAATACAAATGAATAAGGTAGGTTTTTCTTATCATGAAAAAAATGGTAGCGTTGCAGTTATTGATAATATAAACTTAAATGTTCAGGAGGGTGAATTTATCAGCATTATTGGTCCCAGCGGGTGTGGCAAAAGTACATTATTAAGTTTACTCTCAGGACTGAACATTCCGTCACATGGTGAGATTATGATTAACGGAGAAATCATAAAAGGAACAGGAAAAGAACGAAGTGTCGTATTTCAGCATTATTCCCTATTCCCATGGATGAATGTCCGAAATAACATTATTTTTGGGCTGAAACAAATGGAAAGGCGATTGCACCATAAAGAAATGGTTGAAATAGCAGAAGAATATTTAACCTTGGTCGGATTAAATAATATTGGACATAAATATCCAATGCAGTTATCGGGTGGAATGCAACAGCGGGTTGCAATTGCCAGAACATTTGCTATGGATACCGAGATTCTTTTGATGGATGAACCCTTTAGTGCAGTGGATGCAAAAAACCGTATGGCGCTTCAGGAATTGCTGTTAAATCTTTGGGATAACGGTAAAAAAAAGAAAACGGTTGTTTTTGTCACCCACGATGTTGATGAAGCAATTTTATTATCCGATCGAATAATTGTGATGTCGCTCTCTAAGGGAATTCGCGAAAATGTTCCGATTGATTTTAAAAGACCGCGAAATCGAGCGGATTTATCCCACTCAAGCCATTATTTAGAATTGAGAAATATGCTTGTCGAATCACTGTTTGAGGACTTGCTGGCAGAACAGCAATTACAATATGGAGAGGAAAAAAATGGAGAATAGATATAATGCCTCTGAAAGTATCAAGCGTTTTGAATTAGGAGCAACGATTAATGATGTAAAAAAATTATTCAATTTACCGAATATCGCCTTTATTATAGCTGTAAGTGTAACCCTGTTGCCCGGTAATCGCCCGGATGCTGAGACATTTCGAGGATACGCGATCGGGTTACTGCTTGTCATTCAGGTGACTTATATGGTAAATGCATTTTTGAGAAGAGCTGATGAAACAAAGAAGTTTGCTGCGGGAGACATCGCAACCATGTTATATTTCTTTTTATTAATATGGGAAGTATTGACATCAAAGCTGGATGTACTTCAAAATTTCTTATTTCCAGTGCCGGGACAGGTTGTCAACACCTTTATTAGTGAGTTTCCGGTTCTAATGGGTTGTTTATTCAGTTCCTTACAGATTTTGGGGGCAGGTTTTGGTTTAGCTCTGGTTACAGCCATTCCGCTGGCATTGGTTTGTGGCTGGCGTAAGCGCATGTACGCAGCGGTTAACCCACTGACCAAGGTTCTTGGACCGATTCCGTCCACGGTTTATATCCCCTATGCAATTGCTTTACTACCAACCTTTAAGTTTTCATCAATATTTGTTATTTTTATTGGGGCATTCTGGCCAATATTCATTAATACCTTAAACGGAACCTTTTCAGTTGACAAACGAATCATTGATTCGGCAAAAGTACTGAATGTCAAAGAAAAGTCAATGTTATTTGAAATCATTCTTCCGGCAGTGACACCAGCGATTATCAGTGGTGCTACCCTTGGTCTGGTTTTTTCATTCATTCTGCTAACTGCTGCTGAAATGATTGGGGCATCTTCGGGACTGGGCTGGTATATTAAGTATTTCTCAGATTTTGCTGATTACCCGCGCGTTCTGGCAGGAATAGTGTTTATCGGAATGGTCGTAACAGTAATTACCGCAGGTTTTGAATGCATTGAGAAGCGTTTGTTGATCTGGCGAAACTGATCAATGAAGGATTCAGGAGAGAGGAGACGCAAATGATAGCATATGAAAAAGATTGTTTGTTGGCATTGGCAGATTCAGTGGTCAATATGGAGGAAGAGCGGACAGTAGAATTGGCGCAAGCTTATATTGATAAAGGGGGGGATCCATATACAGCCATCTATGAAGGTTTGGCAAAGGGAATGGACAGAGTCGGTGAGCTTTATGAATCCGAAGAATATTACATTCCAGAGCTACTGATGTGTGCAGATGCGATGTATGCTGGTCTTGATGTTTTACGACCACATTTAAAAGCGCACGACACTGAAAAAAAAGTCAAGGTGGTGATTGGGGTTGTCGAAGGTGATACCCACGATATTGGCAAAAATCTGGTTAAAATAATGCTGGAGGCGGCTGGAT
>CAZEBY010000113.1:0-4862 GCA_964510565.1 uncultured Lachnospiraceae bacterium | reverse complement strand
CCCATTTCATAATAATCAAATAAAAATCAAAATTCATCAGGCAATCACAGAATAATCACGTTGGAAAGATATGATACTGCCAAGAATATAAAGGAGGTCAGATCGATGAAAGCTGTTGTGATTATTCCGGCCCTGAATCCGGACAAAAAATTAATCACCTTAGTTGAAAAACTAAAGCACTATGATTTAACAACAATTATTATAAATGATGGCAGTACCCCCGCCTATGATCGTATCTTCGATGTCTTAAGAGAAAAACTTGGCTGTGAGGTTCGGGTCCACACTAAAAATATGGGTAAAGGGGTCGCGTTAAAAACCGGGATGGCTTATGCTGCCAATATCTATCCGGATGCACCAGGCTATGTAACGGCTGATGCCGACGGACAGCATGCGCCGGAGGATATCTTAAAAGTAGCCCGGATGCTGGAACAAAAACCGGGCAGCCTTATTCTGGGAACCCGGGATTTCAATACTGCGAAAACCCCCTTTAAAAGCAAGTGGGGTAACCGCATCACATCCCTGGCTTATTTATTGAGCACCGGCGAACGGTGTCCAGATACCCAAACCGGATTGCGGGGGATTCCGATGAGCTGGACAAAAAAATTACTGAAAATTCCCGGCGAGCGCTATGAGTATGAAATGAATGTGCTGCTTGAAGCCGGCAAAAGTGGGATTCCATTTGTGGAAATACCGATCGAAACCATTTATCTGAATGAAAACAAAGCGTCTCATTTTCATGCCATTAAAGATTCGGCCCGGATCTACCTGAATATCCTCAAATTCAGTTTATCATCCTTTGTTTCGGCGATTGTGGATAACTCGGTCTTTACCCTGCTGATGCAGATTGCCTTTGGAACGACCTCGCTGGGCATCCTGGAGGCAACCATTATCTCCCGGGTGCTGTCCGGCGGAGTCAACTATCTGCTTAATAAGCACTGGGTCTTTCAGAATACCGATCGGGAGGGGAAGGCGGCATTGCAGTATGCTATTTTGTTTATCAGCCAGATGCTGCTAAGCTGGTTTTTCGTTTCCAGTTTAAGCAGTTTACCAATTCACCTGACGGTACTGAAAATTTGCGTCGATACGGGACTGTTTATCGGCAGTTACCTGATTCAGAAAAATTTTATTTTTGGGGAACAGCGAAAGGAGTATCGGCTTAAATGATTAAATTTTTTTCAAAACCCTATCGCTGGGCAGGGATGTTCTCGCTCCTTCTGGCCGGATTGTTTACCTTTGTGCTGCTGGATGCCTTTGTGATTCAAAAATCAATGGTGATTGTGGCGTCAGAAACAAGTACCGATACGGCTACCGCGGCAAAAACCGAACCGATGATTACCGCAACTTCTTATGCGGATGAAAATATCCAGATCAGCATTGAAACCATTCAAAAATATGATTCGACCATTTATGTAGCAGATATTCAGGTTTCTGACATTGCCTATCTTAAAACAGCCTTTGCCGACAATACCTATGGCCGAAATGTCAAGGCCAAAACTTCAGATATCGCCGCTGTTCAAAATGCCATCTTTGCCATTAATGGGGATTATTACGGCTTCCGGGACAACGGCTATGTTTTGCGCAATGGCGTGATCTACCGGGATAGTGCCAGTGAGAATGAGGCCTTGGTTATTGATCAGAACGGTAATTTTTCGATTGCCGCTGAAAGTGAAGTCAGTCTGGCATCATTAAGTGAAAATTGGCAGGTGCTATCCTTTGGTCCGGCGCTGATAAACAATAGCGAAATCATGGTCGACAGCAGCAGCGAGGTTGGTCAGGCAAAAGAAAGTAATCCCCGCACGGCCATCGGTCAGATTTCAGCGGGACATTATCTGGTGATCGTTTCGGATGGCCGGACGGATGAGAGCGAAGGGCTTTCGTTGCTTCAGTTGGCCCAGGAATTTCAGGAACGAGGCTGCACCATTGCCTATAATCTGGATGGCGGCGGATCCTCCACCATGGTTTTTAATGGTGAAGTCGTCAATAATCCCACCGACGGACGCAGTATTGCAGAACGGGAGGTCAGCGACATTGTTTATTTCGGGTATTAAAATAAAAAACAATCCGACCAATCTCGGCAAAACCATTGCGGTTTATTTGCTACTGACACTTTTGTCCATCGCCATCAATCTGATCTATGGCTTTTTTAGTCATGGGGTTCATTCCGCGGCGATGACCGGGATGTTTTTATACCCGCTATTGGGCGGGGCACTGGGGTATTTTCTGATTGCCCGTTACGCGGCTTCTATTACCCGGTTTGTCGTTTATCGCTTCGGTTATAACAGCTACAATTCGGGTATTGCCGCTTTGTCAGTGGGGAGCTTTCTTAATGGGATTCTGGAAATCGCCGGGACCAATTCGCCATATTGTCTGATCTTTACAATAATTGGCTGGTTAGCGATAGCGCTTGGTTTAGCAGTTTTTGCCTTTCTGACAGTTAAAAAGCTCCGCTTGTCCAAGACAGCAAAAAGAATGCTAAAACCTGAAAAGACGGTTATTCATGACTAGAACTGGTTGGTTCAGAATAATAATTGTCGCGACCGAAACAGCAAGTGAGATAACTTTTGGGAGAGCTCACTTGCTGTTTCGGTTTTAGATAAAATTTTGCTGAATATTTTGCATTTATTTTCTGTAAGATTTGTGATATTCTTTACTAGCGTCACTGGATCAAAAAATTAATAAACAAGAAAGATGCGCGCGTAGATGAAGATACTGAGATTTTTACTGATTTTTGTTCCGATAAGTTTCGTGGGAGAATTCATGCACTTTTCACCCACATTGATGTTTATTTTGTCAGCTTTGGCCATTATCCCGCTGGCGGGGATCATGGGCGAAGCAACCGAAGAAATTTCTTTCTATTCCGGACCGCGAATTGGCGGATTTCTCAATGCCACCTTTGGCAATGCCACCGAATTGATTATTGCCTTTTTTGCCATGCAGGCAGGACTATTTGACGTCGTCAAAGCGTCCATTGCCGGTTCGGTAATTGGTAATATTCTGTTGGTCTTGGGGGCCAGCATGCTGATGGGAGGAATTAAGTTTAAATCCCAGTCCTTTAATAAACAGTCGATTGAGGTTTCAGCCAGTATGTTGCTGTTTGCGGTCATCGGTTTAACCGTACCGGCGATCTTTACCCATACGGTTGCCGCCGATCTGCTCAATACCCGCTATGAGGGACTCAGCATCACGGTCGCGGTGATCATGTTTGCCATTTATTTAATGAGCCTCTATTTTTCTTTTTATACCCATAAAGATATTTATGCCGCTGTACCGGAGGAGGAAGCCTCGCCGAAGTGGTCGCTCAACAAGGCCATTACCGTTTTAATTGGGGCAACGATACTGATCGGGGTCGAAAGTGAGATGTTTGTAGGTGCCGTTGAACCGATGACTGAAGCCATTGGACTCAGCGAATTTTTCGTGGGGATTATTCTGGTCCCGATAATCGGCAATGCCGCCGAACACAGCACCGCCATTGTGATGGCCTATAAAAATAAAATGGATGTGGCGGTAGAAATCGCCATTGGTTCCAGTTTGCAGATGATCCTTTTTGTCACCCCGGTGCTGATTTTTTTAAGTCTGCTGTTTACTCCGATGAGCATTATTTTCAATGAGTTTGAACTGGTGGCACTGGTCTTGTCGGTGCTGATTGCTAATCGGGTCGCTAGTGACGGCGAATCCAACTGGCTGGAAGGAGTTCAGCTGCTGGCGGTTTATCTGATCATGGCGGTATCCTTTTTTATTTTATAATCAAGAAAATACTACGCCCGAAAAACAGATATGCCGCTGAGTATATCTGTTTTTTTGTCCAAACGTTGCTGACATCATAATGGGGATATCTTTTGATAAAAGCTGCTCTTAATTTGCCGATAAACCCCAGTATTCCCTTGTACGCCATTTGGATTTCACCCAGCCGCAACTGCTGTGTATACGCCGCTATTTGTTTATTAAGTGTTTTCATTTTACCCTCAATCATCTTAATTCGATTCCTTCATGATCGTGAATCACTAACCCTTCTTTCCCCGAAGCGCATCGGACATACCCGGCGGCAGGTATTGCACAGCACCGTTTCAAAGCCTCTTGCGGTTGTCCCATAAGCATGGTTTCGACACAACTGCTGAATAACCGATTCCTCACCCAATGCTTGAACCGGACAGCTTTTTAAACAGTGATTACAGCCCTCGATACACAGCGCTTCGGCATAATCATCTGATTCGATGTGGAGATTTGAAAGAATTGTACCAACGGTTAAGCGGTTCCCAAATTTTTCATTAAGCAACAAGGTGTTCTTACCCAAGGTTCCGATCCCGGCATTGACCGCCGCATGTTTCATTGAGATTAAGCCCCGTCCCTCCATTTTTTCGCTGTTCCAATATTCATAAGGGCCATCACAAGGTACCGGAACCGCTGTGCCACCATACTCATCTTCGATTATGCGGGCTGTCATCAGGGTGATCTGATCGACTTTAGGCATGGTCAAATCATTAAAATGACCATATAACAGGTCCGGCTTAACCTCAAACAGACCTTTTGGTAAAGCAAAACCACTGACGATGACCACTTGGCAATCACGATACAGATCGCCCGGATGGAATCCCTCCGGGGCCTGATTAAATCGTTCAATGCCGGCAAAGCCGCAAACATCGGCACCTAAATCCAATACTTTTTTTCTGATCGATTCTTTCATCTTAACCTCCTGAATTCTCCGTCTTATAATGATTCATCTTTGTCTAGCAAGTTTTATTGCCCGCCAAGACCGGGAAACGCATGATCCCTACATATTAGAATTTCATGTCGCATCAACCTATTTTTACTCTTATCAACAGATTTTCTAACGTCGCTTGTCATGCTCCACTGTCATGACATCC
>CAZEBY010000112.1:0-4938 GCA_964510565.1 uncultured Lachnospiraceae bacterium | reverse complement strand
TATCACCATGTAGTGATTCAGTCGATGTTCAGTTGGCAAAAATGGAAGCAAAAGTGAAAGCTGGTTGTGAATATTTCCAAACTCAGGGCGTTTATGAACCAGAAAAATTCATCAAATTCATGGAACAGGCTAAACAATTTGGCGTACCAGTTCAACTTGGTCTGATCATTCCTAAAAATGTTGGTATGTGCCGATATATGAATGCCAATGTAGCTGGTGTTCATGTTCCTGATGAAATGATTGCTGAATTACAGGCAGATAAAGAAAAAACCAAAGCTGGTGATACTGGTGTTGAAATTTGTGCCCGTCTGATCAAAGAATGTAAAGACTATGCTCAAGGCGTTCATATCATGTCATTAGGTTGGGAAAATAGAATTCCAGAAATTCTTGACTTAGCTGGTATTGCACCAATAACTCCAGTCGTTTAAGAACAAATTCAAACGGAATGCCGGCCGAGCCGGAGATTCTAAGATGCTCCTCTTAAGATGGGTGGTTTATCTAATAAACTGCTCATTTTGAGGAGAACAGTTTATTTAAATAAACTGTTCAACTTATGGAGGAGCTTTTATTTTGGTTAAAAAAGTACCAAAATTAGGATATCGCAGGTTTACAGGTTGGTGATAAATTGAGAACAACAATAATGGTAACAAAGATAAACAGATCTGAAGCAGTAGAGTGCTTTATGATGTTTGTGTAAATAAAAAAGTATGTTGATTGATTGTCATGTTCATTGTGGGCTGGGTCAGCTAAGAGGATTGAAAAAATCTGATGTAGTTGACGAATCGTCGGTTAAGGTGATGAAAGACCTGATTCAAATCTATCAGAATAAAGGGGTGCAGGCAATCCGTGATGGCGGGGATGGTTCAGGAATTGGAATAATTCTCAGAGATATTTCAAAAGATTCCGATCTTATTTTTAAGACTCCCATTCATGCTTTATATAAAAGAGGCCATTACGGTGATTTTTTAGGAAAATCTGTTGATGATGTGAAAGATGGTATCAAAAAGATGAATGGTCTCATCGAAAAAAAACCAGATTTTATCAAAATCATTCTAACCGGGATCATGAGCTTTACTGAACTAGGTACTTCAGGTCCGGTAGGGTTTTCTAAAAGTGAATGTTCGGAGATGATTGATCATGCCCATCAAAAGGGTTTATCGGTCATGGTTCACGCCAACACGCCAGAGGGGATTATGATCGCTTTAGAATCCGGAGCGGATACCATCGAGCACGGCTATGGAATCAATGATGAATGCCTTCATGCCATGTATGAAAGTGGCATTATCTGGGTGCCGACGCTGGCACCTTTTGCCAATATCGCCAGATGCAATGAAAGTAGTCCGATGAAAAAATATCAAAAAGTTTCGGAAGCATATTTTAGACAACATCAGTGGATGGTAACAAAAGCAGATGCAATAGGTGTGAAGATTGCATTGGGTAGCGACTCAGGAGCGACGTTAGTTCCCCTGGGACAAGGCACTTTAGATGAGCTTGGATATTTACTTGACTGTGGATTGACAGAAGAAAAATTGGAAAACATTGGAAAATGGGTTATTGACCTCTAATTGTGAATGAGCTTAAGTGAATCCCTGTAAATTTTTATTTACAGGGATTCTTTCTTTTGAATAAATACAAATGAAATGCATGATGATGTTTTTTTAAGGCGGACAAGGGTATAAATTTCAGATAATCAATTTAAATTTGGGTGGTGTATATATGTTGTTTGAAAAATTTGTGGAATGTCTGGAAAATGATGATAAACCAAATGCAGTGCGGATAGCTCTTGACGCCCTGGAGACAGGCAAAGTCGGAATTGTTGAGTTATACAATGAGTTATTAATTCCAGTTCAAAACAAAATGGAACTGGCAGAGCAAAGGGAATCGGTAGCGATCTGGAAAGAACACTTTAGAACGTCGGTTGTCCGAACGGTCATTGAATATTGTTATCCCCGGGTCGTAAATGAAGGATTGCGTAACAGTTTTAGAAAGGGCAGAAAAAAAATTCTAGTTTTCTGTCCGGCGGAGGAATACCATGATATTGGGGCCCGGATGATTGCTGATTTTTTTAGTTTATGTGGTCATCAGGTCTTTTTTTTAGGGGGCAATACACCGCCAGAAGCACTTCTGCAGGCAATCGTGCGATTGCAACCGGAGGTCGTTGCCATGGGGGTCAGCAATTATTTCAATCTGGTTGCCGCCAAACGCACCATTGAAGATGTTCGAAAAATTCTGGGAAACGAAATTTCCATTATCTTGGGCGGAGCGGCATTCAAAGATAATTTGACGGTGGTGAAAGAAATCGGCGGCAATTACTATGTGGACGGTTATGACGCAGTGGTAAGGATCTCGAAAGGATGGGAAGATTATGAAACTGGCATTTGATATCGCGCTTCGATTCTTGAAATCCAGTAAAGGACAAACCGCTCTGATTGTATTGGGCATTGCCATTGGGGTGTCAGTTCAGATATTTATCGGTTCGCTAATCACCGGACTCCAAAAAAGTCTGGTCGACAAAACAGTGGGAAGTGCGTCGCAAATTACCGTTTCGCCTATCGAAGATGGCGCTTTTATTTTAGATCCTCAGGCTGAAATCAAAACCATCAAAGCAGTCGATCCTGAAGAAATAAAAAACGTGGTAGCGGTTACTCAAGGGCCAGCTATTATAAACACAACCGATGAATCAGCCACAATTTTTCTCCGCGGGTTTGACTGGGAAGCCGCCCAGGGAATCTATAAAATATCAGAGCGGATTGTCAAAGGTGAATTGGCAACGAATGAAAATGAAATCATCATTGGAAAGGATCTTGCTGACAATTTGAGTTTGAAAAGCGGAGAAACAATTGAATTGATCACCCCTGCCAGAAAAATGGGCAAATTTTTGATCACCGGTATTTTTGATTTACAGGTTAAATCCTTAAACGAATCATGGATTCTGACAAATGATCGTGCGGCACAGGCGTTTCTGGAAACAGGCGAAGGGGTTTCACAGATCGAAATGCAGGTAAACGATGTATTTGCTGCCGATGAAGTGGCAGGAGAGATTGAAAAACGCTTAAATGATGACACCTTAGTGGTGACAAACTGGAAAGAAGAAAATGCTGCTTTATTATCCGGTCTTTCTGGTCAAACCGCGTCAAGTCTGATGATCCAGGTTTTTGTGATGATTTCGGTGGTGTTGGGAATCGCCAGTGTGTTGGCGATCAGTGTGGTGCAAAAATCCAAACAGATCGGTATCCTAAAGGCGATGGGAATGCACAATCCGAAAGCCAGCCTGGTTTTTTTGTTTCAAGGATTTTTGCTTGGTATTCTGGGTGCTTTTGTTGGCGTTGGTTTGGGAATTGGCTTGAGCTGGTCTTTTGCCACCTTTGTCACCAATCCCGATGGGTCTTCCCTAGTGCCCTTCCTTATTGACTGGAATTTCATTGGAATTTCAGCGGGGATTGCCGTTATGGCTTCAACCCTGGCTGCTTTGATTCCAGCAATTCGGGTGTCCAAGCTTGATCCCATGGAGGTCATTAAAAATGGATAATTTTGTAGTCGAGGTCAAAGGTATTTCGAAGGTATACGGCAAGACAATCAAAACGGTCGCCCTGCATGAATTGAACCTGGGCTTTAAAACAGGGTCATTTAATGCCATTATTGGCGAATCAGGCAGCGGTAAAAGCACGCTGCTCAATATTTTAGGAACCCTGGATCGGCCGACAAAAGGGGAAGTAATAATCAATGGGATATCCACCAAAAACATGTCCAAAGGACGATTGAGCGATTTGCGAAATGAAACCCTGGGCTTCGTTTTCCAGTTTCACTATTTGTTGCCAGAGTTCACTGCTATGGAAAATGTGCTGATGCCCTATCGAATTGCCAATGGCAAGGCCGATGAAAAAAGTAGGCAACGGGCAAAAGAAATACTGAATCTGGTAGGGCTTGAAAAAGTGGAGAATAATTTGGCTACCAATATGTCTGGTGGGCAACAGCAACGAACGGCGATTGCCAGAGCACTGATGAATCAGCCGAAAATTATTTTGGCCGATGAACCGACTGGAAATCTCGATTCTCAGACCACAGAGAGTATTTATCGACTCTTTCGGAAAATCAATCAGGAACTGGGAACCACCTTTATCATCATTACCCATGATCGGCGGGTTGCTGAAAAAGCAGATCGTATTGTCGAAATTTTGGATGGCCGTATTGCATTGGACATTATCAAATGATCCAAATATACAGCATTGCATAGCGGATCATATAATAGAGTAGATTTGTGAATGCTTTCATTGATTTTGTTAATTATTGCTGGTAATCGTGTCAGTCATCGTATAAAATAAACAGATAAACATTTTCAGCGTGGAACTAGGGGAAAATCAATGAAGAAAATTATGATTGTCCGTCCTGATGATTTTGTGGATATTTCCATAGAAATACCAGGAATCATGACGGACGTAAAATACTATACGGGCGATAACTTCGTCGGTCAAAGAATTGACGGTTATGAAGCACCAATTATTTTATTGACTAAAAAAGCAACGATCGCACTGGGGCGGGTTCAGAAACAACTACTAGAAGAAGGGTTTGGATTAAAAGTTTTTGACGGATATCGTCCCAAACGGGCAGTGGATCATTTTGTTCGCTGGGGAAAACTGGAAGAGGACAATAAAACTAAAAACATTTATTATCCAGAAAAAACCCGGCAGGAAGTTTTTCAGGGCGGATTTATCGCCTCAGAATCTTCACATACTCGGGGCAGTACGGTAGATCTGACGGTAGTCAATATCGAGACTGGTGCAGAAATCGATATGGGTGGAATATTTGATTTTTTCTCTGAAGTCTCCTACAGCGATTATGATCATCTTACCCTGGAGCAAAGCAAAAATCGAGTACAGCTTCGCTATCTGATGCGTTCAGAAGGATTTGAACCGATGCAGCAGGAGTGGTGGCATTTTA
>CAZEBY010000111.1:1179-5149 GCA_964510565.1 uncultured Lachnospiraceae bacterium | reverse complement strand
AAAAAACCAATTAAATCATTGGCAAAATAAGCGAGGGGGAAACAGCATGAAAACGTATCCAACAAAGAACATCCGTAACATTCTTATACTTGGTCACGGTGGGAGCGGAAAAACAACCTTGACTGAAGCATTGGCATTTAATGCAGGTGCCGTTGATCGTATGGGAAGAATTGATGAGGGAAATACCCTATCGGACTTTGATCCAGAAGAAAAAAGACGCAAGTTTTCAATTTCATCATCTATTATTCCTTTAGAATTTGGTGGACATAAGATCAATCTTATTGATGTGCCAGGTTATTTTGATTTTATTGGGGATGCCTATGCGGCACTTCGAGTGGCAGATGCGGTTGTAATCGTTATCGATGCACTGTCAGGCGTTCAGGTAGGAACTGAAAAAGCCATCGAACTTTTGGAAAAAACAAATATTCCCGCATTTATCGTTGTAAATAAAATGGATCGTGAAAATGCCACTTTTGCCAAGGTCATGGATCAATTAAAAGAAGCCTTCGGCAATAAGGTTGTGCCATTTGAATTACCAATGGGTGAGGGAGAGGCGATGAATGGGGTTGTCAACATCGTTGATTTGACGGGTAGCCAGAGGAAAGATAACCGCTGTTTTGATGTGCCGATCACTGACGAAATGAAAGCGGAACTAGAACCCTATCGGGATATGATTATGGAATCAGTGGCCCAGACCAGTGAAAGTCTGATGGAAAAATATTTTGAAGGCGAAGAACTGACCCGGAATGAAATCCATACGGGGATTCGTCAGGGGATTGACAATGGCGAAATAATGCCAGTATTATGCACATCGGCTGTTTTAAACATTGGCGTAGAAACACTGGAGAATATGATCATTGAGTATTTGCCATCGCCAGGCAAGGGGAAATTTGAAATTGGAAAAGATCCCCGGGATAAAAAAGAAATTGAACGGAAATGCAGTAACAGTGAACCTTTTTCGGCACTGGTGTTTAAAACGATCGCCGATCCCTATGTTGGAAAACTATCGATCTTTAAGGTCATGTCAGGGGTTCTCGATCATTCCGTAGAAATATATAATGCAACTCAGGAAGTCAAAGAAAAAGCCAATCATATTTATGTGCTCAGAGGCAACAAACAAATCGAGGTTGAAAAGCTGGAAGCGGGAGATATCGGTGCGTTTTCCAAGTTGAACGAAACCGTGACCGGAGATACCTTAACCAGCATCAAATCACCGATTGTTTATGATAAAATTGAATTGCCAAAACCAATCATTTCAATGGCGATTGAACCTAAAACCAAGGCCGATATTGATAAACTGGCTACTGGCCTGCATCGATTGGTGGAAGAAGACCCAACGATGACAGTCAGTCGGAATAAGGAAACCAAGCAGACTTTGGTCTCCGGTTTAGGCGAAATGCATCTGGAAATTATTTCTCAAAAATTGAAACAGAAATTTGGGGTTGATGTTAATCTGGTTGATATGAAGGTGCCTTATCGTGAAACCATCAAGAAAAAAGCAACCGCTGAAGGAAAACACAAAAAACAATCCGGTGGTAGCGGCCAGTTTGGTCATGTCTGGGTCGATTTTGAACCGGGTGATGACCAGAATGCACCATTCCAGTTTGTTGACAAGGTTGTCGGCGGAGCAGTTCCCCGAAACTTTATTCCGGCGGTTGAAAAAGGTCTGGAAGCCTGTATGAATGAGGGTGTATTGGCAGGCTATCCGGTAACCGGCGTAAAGGCAACTTTATATGATGGTTCCTATCATGCCGTCGATTCGGATGAAATGTCCTTTAAAATGGCAGCCACATTAGCTTACCGTAAAGGCATGAAGGAGGCAGGCCCAGTACTGCTGGAACCGATCTATCACATTGACATCATCGTACCGGAAGAGTACATGGGTGATATCATGGGCGATTTAAACAAAAAACGCGGACGTATTATGGGGATGGAGTCTGCTGCTGGTGGAAAACAGCGGATCCTGGCTGAGGCACCTCTGGCAGAAATGTTCAAGTATGCCACCGAACTACGTTCGATGACCCAGGCCCGAGGCGAATTCGCGATGGAATTTGTCCGCTATGAAGAAGCGCCAATGATCATTGCTGAAAAAGTAATCGCTGCAGCCCAAAAAGAAAAAGAACAATAAAAATCTAACAGCAAACAACAAACAACCAAGCGGGAAGAAATTCCCGCTTTTTTGCGCGAAGGCAACGAGCCAATCACAAGCTTGCTTGTAGTTGGCGACTGCCCGCGAACCGCGCTGGAGCGAAGCGGAATCGTGGTTGCGCGAAGGCAACGAGCCAATCACAAGCTTGCTTGTAGTTGGCGACTACCCGCGAACCGCGCTGGAGCGAAGCGGAATCGTGGTTGTTCAAATACATAAGAGTATGTTATAATAATTCGATTAGGATACGAAGGAGCAGTCAATGGAATTATTAGAAAAAAAAATCAGACAAGAAGGTCGTGTTAAAGGCCAGGGAATCCTCAAGGTGGATTCTTTTTTAAATCACCAGTTGGATGTGAAACTATTTGAAGAAATGGGAAAGGTTTTTGCCAAACGCTTTGCCGGAGAGGGAGTCAATAAAATTCTGACCATTGAAACATCAGGAATCGCCATCGCAACCAGCACGGCCAGATATTTTGACTATTGTCCGGTGGTTTTTGGAAAAAAATATGTATCGCTAAATTTAGACGAGGAAATTTATTCCAGTGATGTCTATTCTTATACCAAGCAGCAGGCCTACAAAATTATGGTATCAAAACAGTATTTAAACCCGACGGATCGTATTTTAATTATTGACGATTTTCTGGCCAATGGCAAAGCGGTCGAAGCCTTGATCGATTTGCTCAATCAGGCCGGAGCCACTTTAGTGGGCATCGGTATCGCTATCGAAAAAGGCTTTCAGGATGGCGGGGCATTAATCCGTCAGCAGGGAATCCCACTGGAGTCTTTGGCCATTATTGATGAGATGAGTGAGGAAGAAGGAATCGTATTCCGTGATCAATCAGGAAAGATGTGAGCATATGGACAACAATGGACCCATTGGTGTCATCGATTCGGGGATCGGAGGTTTTACCGTCCTGAAAGCACTTCAAGACCGACTTCCCAACGAAAACTATCTCTATTTTGGTGATTCATTGCGAATGCCTTATGGTGAGCGGGAAAATGATGAGTTGATTATGCTGGCCAACACCATTATCAGTGATCTGGAAAATAGAGGGGTTAAAGCTGTGGTATTAGCCTGTAATACCCTGTCTTCCCTGATTGCTGAATTAAGTGCCGCGGTGCCGGTATTCAGCGTGATTGAAGCTGGTGTTCAAGAAACCTTGACCTGGCGGGATCGGGGTTTGGTGGGGTTGATTGCCACCACCGCCACGGTTAAAAACCGGGGCTATGAAAAGGAACTGGAATTATGGACCAAAGATGTGGAATACATCGCTCAGGGTACCCATACTCTGGCCAAGGTGATAAACGATGGACAGGCTGATTTAAAAATCTTAAAACATAATATTAAGGAAGCGGTTGAACCGATTTTACAAAAAGGACTAAAAAGAGGCATTATCATTGAAGAACTATTGCTCGGATGTACACATTTTCCAATTGTCTCAGTGACGATCCGACAGATGTATCCAGAGCTTGAATTGATCAATCCTGCCAATGGGCTGGTTAATCAACTCAAAAAGTACTTCAACGAATTTGACTATTTCAATACTCAGAAACAAGCCGGAAATACAGAGATTTTGACAACTGCTGATTATGATATTTTCGAACGGATGATCAAAGAATTGGAACTTGAATGTGAATCGCTGAAGCTGACAAATCTAAGATTATCTTAAATTGATGGATTACCAATAAATAAGGAGAAAAAAATGACAACCGAAACACCAGTAAAAAAAATAGTATACAGCGGTATTCAGCCATCGGGAACCTTTACCATCGGTAATTATTTTGGTGCCATGAAAAACTGGGTTCAGATGCAGGAGGATT
>CAZEBY010000111.1:0-1079 GCA_964510565.1 uncultured Lachnospiraceae bacterium | reverse complement strand
ACCATCGGTAATTATTTTGGTGCCATGAAAAACTGGGTTCAGATGCAGGAGGATTATCGCTGCCTTTTCTGTGTGGTGGATCTTCATGCGATCACCATGCCCCAAAAACCGGCGGATTTAAGGCGACGAACCTATGAATCGATCGCTCTGTTGTTAGCGCTGGGGATTGACCCGGAAAAATCGATTCTTTATGTACAATCGATGGTGCCGGAACATTCGGAACTGGCCTGGATATTAAACTGTTCAACCTATATGGGTGAACTCAGCCGAATGACCCAGTTTAAAGATAAATCCCAAAAGCAGGGGGAAAACATCCGGGTGGGTCTTTTTGACTATCCGGTGCTAATGGCAGCGGATATTTTACTCTATCAAACCGATCTGGTGCCGGTCGGCAACGATCAGCGCCAGCATGTCGAATTAGCTCGGGATATTGCGATTCGGTTCAATCAGAATTTTGGCAATGTCTTTAAAGTGCCGGAAGCTTATTTTGGCGAGTCCGGAGCGCGAATTATGAGTCTTCAGGAACCCAGCCGGAAAATGTCAAAATCCGATGAAAATGCCAACGCCTTTATCTCATTGCTGGACGACTCTAAAACCATTATCAAAAAGTTCAAGCGGGCAGTTACCGATTCAGATATGGCTGTTTACCATAATCGGGAAGAAAAACCTGGGGTTTCCAATTTAATGGAAATCTATTCCTGCGCCACCGGAAAAAGTCTGGAGGAGATCACCCGGGATTTTGAGGGCAAGGGTTACGGCGACTTTAAGCTGGCGGTAGGCGAAACGGTTGCGGATGCGCTATTGCCGGTTCAAAATGAATATCACCGGCTACTGAATGAAAAGGCCTACCTGGAACAGATCATGCATGTCCATGCCGAAAAGGCTTCTCAGATTGCCTGGCGAACCCTGTCAAAGGTACGCAAAAAAGTCGGTTTTGTGACCGTATAATAAGCGGTGCTATACTGATACCGTACCAACCAATTGTTAATATATAACAATTGGTTGGTACAATGTATTCTTTATCGACAGTTTTGATCACCATCTTTTAAAAAGGGATGGTGATTTTTTAAAATAGCGGA
>CAZEBY010000110.1:0-5155 GCA_964510565.1 uncultured Lachnospiraceae bacterium | reverse complement strand
AGACCGCTAATTGTTCCTTGACGTCATCGCGATTCCAACCAAAATCTTCGAGCGCGTCGTCAGCCACACTTTTCAGGCCGGCTTGAAGCAGGCAATCTTTGGCGATGTGATCCAACCGGTAATTGATAAGAAAGTCTGCGGTGATCGGGTACGCGTCGATGATTTTATCAAGCTGCTGCTGTTCGAGCAATTCTATAAAATATTGTGTTTTCATTTTTTCTTAAACTCCATTTTTTTCATCATTCCCATCTGGTATGCTTCCCCGATCACGGTCTCACCGGTGCAATAGGAGCACACCGCCGCCGGGGTGGTAAAACGCAACTTCATATCCCTTAACGTCTGAATATCCAGTGCCTGTTTGATATATTTAGCGAGCATGAAGGACCCTTGACCGGTGATGCCGTTAATAAAGATGATCCGGGCAGAAATATTCACCTGGCGGATATTAAACGCAAAGACCTCCCGCTCCGCCTGGGAAACAATATCGCCCTTTGTGACCACGACAATGTCGGCAAATTTTAACATCGGTCCAATTTTTCTCGGGGTATTGACACCCGACAAGTTATCTATCACACAGATCGATAAAATCCCTTTGACATAGGGCGAACAGCGGTTGCAGAGTCCGGCGCTTTCGGTGATCAACATGTCAAATCCTGATTGGCTTCCCCATTGCACCGCATCCTCGATGTTGCTGACAAAAAAGTGATCGGGACAGATCTTTCCTGAAAAGCCGATCTGTACCGGGATGTCCGCTTCCTGATAGCTGATTTCGTCAAAGGACGTCAGGCAATCAAATTTGACCACACCGACACATCTGTTGGGCATGGCCAAACACTCAATAAGTTTTAAAATAACCGATGTCTTCCCTGAAGAAGGCGGTCCCGCAACCGTAATCAGTTTCATCATTCAACCTCGTACTTTCTCAAACCGGTCTGACATTTAAAAAGCAAAGAAGCATTGACAAAATCAAACGGACACCTGAGTCTGCGATTTTGTACTGGCTTCTTTGCCGCAAGTCAAATTTTTGTTATTTGGCTGTCTTTAACAGTGAATTGGCTACCAGCGCCTTGTACTGATCCTGTGTCAAATCGCAATGATAGAACAGTTTATAATACTCGGCGATTTCCTTATAGCCATCATATTGCGCCTTATCCGGATACAGTAACTCCGTGGTCCAGATCATGCCCAGATAACGATTGACTGAAGGCGGATTACCCATCCAGTTATAGGGACCGTTCGGGACTTCATAGTAGGTGCCATTTTTAATCGCTTTGAGATTCTGCCAGGCCTCATTCTGGGCCACAGTGCTGTAAATGCTGCCGGGTGCAAAAATAATCACATCCGGATCCCATTGCATCAGTTGTTCGAGATCCACCGGATTACCGGTCCCTTTGCTGGAAACATCGGTTACAACCGCCACATTATTGCTGACCGCATCAATGATTTCGGCATGAAATGAACCTTTGGCCAGTACACTCAGACCATCTTCGCCGGTACAGTAAACCAGATTGGTTTTTCCACTATCACCGACTTTCGCCATGATACTATCGGTATTGCTGTTGACTTTCTCACAATACTTGGCTAAAACTTCCGCTTCCTTTTCTTTACCTAGCAATTTGCCAAGGCTGCGATAGGCCTCGGCCATGGTATCCATGGTTGCTTCAATGTGGACGGTCGGGATGCCAACCTGATTCTGGATGCCATCCATATCAGCAACAATCGTCGATTTTGATTCACCGATATCAATAATAACCTGTGGATCAACTTTAGCTATTTCTTCAAGATTCAAATCCCCCTTGCCGTAAAACTGACCCAATACCGGAAGATTATAGTAGTTGGCATCAATATACTGCTCGGCGACCGGATCCCATTTTGACGAAACACCAACCAGCATCTCCGGTGCCAGGGCAAAAAGCACGATTTGTGCCATGGTTCCTGACGGTGCAATCCGGGTTATTTTGGCCGGCACTTCCACCTGCCGTCCGGCTGAATCGGTAAAGCTCGTCGTCGCATTCTCAGCGGCTTTAGTGGTGCCGCTGTTGTTGCAGGCTGTTGTCATCGCCATCATTGAGACGATTAAACAGATCACCAGCAACAAAGAAATCATTCTTTTTTTCATTTCGGTTTCTCCTCTTTCTCATTTTTTTATCTTAAACCCCTTTTGGGGTATCGACCAAAATTAGTGAGTAGTCATTTAAATGGCGCATTTCGGGATACAAACCCGGACGCGATCATCATAGAGACTCTTGATCTTTACTTCTGTTGCATATAGACTACGAATCAGCTCAGCCGTGAAAATATCCTGCGGCACACCATAAGACATGATTTTTCCATCCTTCATTGCCAGAACATGATCCGAGAATAAAAAGGTCTGATCGGGATTATGGGTCGATTGGATGATGGTATAGCCCGCTTTTGCCAGTGATTTGATCTGCGTCAGAACAAGGATCTGATTGCCAAAATCAAGATTGGCTGTGGGTTCGTCAAGGATCAGCGTTTTTGCTTCCTGGACAAGCGCCCGGGCCATCAGAACCAGCTGCCGCTCACCACCGCTGATCTGGGCATAGCCGCGATTTTTCAGATGACTGATGCCAATTCGTTCGAGCGCCGCCTCCACCTGCCTGATCTGCTTTTTCCCAGGCCGCGAAAAAGGTGAGACCTGAATCGTGGTCCCCATCAGCACCATATCAAAGACACTGTAATTAAAGGTCGGATAATGCGACTGCGGAATATAAGCCAATACTCTGGCCATCTCGCCAATGCTCAGCGCCTTAATGTCTTTGCCATTTAGCAGCACCTGACCGCTGTACCCTTTTAATAAACCTAACATGCAACGAAACAGCGTGCTTTTTCCAACTCCATTCGGCCCCAGAATCGATAATAATTGCTGTTCTTCTGCCACAAAACTGACCGCGTCAAGAACCAGACGACTGCCATAACCAAAACTCAGATTTACTACTTCAATCCTCAACTGATTTCCTCCGTTTTTGTCATTAAATAAATAAAGAACGGGGCACCAATAAAAGCGGTCAGGATCCCCAGCGGGATTTCGGTGGTGAAGAGATTTCTTGAAACATCATCGACAATCAGCAGGAAAATGGCCCCAAACAGCATCGTTGCCGGCATCAGATGCTGATAATTATTACCCACCAGTTTTCTCGACAAATGGGGAATCACCAGTCCCACCCAACCGATCATCCCACTGACGGAAACACTGGCTGCGGTAATCAGCGTTGCGCAGACAATAATCATCAATCTGATCCGACTGGCATTAATCCCCATCGTTCGGGCTTCGTCATCGCCCAGGGTAAGAACGTTCATCCGCCATCTTAACAGATGCAGACTCACCAGTCCGAGCGCCATCGGCAGCATGACAAACTGTACTTCACGGATGGTTGCCCCGTTTAAACTGCCCATCAGCCAATAGGTGATGGCCGGAAGCTGCTCATTGGGATCGGCAATCAGTTTGATAAACGATGTTCCGGCTGAAAAAAGCGAGCTGACCATGATCCCCGACAGAATCAGACCCAAGGTGCTTTTTCCTTTTGCCTTTTTACTGATTAAAAACACGATGGCCACGGTTAACAGACTGAACAAAAAGGCATTGATCATAATCATGGTGCTGCTTGTGCCCTTTAAAATGGCCAGAGCGGCGCCAAAGGCCGCACCGGCTGAGGCGCCTAGAATATCCGGTGCGGCCATCGGATTTTGAAAAACTCCCTGATACGATGCACCGGCAGCTGCAAGACAACAGCCAACCAGACAGGCCAAAGCAATCCGGGGCATCCGCACATTATACAGCACCGTTTCAACCTTATCGGTCCAGAATTGGGCGATCGGCAGAATCTTTGACAGTAAAATGCCTAAAAGTTCATTGGTATAGATCGGATAACGGCCAATCCAGAAAGAAATAATGATGGTGATCATCAGAACGACGCCAAGACTCAAAACAATCAGACTATTTTTTTTTGATTGACCCATTCGTGATTCCTTTCTATTTTGACAAAACCAGATGTTTGCGAAACTGCCGTGTCCATACTGATAAAGAAATTTTTATACCCACTTTTTGTTCATTTAGTTGTGTTTAATTGCGTTTCGTATTGTTTATTTATTTTTCATATTATATCGTAATGTACAAACCCGTGTCAAATATACTTTTTGCGTCTTCGCAGCGCTTATTTACCCATTTGAAGATGAAATGGCCATTATTTCAGTATTTACGCTTTTAAATTTTTATATTTTTTTCTTGCATCTTCAATTTATGTGTGTATAATTAGTGCTAGATGAATAAAAAGCGAACATATGGTGCCTTAGTCAAAAGGAGAATAGGGAATCAGGTGAAAATCCTGAGCGAACCCATCACTGTAAGGGCGGAGCAAACCACAGAAACCACTGTTTTTTAACGGGAAGGTGTGGCGCGTGATGAACCCCAAGTCAGGAGACCTGCCTATGTATCGGTCCTGAATGAACGACGGTAAAGTTCATAGTTATTTTTTTTAAAATAACTGTGGACTTTTTTATTTGCCAAATTTTACTGCTAACAAAAAAGCAACAAACATTCAGGAGGAAACCATGACAATCTTAGAAAAAGCACGGTCCGGTGAAATCACCGCCGAAATGATTTATGTGGCTGAAAAAGAAGGGCTCGATCCCGAGTTGATTCGCCAGGGAGTAGCCACTGGTGAAATCGTCATTCTTAAAAGCGCCCGCCCCCATATCAACCCGGTGGCTGTCGGTAAAGGACTGTTTACCAAAGTCTCAGCCAGCGTCGGGATGTATGAAGTTAACGACACCATCGCCGGTGAAATGGCTAAAATTGACCAAGCCGTTAAGGCCAAGGCCGATACCCTGATGGACTTAAGTGTCCGGGGCCCGATTGACGCGATGCGTGAAAAAGTCTTAACTACTGTGGATCGGCCGGTGGGCACTCTGCCCCTGTATCAGACCCTGGCCATGGCTCAGGAAAAATACGGTACCGCTTTGGATATGACCGCCGATGACATGTTTGCAATGATGGAAAAACACGCAGCTGAAGGCGTCAGCTTCCTGGCACTGCACTGCGGCACCACCATGGATGTCATCAAGCGGGCCAAGGACGAAGGCCGGATTGATCCACTGGTCAGTTATGGGGGCTCCCATCTGATCGGCTGGATGG
>CAZEBY010000109.1:0-5214 GCA_964510565.1 uncultured Lachnospiraceae bacterium | reverse complement strand
CGAAGTGGCGAAGAATTTGAGGCAGTGGTACCGCAATATGTAATAGACGAACAGGTAACACCGTATATTTTAGAAAACAATGTGAAAGTAACCATTACTAAACAGCAGGATTCCTGGTGGATTTCGTTAATCCCGTCAGTGGTGCTGATTGTTTTAATGGTAGTGTTTTTCCTGGTCTTCAGTCAGCAGGCTGGCGGCGGTGGCGGAAAAGTGATGTCTTTTGGCAAGAGTCGGGCAAAACTTCACGTTGAGGGAGAAACCAAGGTGACTTTCAAAAATGTGGCTGGTGCCGATGAAGAAAAAGAAGAATTGGAAGAAGTGGTTGACTTCTTAAAGGCCCCGGATCGCTACCGCAAATTGGGTGCCCGGATACCAAAAGGGATCTTATTGGTTGGCCCTCCGGGTACCGGGAAAACCCTTCTGGCCAGAGCGGTAGCTGGAGAAGCGGCAGTGCCATTTTTTACCATCAGTGGTTCCGATTTCGTTGAAATGTTCGTCGGGGTCGGTGCTTCCCGAGTTCGTGACCTTTTTGAAAATGCCAAAAAAAATGCCCCTTGTATCATTTTTATTGATGAAATTGATGCGGTCGGTCGACATCGAGGCGCTGGTCTTGGTGGCGGTCATGACGAACGGGAACAAACCCTGAACCAATTACTGGTTGAAATGGATGGCTTTGGTGTCAACGAAGGGATTATCATTATCGCCGCCACCAACCGTCCGGACATTCTTGATCCGGCCTTATTGAGACCGGGACGATTTGACCGCCAGATTACAGTCGGTGTACCGGATGTTAAAGGTCGGGAAGAGATTCTCAATGTCCACAAAAAGGATAAACCCCTGGCTCCGGAAGTCGATCTGGCTACCATTGCCAAAGGAACACCGGGTTTCACCGGGGCAGATCTCGAAAACCTGATGAATGAAGCAGCACTTTTGACAGCCCGACACAATGGAAAATTGATTACCATGGTTGAACTGGAAGAAGCCATAAAACGGGTGATTGCTGGTCCTGAAAAGAAAAGCAAGGTTGTCAATGAGGATGATTTGCATATCACCGCTTATCATGAAGCCGGACATGCGATCGTGATGCATCTCCTACCCAACTGTGACTCGGTTCATGAAATTTCGATTATTCCCCGGGGGATGGCAGCCGGCTATACCCTGTCACTGCCGGATGATGATCGTCAGCATATGAGCAAAAGCAAATTACTGGAAAATATCTGTGGTCTGTTGGGTGGACGGGCTGCTGAAAAGATCGCACTGGATGACATCTGTACCGGCGCCAGCAATGATATTGAGCGGGCGACCAAGATTGCCAGAAGCATGGTAACCGAGTGGGGAATGAGCGAACATCTGGGGCCGATGACCTTTGGACATGCCGACAGCGGCGAAGTCTTTCTGGGTCGGGATCTGGGAAGATCCCGTAACTACAGCGAAGAAGTGGCAGCGGTAATTGATAAGGAAATCCGGACGATTGTGGAAAACGCTTTTGAACGGGCCTGTTTAATTTTGGAGGCACATAAGGAAAAGCTCGAAGAAATTGCCACCCGTTTGTTAAGAGATAAGACCGTTACTGGTGAAGAATTCAAAGCTTTATTCGAAGAACAACCGGAAGCAGAAAAAATGGTTGAAGTCGAGATTGAAGCCGAAATTGAATAGTTTACATAAAAAAGCCGTTGTCACAACGGCTTTTTTTAAGATGATAAGAAGAAGCGCACGGAGAAAATCTGGAAAATAGGACATGGAGGAAGAAATGGAAGAACTGAAAATTGGAACCAGTTATGAAAAGAAGTTTTTGGTAAATAAAAATGATACCGCCCTGGCACTGGGCAGTGGTGGCGAAGCGGTGTTGGCAACGCCCCGGCTGGTGGCCTGGATGGAAAATACTGCCTTTGAGGGGGTGGAAACGAGCCAACCGGAAGACAGTACTACTGTCGGCACCTTCATCGAATTAAAACATCTGGCAGCATCGCCCGTGGGAGTGGAAATTCGGATTAAGGCGACCCTGGTTGCCATCGAAAAAAGGGCCTTAAGTTTTGATATCGATGCCTGGGATCCGGTGGAAAAAGTCGGCGAAGCGATTCACCAACGTTTTATCGTCGATAAAGGCCGCTTCAACGAGAAGGTTAATAAAAAGCTGGGAACCAGTGTTCAGGAGGAAAAATGATTTTAGGTATTGATGTCGGAAACACAAATACGGAACTGGCGGTGCTGAATGGTGATGAAATCCCCTATTCTTGGCGATTTGTCACCAAAACACCGCGAACTTCAGATGAGTACGGGGTGTTGATCAAATCCTTTTTCAGGAATTCCGAAATATCAGTGGATAAAATCAGCAGTGTCATCATCGCTTCAGTGGTGCCAAACATTATGTATTCATTGATCAATGGCATCAAAAAATATTTTGGGGTCGAACCGATGGTAGTGGGACCGGGAATCAAAACCGGCATGCCCATCAATACCTCGGATCCGGCTGAGGTTGGTGCCGATCGGATTGTCGATGCAGTGGCCGCCTACAGCATTTACGGCGGACCGTTGATCGTTACGGACTTTGGGACAGCGACCACCTTTGATTATGTCACCAAAGAGGGGGCCTTTGCGGCGGCGGTTACGACTCCGGGGATCCAGATTTCTATCGATGCGCTGTGGAAAAATGCGGCCAAATTGCCTAATATTGAAATCAAAAAACCCTTATCGATATTGGCCCGGGACACGGTCACCAGTATGCAGGCGGGTTTGGTTTATGGGTATATCGGTCAGGTGGAGTACATCATTGAACAGATTAAAAAAGAAACTGGCATAAAGGATATGAAGGTGGTGGCAACCGGCGGCTATGGCCGTCTGTTCTATCAGGAAACAAAATCGATCAACGTTTATGATCCGCAATTGTCGCTAAAAGGGTTAAAGATCATCCATGACAAAAACTCCAGGTAAAAGAACCGATGATAAACGAAAAATCAGTACCTGAACAAGAAAAATGCCTGCTTAAAATAGGGGATGTTTCAATTGAAACCCCTCTTTTTTTGGGACCAATGGCAGGCTATACCAACCTGCCTTTTCGGCTGATCGCCAAAGAATTTGGGGCAGGGGTGGTTTTCACGGAAATGATCAGCGGCAAGGGATTGTATTACAAGGACCATAAAACTGCTGATTTAATGCTGACCTGCGAGCAAGAAGCACCAGCCGGGATTCAATTGTTTGGTTCCGACCCGGAGATTCTGGCACAGGTTGTCAGGGATTATATCAATGCCACCGATTATGCCTTTCTCGATTTTAATGCCGGTTGCCCGGCCCCAAAGATTACTAAAAATGGCGAAGGTTCAGCCCTGCTAAAAACCCCGGAGTTGTTTTTTAAAGTCGTCAGCGCATTGGCAGCGGCCTCACGGAAGCCGTTGATTGTCAAAACGCGCATTGGCTGGGATGATCAGAGTATCAATATCCGGGCCATTGCAGAGGGGGTTGAAGCAGCGGGGGCTGCCGCCTTGACGATCCATGGCCGCACCCGGGAAGCTTTTTATTCCGGGCAGGCTAATTGGGCTATTATTGCCGAGGTCAAGAAAAATGCCAAGATTCCAATTATTTTAAATGGCGATATCAACAGTGGCGCAGCGGCCCAAAAGGCGTTGGAATCGACCGGAGTCGATGGTTTGATGGTCGGCCGGTCGGCCATTGGGAACCCCTTTATTTTCCGGGAAATCAATCATTATTTAAAAACCGGTGAAGTGCTCGCCAAACCGACTCCCGAGGAACGGGTTCAGGTTGCCATCAAACACATCGATTGGCTGGCCTGTTTGAAAAATGAAGAAGCCGGGCTTCGGGAAATGCGCAAGCATCTGGCGGCCTATACCAAGGGGCTTCCCCATGCCACGGTGATCCGCAACGAGCTCTTTCATGCGCCGGATAAAGAAGCAGTCATCCGTTTGCTGAGCAGTGCTCTGGAATAAAAAAAGCCAATGATTAGTCTTGCCTGTCTAAGGACAGACAATAAAACAATCATTGGCTTTTTATTGCTTTTTTATTCTACAGCAAATGTTTTCGGATCAGGGTGCGGGCCTCTCCAATCATGTAAAGGGAGCCCACAAAAACATTGACCTCGTCTGTTCTGGTCCGATCGATGCTGTTGACAGCCGCGTCCATGGTATCATAGAAATCGACGCTTTTGCCATAGGTATTACTGATTAAGGCGGCCATTTTTTCGGCCGGCATGGCCCGGTCGCTATTGGGAGTGAGGGTGTGAATGGTGCTGGCGATGGGCACCAGATAGGATAACGATTCTTCGATATCCTTGTCTTCCAGCATGCCAAAAAACAGGTTGACAGTCCGGTTGGGAAAGTATTGCTTCATATTGTTCACAAAGGCCTGAATCCCGTTGCTGTTGTGTGCCCCATCAATCAGGACTACCGGGTTTTCCATAAAGATCTCAAAACGTCCCGGAAAAACAACGTTAGCCAGCGCTTGTTTGATCGCTCCGGAGTTGATTGAATAGCCCTTGCGATTGAGTAGGGCAATGACTTCCAGGGCGGTCAGGCAGTTTAGCGACTGATGATCGCCCAGCAGTTTTAAGGAAAAGCCATCAAGATAGAGATGATCGCCCCGATATTTTAGGGTTTGATTCCGGGTGGTATGGCTTAAAATTGAAATATCATCGGGGTTAACCAAAACCATATTGGCATTTTTGGACTCAGCAAAGTCAAGAATAACCTTTAAGGCTTCGGGATCCTGAGGATAGACAACCACATCCGAGCCGTCTTTGATGATCGACGCTTTTTCAAAGGCGATTTCAGCCAGGGTGGTCCCCAGGTAATCGGTATGATCGTTGCTGATGCCCATGATCACCACGGCCAATGGATCTTTGATGATGTTGGTGGCATCAAGTCGTCCGCCCATACCAACTTCAAGCACAACAAAGTCCACCTGTTTTTCGTAAAAATACTGAAGCCCTACGGCCGTCACCATTTCAAACTCGGTGGGATGGGGTTCGCCCTGCGCGAGCAGTACTTCAATCTTTTCCTTGACAAAACTGGTGGCAGCGACCAGGCTGTCATCATCGATGGGCTCGTTGTTTAACTGGATCCGTTCGTTAAAGGCTTCCAGAAACGGGGAGGTAAATAAACCGGTTTTGTAGCCGGCAGTTTTTAAGATCGTGGCGATCATCGTGGAGGTCGATCCTTTGCCATTGGTGCCGGCAATATGAATAAACTTGAGTTTATCCTGGGG